>JBQTHS010000028.1:0-26738 GCA_052389635.1 Bacteroidota bacterium | reverse complement strand
TTGTCCACTAAAACAAAAACTGAGAAAGAGAGAAACTATTAAAATTATTCTCATGGTCGAAGGTTGTCTGTGAATTGCCACTAACACTTAAATATACGACACTCCTTGCACAGAAAAGCCTTAATTTTCAATACAAAACTGTGCAAATGATATTACTTAAATACTGGAACCCGAAATACCAGATTGCTATGGCAGACTGGCAAAATGCCTGGCAATTTCCGGAAAAGGAGAAAATGCAAACAGAGATTTACAGAGGGGCATTGTACTACAGGTTGCGGGGTTCCGCCCGCCGTATCAGCTATCTTCAGTTAAAGAAAGGGTTACAACGAAAAAGTATGGGAGTAATTAATGAGCTGCTTCCTTTTTAAAGAAATCACATCTTCTTTAAAAGCACCTTCTTCTGCGAAAAATTAAAAGCTGCATCCAGCATCTCCAGGAATTTCGGCCAGTTCTCTTTTTTCACTACGGCGTTCTTATAGATCTTTTTTACCAGTATGTTGAGGTTACTGCCTTCCACATTGGCCTGTACGGCAAAAGTGCCGGTCTCATTATCAATATTCATGTTCAGGTTCTGCACCCCCACTACTTTATACCCGGCGGGTATGGTAAAGTTGATAATGTTACGAAGGCTGCGGGGAAAATTCATCCAGGCATCCATTTCTCTTTTCCTTTCATCCTGCGACACCAATAACTGGTCGCCCATAAGACCGGGTACCGATACCAGCAAGTTGTCGCCGGCTATCTTCACCATATCACTTAGTTCAAATTTGTTCGTGTAGCTCAGTTCCTGTTTGCGCCAGGTGCGGCCGTCAGCGTTAAGTATGAATTCGGAATAGCTGCTGATATTGTCATAATCATCCTTGAGTGCCGCCTTCATGTATTCCAGCTTGCGGGTCTTGTCTTCTTTTTTTCGCTCCCGCAGTTTGTCCTCATAGCTTTCCAGCGCCGTGCCTTTCATACCGCCACGCACATCATCTTCGCCGCCGTAGCTGCGGTGGTCATCATCCAATGCAGCCGTGTGTATCAAGGCCTGTACGTTATAGAATTTCTTGCTCATGCCTGTTACAGCTTTCTGGTGAACAACAGATATGCTGCGGTTGGCTGTATCTATGGTGGCACTGATCGTATTGGTGGTCACATTATCCTCCGGTTTGCTGGCAGGCAGTGTAACAGCAGTCGCTGTTGGGTTCTTGCCCAGCGAAATGATATAAGCCGGCGTGTTCAGGTATTCTTCCCGGAAATCAAAGGGGTTGGAGAATATAGTAGCGTTAAAGATGTACTTATCCTTCACCTTTACCATCCATTCCGGTTCGGTGCGGAAGATGATGTTTTCCGGTTTGGTGAGGGTGAGCGGGGTGGTTACCACCAGTTCATAGGGGATCTTTTTCAGGTCCAGGCATTGCGTCAAACAGGAGGCAAACAACTCACTCGAATAACCATTGGCCCGGTAATGCGCCATGTGGCGGAGTATATAATATACTTTTTGTATGAAATCTTCTTCCCGCAGGTCGGCATAACCGATCTGTTTCAGGTAAGCTTTTGCCATGGTATAATAATAAGAGCCATCCAGCCGGTTGTACAGGTTATTCATCTTCTTCGCCAGTTCTTCCGGGCTGATGTTCTGTTTCAGTTCTCCCCTGTCGCCGATAAAAAGATCAGAACGGTTCTCACTCCTGGAGAAAACGATCTGGAACTTCACCATGGGCAGTTCCGCCAGGCTGTTCACCCAACGGGTATCTTTCAGTTTTTCACGGCTGCGGTCTTCCCAACTGTACTCGGCATTGCTATTGCCTGTTTCTTTGAAAAGCGGGGCGCCCATGCTGGACTTAGAATTAACAAATGAATTGTTATCGGTGTCGATCTCAAATTTCTGGCTCAGCACCGGGTATTCCCTTGTACAGACAAAATAGATGGGGTCAAATTCGATATAGTTCATCTTCTTCACCGTATTGTCGTCGTAGAAGATGGTGCCGTAGTCTATAATGTCGCCGGGGTCAAGATCGGGGATGGCCACTTTGTAAAATAGCACCCGGCTCTTGCTTTTATCATAGTAGGTGCTGGCTTTGCCGATATAAGGGGTGAAAGTGGCGGGAATATCATCATTGTCTTCTACATATACGGCATTGCGCAGCGATACATCCTGTACCGCGCCATTGGCCTTGATGATCTTTATACCGGCGCCGTCATTGGAGGAGCCGATGCGAAAATACACCGAGGAGTAAGAGTTCACCGCATCCCGGTCATTGAGTTTGATGCGGCGGCGGGTGATCTCGTACACAGCGAGCTTATTGGCGTCTTTATCAAAAGAAAATCTTGTCTTTTGCGCAATGATGACACCGCTTTCTTCTTTCCATTTATCGGGGGCAGCGGTTACACTAAAGTCAGGATCGGCATCGTCCCACACCTGCTTCATATTTTTGGCGATGCTTTCGAGTTTTGATGGTGAAAAAGTATCGTCATCTTCCTGGGCAAAGACGGAATTGGAAAGAACGGCAGTTGCAAATAATAAAAACAATTTTCTCATAACTCACTTTTTTTGTTTCACGCAAAGACGCTAAGTAAATAAGACGCAAAGGTTGTATCAAAAGGAAATAAAACATTGCGTCTTTGCTCCTTTGCGGCTTTGCGTGAGATCATGGCTTCTTAATTAAAATAAGGTTACTGTTAAAATCCTTCAGCTTATTCGTGAACTTTTTCCAGTTCTCAAAATCCGCCCTGCGAATGCGGCCATTGGGAAAGGACAGTGTCTTTTTGAAAATGATCTTGTTGTCTTTGCTGCTGTAGGAGGCATTCACGGCATAGTCCGCCGTTTTTTCATCAATAGAGCCGGGCAGTGAGACCACTTTATATCCCGCCGGTAATACCAGTTCTGTTTCATCCTGCGATACATAGGCAGAGCTGAGGGCATAGTCCTGCTGGCGGTCTTTGTCCGGGATAATGCCCCGCAGGTCTTCCGGAAAAAAGTCAATGCCCACATAAATTTCTTTGTCTTCGGTGATGATATAATTGCTGAGATCAATATCGCCTTCCACCACCACGGGTATCTCCCGGTTATTCAGGTCAGAAGTTTTTACATTGGTCACCGCCAGGTTTTTATTGCCAAATTCCAAAAAGCGCTGGATCACTTTTTTCTTATCGTCTGCAGGCAGGTCGTGGTAGTATTGGTGAAAACGGGTGCGTTGCTCCCCGGTAAGGGTTGTTTTTACATGCCCCTTCAGCACATTGTCTTTTAGCTGGAAACTGGTTTGTGTGAGCAGCTTGCTTTTGTCAATATCCATCAGCGGCACTTTCTTTACGTCGTATTTATCTCCTTTGCCTATCAGCACTTCTTTGCCCTGTATGCGCCAGGCATAGTCGCCAAAGGGGATGTATTTCTCCGTGCCGTCAAGAAAATATTCCTTGCCGCCGATAACCACGGTGCTGATGCAGTGATTGTCCACTGCCAGCGACGGAAGTGTGTAATCATAGGGAATATGCCTTGTGCCGATCCATGTCATGTAGGCATCAAGGCCGGCCAGTTTGAGCATTTCGGTGATCAGGTTGGCCATGCCTTTGCAGTCGCCGTATTTGGATTTGAACACATCCTGTGACGTGGCAGGGATGAAACCCGCCAGCCCGTCTTCAAAAGCGATGTAGCGGATATTGTCCTGCACCCAGTAGAAAATGGACTTCACTTTATCAATATCGGTAGCCCTGCCTTTTGTCAGTTCAGTTACTTTGGATTTAAGTTCGTCAGGTTTGTTCACCGATTTTTTATAGAGGTACCGGTACCAGTTGTACAGGTCGCCGACATCAGCAAAACCTTTTTCCGTTTTACCATCATTGCTGAATGACCTGACCACCAGCACCAGGTGAGGAAACTGGTAAGCCATGCCGATGGCCCTGCTCTCGTTCTTCACTGCTTCTATGTTCTGGAGTTTGAAACTATAGACCGTTGCGCCTTTCTCCGTAGTTTTTTGTTTGGTCACTTTGTATCCTTCAAAATTGAATTCCCGGATGTCTAATTGCAGCCAGTCGGGCACTTTGATGCGGATGATCTTTTCTTTGGCCGGATAAAAACTATGGAAATAAACGGAAGTGAGGTACTTGCTGTCGAAATATTTTTTCTCGGTCTCCACCCGGGTGGCATCGCCATAACCGCTGAAGCGGATGTTGAAGTACTTTACCCGGCTGTCGTCTGAAAAGAAATCGCTGGAACTGGCGGAGCGGTCAATGGCATAGCCCACGTTATAGTTCTTCTTTACGCCGAACATCCCTTTCATCTTTTCCAATTGTTTGAAGGAAGTGATCTTGCAGAAGGAGTTGTAAAAATCATAATACTGGATGCCGGCGCTTTCCCGGAGGGAGAGAAAATTGATGCCGATGTTGCGGGTAGCGGTTACCACGGGCAGTTTGTCATCGCTCCGGCCTTTGTCAAAACTGAATTCTTCCTCCACGAGGGTGGCAGCCACCCTGTCTTCGGTAAAAACCTTTTTCAGCCGGTTGGCTTCGTAGATGTCTTCATCAGCCTGGGCCGGCAGTAATCCGGGCAACAGCAGGCCGGTAATAAGCAGCAGCCTCAAATCTTTCATCATAACAGAATTTATAAGGGCAATATAAAAATTGTTAATCAAATGGAGGCCATCCGAAAGACTTTACCCTAAAAATCAATTTATCAACCAAACCTAACTTGTTTTAAATTCGCAGAATAATTGTAAAGATTATGGCCCGTAAGCAGGAAATATTACAGGATGTGGTTATCAAATTTGCCGGCGACAGCGGCGATGGTATGCAGTTAACCGGCTCCCAGTTTACCAATAACACGGCTTTATTAGGTATTGACCTGGCCACTTTCCCGGATTTTCCGGCAGAGATACGGGCGCCGATAGGAACCCTGCCCGGTGTGAGCGGCTATCAACTGCGCTTTTCGAGTGACAGGGTGTTTACCCCCGGCGATGCCTGCGATGTGCTGGTGGCCATGAATGCGGCAGCACTTAAAACAAACCTTACTGTAATTAAAAAAGGCGGAAAAATTATTGCCAACGTGGATGGGTTTGATGCCAAAAATCTGCGGCTGGCCAATTATCCCGATGGAGAAAACCCGCTGGAAAACGGGAGCCTTGATAATTACGAAGTGATAAAGATGGATGTCACTAAGATGACGAGGGAAGCATTGAAGGAATTTACGATGAGTATGAAGGAAAAGGACAGGGCCAAAAATATGTTTGTGCTGGGTTTCCTTTATTTCATGTACAACCGGGATATGGCAAGCACTATCCAGTTTTTAAAAGAAAAATTCGGGAAGAAAGATGATATTCTGAACAGTAATATAAAAGTATTGCAGGCCGGTTATAATTACGGGGATACCACTGAAACTTTCACCACTACGTATAAAGTTGAAAAGGCAAAAATGGAACCGGGTTCTTACCGTTCCATTATGGGTAACCAGGCTGTAGCATACGGATTGATTGCTGCTTCGCAAAAAAGCGGCCTGCCATTGTTTCTCGGCTCATATCCTATCACACCGGCATCAGATATACTTCATGACCTTGCCAGGTATAAAAATTTCGGTGTCCGTACTTTCCAGGCCGAAGATGAGATTGCGGCGATTACTTCTGCTATCGGGGCTGCTTATGGGGGAAGTCTTGGCGTTACAACCACCTCCGGCCCGGGTATGGCATTAAAAGGGGAAGCCATGGGTCTGGCAGTCATGCTGGAAATCCCGCTTCTTATTATAGATATTCAGCGGGGCGGCCCTTCCACCGGGTTACCTACAAAAACAGAACAGTCAGATTTGCTGCAGGCATACTATGGCAGAAATGGAGAATGCCCGATGCCTGTTATATCAGCATCTACACCGGGTGATTGTTTCAGTGCAGTATATGAAGCGGCAAGGATTTCGGTGCAGCACATGACGCCGGTTATTTTTTTAAGCGACGGATATATTGCCAATGGCGCTGAGCCGTGGAAGTATCCGCAGTCAAAAGACCTGGCAGAAATAAAAGTGGCATTTAAGAAAGGCCTGGGTGACGGAGAAGAAAAATATATGCCCTATCAACGGGATGAAAAATTAGCCAGGCCCTGGGCAGTACCCGGCGCAGCGGGGCTGGAGCACCGCATCGGGGGACTGGAAAAGGAGGATGTGACAGGTAATATAAGTTATGAACCCGAGAATCATCAGCACATGGTAAAAACAAGACAGGCCAAGGTGGATATGATTGCCGATTATATTCCTGAACAAAAATTAGACAGCGGTCCTGAGAAAGGGAAAATTTTAGTATTGGGTTGGGGCAGCACTTATGGCGCCATTAAAAGCGCCTGTACAGAATTGCAGGCAAAAGGTCATGCAGTCAGCCATGCACATCTCCGCTATGTTCGCCCCTTCCCGAAAAACCTCGGTGATATTATTAAAAACTTCGACAAAGTGCTGATCCCCGAGATCAACAACGGTCAGCTTATCAGGATCATCCGGGACGTTTATTATGTGGATGCCAGGGGCTACAATAAAATAATGGGAGTGCCCATCACCAAAACAGAACTGCTGATGAAACTGGAGGAGATGCTGGGAGGAATGAACTGACAACAGGCAATGGGCAATAGGCAATTGGCAATGGCGTGCTGGTCGTCCGCTCATTCACCTTTCCGATCGACCATTCACCATTTTTAACCTTTCTTAACTTCCTTCTCGTCTATATTCGTATCAAACTATTTTTTATGAGAAAAGCGATAGGTCTCATCACCCTCTTTCAGGTAGCATTTCTGCTTACCATCTGTGCGCAGAATCCCGATATCAAAAAAGAAAAATGGCATTTTGACAACCCCAACAAACAGGATACCGGCGCCGGTTATGTGCAGGTGGTGAAGGTGGACAATGTGCTGTACATTTCAGGGGCTGTGGCCCGGGATGTAACACCGGAGGGTATCACCAATGTGTACAGGGCACTGGAAAGATCGCTGAGAAGTTTTGGCGCCAGCTTCCAGAACGTGGTGAAGGAAAACCTCTATACCACCGACATAGAAGCGATGAAGAAATTTAACGAGGCCCGTAAATTCTTTTACAAAGGCGATTTTCCCGCTGCCACCTGGGTGCAGGTGCCGAGACTGTTCATGTATGATGCAAGGCTGGAAGTGGAGCTGATAGCACATTTGCCGAAGTAGAAAGCACCACGCTCCGAAGGAGTCCTTCGGACAGAGAACGCTGGGTTCGCAGAGCAGTATCAATATTTTTCTCTGCGTTCTCAACGAATGCTGCGGGAGAAAAATTTATCCGGCTGTATATACTTCTGTGGCCTGCGGCAATAATAAAGAAACGGCAAATGCGATCACCGTCAATATCAGCCCGTACATGAAAATATTATAGGCGATGCGGAGATACCTGTACTTTTTTGCCAGCACCACGCCAAGAAAATAATTATCCTTGATCATACTATTATTCATGTACTCTTTATCCCCCAGCATTTCCGTCATTCCCCAGTTATAATCCGGCAGGCTCATGCCATGAAAATTGCCGAAGAATAACAGGTTGGCCCTTTTCTGGGCGATATCGTCCCGTGAAAAAGTGCCCTGAGACACATTGGGCCTGGTGGCAAGGATACCGAAAATGATAGTGGTGACACATACCGTGGAAATAACACCCATCGGCATCTGCAGGTAGGTGTCGGTCTGCAGTTTCTCGATCAGGCTGCCAATCAGCAATGAGAGAATGATAGAGCAGACAGAGATAAGGATATTGGCTTTGGAATCGGCCATCTGGCTCAGCGCCGAATGGTTCTGCGCCATGATGCGGAACACCGTGGCGATGCTCCGGTCTGCTTCTTTCTCTTTCTCTCTTTTTCTTTTCGCTTCTTCCGCAGCAGCTGCCTCGGCACTGTCTTTGCCCTTATCTTTTTGTTTATCCTTGTCTTTGTCTTTCACTTTTTTTTCTGGTTTCATGGTTTCATGCTTTTTATCTTCTTTTTCCAGCATTTCAGCCAGGTGCTGGTCCTTCACCGGCTGCAGTTTTTCTTTACCGTAGGAAGTAAAATATTCATGTCGTTCCAGGAAACGGATATTTATTTTGCGCCAGTCTTTTTTCGACACATCGTTATCGCCAAAAGTGTTCAGCTCCTGCCGCAGCAGTTTGTTCTTTTCATCAAAAGCATCGGTGCCGAGGTGGAAAAGATCCGCATCGCAGATGATCTGTTCGAGGGGCCCCTCCGGTGTCTGAGGCATCCGGGTGGCATTGATGCAGCTCCTTACTTTATTCTTTATTTCATCGCTGATGGGGCGGCTGCCCATAAACTCATCGGCCAGCCGGATGCTGACAGCCTCATGGCCCGTGCCGCTGCCGCTGGTATAGCCCGTATCATGAAACCAGGCAGCGAGGTACAGGGCAAACCGGTCCTCATCGCCCACCCGCAGGTAGTCTGCAATAACCTGGCAGGCAGCCACCACCTCCTGGGTGTGCTGTAATGTGTGAAACTTTATATTTTTACTGAGCTTGTTTGAAAGGAGACCGGTTACTAAGGCCTGGGCTTCCTGCAAAACAAGTAATTGGTTTTCCGTCATGCTATAAAGATAACTTTTGATAAATTTAAACCAAAATCAGCCGAATGAGTTTTTTTAATTTCAGCGCATGGGCCAATAAGCTGCTCCCGGTTCTTTTGTTGCTGGTTGTGACTGCCGGATGTAAACGGAAGACAAAGATGATAAAATCACCTCCGGGTTATAATTTTTCACAGGCACAGGAATATAAACTTGACCTGAAACTGAAGGAAATTTCCGGGCTGGCCTGGGATTCAGAACGGGATGAATTCCTGGCGCATTATGACGAGAAGGGAAGCCTGTTTATCCTGGATAGGGCATCATTGTATATTAAACCACCGTCGCCATATAAAATTTTCGATAAAGGAGATTTTGAAGATGTGGCCATTTATAATGGTGTGCCATATATGCTGGAAAGCAATGGTACAGTATACAAAGTGATTAGAGACAGCGCCAGGATGAGGGGCATAAAAGTGGGAGAAGTGGGAATCAGCGGCACCAATGATTTTGAAACCATGTATGCGGATACGGCAAGAAAAGCGCTGGTAATTGTGTGCAAGAATTGTGCGATGGACAACAAAGCGGAGGTAAGCGCCTTTGCCTTTTATCCCGACTCTATCGGGTTTGTGAACGACCCCGTGTTCCGGATTAATGCAGACACCATCAAAAAAATGTCACCGCATAAAACCTCCAAGTTTCAGCCTTCTGCAGCCGCCATACACCCTATACTGAAAAAACTGTTTATCATTTCTTCCGCAGCCAACCAACTGCTGATTGCCGATCTGGATGGGAACCCCGAGATGGTGACCGAACTGGGCAAAAAACTTTTTCCGCAGCCGGAAGGACTTACATTCAAGAATAACGGGGATATGTATATCTCCAACGAAGGTGTTACTTCCAAGAGTACTGTATTGCGGGTGGAATACAAACCCAAATTATAGGGATGGCTTAGGGCGGTTACTGATTTTTTCTGTCAGCCACAGACAGAAAAAAAGCCAGCATGTTCCGATAGCAACCCCCCCCACCACATCTGTGGCATAATGCACCCGCAAATAAATACGGCTGAAGCCGATCAGCAGTATCAGCAGCAGGGATAATACAATGACGGTAATTCTTGCAGGGTTGTTCCGGATGTATTTAATGGCCAGCCATACCAGCAGTCCGTAAAACACCACACTCATAAAAGCATGGCCGCTGGGGAAGCCGAAATTGGTAATGCCTTCCACCAGCGGGTTAGCCGGCCGCTGCCGCTGAAAAAGATTTTTTAGCAGCGACATCAGGCCGAGACTGCTCAGCGCCGCCACGGCAATCCGCCAGGAGGTCTTCCCTTTCTTCCAGCAAAGAAAATAACTGATAAGGGAAAGATTGGCAGGGATCAGGAAACTATGATGGCCAAGGAAAGTTATTTTTTTCATGAACGAAGTCCCCGCTTCGCTGATATGCGGGGCGATAAGCTGAAATATTTTTTCATCAGGTATATTGTTTTTACTGATGAACACAAGCCATATATCTGCCAGCAACAACAGCAGCACAGGCAGCAGCCAGTAAGCTGCCGGGTAAATACGGTTTTTGTGCTGCTGTAAAGTTTCACTCATCAGTGCAGGGGGAACCCGTCAGAAGGTAAGATTGATTTTGGTGCCCAGCGTAAAGTTGAACATTTTCTCGTTCTCCGAGAACCCGGCATAAGCAGAAATTGCAAACAGGTTGAACGGGAGGTAATAAAATCCGAAGCCATAAGCGCCATGCCATTTTTTGGAACCTGTAATATCATTGGGCTGCCATACCCTTCCTGAATTATAAAAAACCGCCAGGCCAAAGGGACCGGGCAGTATATAAGAGTTCACATTGAAAAGCTGCATCCTAAGCTCAAGCCCGCCATACAGGGAAGACTTGCCCGTATATCTGTTTTTGCGGAAGCCGGGCAAATCGTTGTTGGCGCCAATACTCATGGCCTGGAAATATTCATAGCTTTTAGAAAAGATACGGCCACCGCCAAATTTCAGCACCGCCACTAATTTAGCAGGTTCCCGCAGGCTGGCATAGATGGACATATCCGAAGTGAATGCCACATACTTCCCTTCAGCGCCGCTCAGTTTGGTGGTGGCAAGCAATTCATTTTTCCAGTGCATCCCCCTTGTGGGGAAGAATTCCCTGTTCCTGTTATCCACCAGGGCAGCTATTTTAAAGCCGGCATAACTTTTTTTACTATAGACAGCGGCCGAATCTAAACGGACCTGCTGCGGTTTGCCCAGTACATTGCTGATGTTCCGGCTGACACTGGCTGAATAATGATAGAAATAAGGCCCCAGCATCAGGTGGAATTTGTCAAAGTACCGGCGACGAAGCAATAACTCAGCTTCGAAATAGTTATACAAGGTTTGGTAATAACGGTGGGTCAGCGAGCTGTTGATCGCTGAATTATTACCATACCCGAAGAAATTCTGCAGTGTGGGCGAAGAGAAATCCCCCTTTAGCACCAGGTCGAAGTTGCGGGTGATATGATTGAACTCGCCCCTGTACTGCAGGCGCAGGGCGCCACGGTCAATAGCATAAGTGGCCGATAGTTTCTGGTCGGTGGCATAGGGCAGGTTGCGGAAACCATAGGTGCGGCGGGAAAAACCGGCGCCGATGATCAATCCATCATCGGAATTATAGTTGAAATGAAACTGGGGAAATTTGCTGGTATTATAGTTGAAACCAAGCAGGCTCCTGTCATTCACCGGTGGATCATCAGAGAATCTTTTTTTAGCATGACTGCTGTCTTTGATATAATAGTCGCCGCCGGTGCTCTTCAGATCATACAACAGGGCTTCTACATTTCCCTTCAAATCAAACGTGTCCATGCCGCGGCCACCAATGATGCGGAGCTTGATTCTTGAGGAAGCTGATGCTTCAATTTCAAACACATCCTCATCATGCAAACCGTACAGGCGGATCTCTTTGGTGACGGAAGGATCAAATACCCGGTCGTACATGATGAAACTGGTGTCATTGCCTTTTGATTTGACATACACCCGTACCTGCAGCTTGTCTCCCACACTGCTCACTTTGAAATATTCTTTCTGGTTGCTGCCCACAATATTGACCTTTTTGGATATGAACCGGTAATATTTCATGGCGGCATCCATCATGGCATTCCTGCGGCTGATCAATTTTCCGATGATCTTTTCGCCGTCAATACGGAATATTTCGGGGGGTAAATGCTGCACAGCATTCCGGATCACACTATCGCTCAGTTTTTGTTGCAGGGTGGTCACTGATTGTTCCCACTCATTATTATCAAGATCGGTGAGAAAGATGCGGTCAAAATCCCGGGCAACATACCCGAGCCATTCCACTTTGGGGATATCGGAACGGAAGCCCTTGAGGAAGGGCATGGCCCTGCCGCTCAGGAATTTCAGCAGCTTGCCATCGGAGTAAAAGAAGGACTGGTCCCTGTCCCGTGGTACCGGGTAATACAATTTTCCCTTCCCGGTATCAATGGTACCCCATCTCCACTGGTCGAAATGCCGGTCGTAGTCAGCCACCAGTATATCCAGCAGCCGGGCCTTCAGCACTTCGGCTTGCATGGGCAGGTGATCATTGTCTTCGAGCATCTTTTTGAAAAATATATCAGCCGTTGATTTTGTTTTGCTGCTGTCGAATGAAGCATTGCGCTGTTCCAGCAAACAAACGGTATTAGAGAAAAGGGGGCGGTAAAATTCCAGTGCCGGGTCATCGGGAACAAAGAACAATTCGGGTTTTGCCGTCGGGATATTGAGAGGTGCAGCCAGGTGGGGTACAATAAAAGCGCCAAAGGGGAAAGATGAAGATTTTAACTCTTTCACCAGGTCATCCACCATCGGGCCACGGTACTGTTCCGGGATGGTTTGTGATGGGTTCTTGTTCAGGTTGCGCAGTACCCACTCATTTCCTTCCTTATCTTTCAGGCGGAGAGAACGGGTCTGCTTTCCGCCACCCAGGCTTTCTATTTTAAATCCCCCCCTTTCACGGCGCAGGTTAAATATCTTCATTGATACAGGCATTGACCATTCCTCCCGGTAATTCTGCCCCATAAAAAATTTCCGCAGTCCCTTCACGGCCAGCAGGCTCCCGGTAACCGGAGCTGATACACTGTCGGGGTATATAGTAGGTTCTACGGTTACTTTTTCACTGCTGTCGGTAAAAGTGATGGGTAGTTTGGAAAAGTTGAGGATGGAAAAGGGTTCACTTTTCTTAACAGAATCCGCTACCTCATAAAATGTTACCTGCACACTCTTATTGCTTGAAATATCCATCACGGCAAAACCCTGCGCTGTGGAATTAAAAAGGCTGTTCCGGCTACCGGAAGTGCGGTTCTGCTTGCAACCACCGCCACTCACCACATAGTTATAGTCATCATCCTGGATCAGCTGCAGGTTATGGTCATGGCCGGAAACAAATACTACATTAGGAGATGATCTTTTGACAGCCTGCGTGATATCATTGACCATATTGCTGTAATTAGGATGGCTGAGGTCCTGCGGGGTGCCGAATACTCCGCGGGCAATAGGATAAGCAGAGCCGATCAGTGGCAAGGGGATATAGAGATTTTTCCGGAGGTCGGTAAGCGGGAAAATATGTTGCTTGAGGGTAAAATAACCGCCATGCATACCGTTGCTTTTAAAAGGATGATGGCAGGCCAGCACAACCAGTTTTTTTGAGTTGCGGGTAATAATGTCCCCTATCTGTTCCACCAGTTCCTCCTTGGTCTTGCATTTACAGTCTGATTCCATTTCGGGTTTATCGTGGGGGTGCAGCCACCACTGGCTGTCGAACATAACCAATACAACATCATTGCTGAGATCCATTTCCACCGGGCCGGGGCAGCCGTCTTCAGGCCGATACTTTACATTATTTTTCCCGAGAAATTCCACATACAACGACTGGCGCAGGATGGCATTGTATCCGCCGCGACCGCCGTTCTCCCAGTCGTGGTTGCCCGGGATCATATATACATTGGCCGGGGTGCCATCGGCAATGGACACCTGCGAATCCAGCACGGCCCTTGCCTGCGAATAAGTCTTGTACTGCTCATCGGGCAGGCCGGCTTTGTACAGGTTATCTCCGAGGAATACGACCGTGGTCTTATTATCGAGCGGGATATTTTTCTTTACGGCATCCACCACCGGGTGGCGGCCATTGGTAAGTTGCCCGGCATCACCAATCAGTACAATCCTCCGGCTGAGGGTATCATTCTGGGCTTTCAGGCAGGGATGCATTAACAGCAGCAGCGAAATCAATAGATAATATCTTTTCATTACCGGGTTCTGTTATTGCAGGTGTCTCACTTTTTTAGCCGCTGACCTGGGCCGGGCTGATGTTTGTTGCATAATACTCCCGCCGCAGGGCTGACCGGCCCTGCAGGTACTTGCAGCCGGGCACTGTGAATGGAGCCTGTAAAGGGGTTCAATTTACACAAAAGTTTTTTCCGGTATCCTGATAAGGATAAAAAATATGATTTTGAATAAGGGATTCCGGGCCCGCCGGCCTTTTAATGAAAGGGGTTTTTCAGTTTATTACCGCTAAATGGTATAGTCCTATTGTATTATTTTTATAAAATCGTATCTTTTCCAACTGTTACAGATACTGCTTTTCTAAACCAAAACCTGCAATCATGAGAATGTTTCAACTGTTAGTCCTTTCGTTCCTGCTGTCTGTATTGCATAGCCATGCCCAGATAAGCGGAGACTCAGCCACCGCAGCAGGCGGCAACTTCAATACCAGCCGCTCCCGGGCCAACTGGATGGGGACCAACTATCGCAAAGAATGGAATACCCCCATCACGGTGCCTGTCCTGAACCTGTCAAAAGAAAAAGGGGGGCTGACACCGGTAAGAAGGGGTGGCGGCAAGCAAACCAAGTCATTACGGTTCGAAGCCTCAGACGGACGGCAATACGTCATCCGCTCCATTACCAAGTACATCACCAGCAAAACATTGCCGGCCAATCTGGAAAGCGAAGCTGCTGCCGACCTGGTGGCTGATGGGGTGTCCGCATCTTATCCCTATGCCGCATTATCCATGTCGGTGCTGTCAGCAGCAGCCGGTGTGCCGCACGGTAATCCCCGGTTGGTGTATATCGGGGATGATCCCAAACTGGGAGAGTACCGGGAAGAATTTAAAAACATGCTGGTACTGTATGAAGAAAGGCTCCCTGATTCTGTAAAAAAAGGGTATGACACTGATGAAGTGGCAGAGAAATTAGAAGATGACAACGATAATGATGTGGACCAGCTTGCTATGCTGCGGGTGAGGATACTCGATATGTTTGTGATGGATCTGGACCGTCACGAAGACCAGTGGAGCTGGGGCGCATGGGACAATGGCAAGGGCAAAACTTTTTATCCTATTGCCAAAGACAGGGACCAGGCTTTCTATATTAACCAGGGCATCCTGCCGGGCTTCATAAAGGGCCGGGCATTGGTGCCGCAGTTAGAAGGATTTAAACCAAAGGCAAAAAACATAGCCCGGTTCAATTTTGCAGCAAGAAATCTTGACCGCTTCTTTTTAAATCAGCTCACAGAGCAGGACTGGCAGAAAGAAGCTGAAAGCTTTCTGTCCAAAATGACAGATGATGTGATAGACAGGGCTATTGCCCAACAGCCCAGGGAAATAAGAGATATTTCCGGCCCCAGGATCGCCCAGACACTGAAAGACCGCCGCAATTTCATTGTGGCCGATGTAATGGAGTATTACCGTTTCCTTTCCACAATTGTAAATATCACCGGCAGCGACAAGCATGAACAGTATAGCATCACCCGCAATGACGATGGCAGTATGCTGGTAGAGGTTTTTAAGATAACTAAAGAGGGCGCATTGTCCACCAAGATGTATGAAAGAAAGTTTGACCCTTTAGTTACCAAGGAAGTCCGGATTTATGGATTTGACGGCGATGATAAGTTTGTGGTGACAGGGGCCAATGACAGGATCAAGACCCGCCTGATCGGCGGCGGCGGCGCCGATGCATTTGAAAATACTTCAAAAGGGGATGGCGGAATAGCATATGACAGGAGGGATGGTAATAATACAACGACAGGATCTTTCAACAACAGGATGCGCAACGACACCCTGGTGAATTCTTACGAGAGGCTGTATTTTAAATATAACTATCAGGCTTTCTTTGCAACAGTTGGTTTTAACCCTGATGACGGGTTTATGATCGGCCCCACACTCAAATACCTCCGGCATGGTTTCCGTAAAACCCCGTACAAGTCCCTGCACCAGGTGAAAACCCTGTTTTCTTTTTCAACCAAGGCGTTCAGGCTGACCTACAATAATGAATTCATCGGTGTATTCGGCCGCAATACTGACCTCACCACAGAAATTGACTATAAAGGCCCCAATAACACCACCAACTTCTTTGGTTATGGGATGAACACGGTGTATGATAAAACAAAACCCAACAAGTTCAAGTTCTATCGTATCCGGTATGACCTCGGCGATATTTCCCTGCTGCTGCGCCACCGCTTCTCACAAAAAGTGATGTTCTGGATAGGGCCCACTTATCAGTTCTATTCTTATGACTCCACTGATAAATTCAATAAAATAAGAAATGTGGAAGTGACACCAACGCCGGGGCTTACTTCTTCCATCAACCAGAAACAAGCCTATTTTGGCGCCCGTGTCATACTGAATGTGGATACAAGGGATAACATCGCATTGCCTTCCAAAGGTATTTTATGGAATACTTCCTTCCGCTACCTGAGCGGCAACAGCAAGAGCTATGATAATTTATCGCAGCTGAACTCTGAATTTACCTTTCACCTCGGCCTGGCTAAAGACTGGCTGGTATGGGCCAACCGCACAGGATTCGGCGCTACTATGGGCGACAATTTTGAATTTTACCAGGCGCAGTACCTCGGCAGCAATGAAGACCTGCGGGGCTACCGAAGGGAAAGGTTTGCAGGCAATACCAAGTTTTTTAACCAGACAGAACTGCGCTGGAAATGGGCCAACCTGAAGACCTACCTGTTCCCCGCTTCCATGGGTATGTTTGCTTTTGTGGATGTAGGCCGGGTATGGGTGAAGAATGACAGCGTATCCAAAATGGCGACTGGCTATGGTGCCGGCCTGTGGTTTGCACCACTAAAACGTTTTGTGCTGAATGTGAGCTATGCCATTTCCAGTGAGGATAAGATACCGCTGGTGGGTATATTCTGGAGATTTTAGCGGTGTCTGACGTCCGCCGGATAGCGGAGCGTCTGACACATTCATAATAGTAAGAAGCCGGTTGAGAAACCGGCTTTTTTGTTTAAGAAAAATATTTTGTCTTTATACTATCAGACTCGTCAGATATTCCTTTGTTATTTTCACCTTCCAAGCAAATCTTTAGAAGTAGTATTGGACAATTCAATTTTGGAGGCTGATTTTGGTTCCTCTTCAAAATTCACATCCACCCGCAGCGCTTTCAGGCCCGAAACACCCTGCAGGTCTTCGAGGTCATGTTTTTCAATGCCGGGTTTCAACAGGCCCTGGTTTTGCAGGAACTCAATGTACTCCGTGTACTCCGCAGCATCTTTGGCCTGCGAGTAGATAATGGCAATCTTACCCGGCTGGGTGATGCGTTCATCAGTGCCTTTGATATGCGCTTTGTCAATCCGCTTCTTTACAATCTCGTAGCGTACATTGTAAGTGCCGTCCACATCAAATTTTCTTTCTTCGGTGCGGAAGGTAACAGCCAGCGGCTGGTTATACGAAAGGATAAGCTGAGTAGTGCGCAGCGCATGGCTCAGCTCTGCTTCTAACTGGTGAGTCTTTCTTGCTGCTTTGGCCAGTACGGTCAGTTGCCACATCTTCAGGTTGTGCAGGTATATCTCATCAAATTTTTTGCGGGGGGCGATAGACTGGCCAATATAGATATTGAACTCCAGCCCGTCGGTAACATAGCGCTCAAAATAATGCGGGTACACTTTTTGCGCCGAGAGCTGCTCCCTGTCAACAAAGCGGGACAGCATTTCGTTGATACGGGTCACACTGGCCTCGTATTCTTTGCGGTGCCGGTAAAGCATACCCGTTTGGGGATCGAGGGAGGAAAAATAATGTTCTATATCATTTTTCAGCGAAGGCTCCGTGCCATGCAGGTGGTTAAAGACAGACTGCACCTGTGTTTTCATAAAATCGTTGATGCTCATCTCTTCTTCCGACTGCAGCGTATCGGATGCCGCCACGATGAAGCGGTCTATCTTGAACTCCAGCTCCTGCAGCAGCGGAAAATTCAGCTGGGACTGCGCTTTCTTCACCACTTTTTGGGCAAGCTCCAACTGTTCCAGCATATCTTTTTGTATGGCAGCAGACCGCTCAGTGGAAGAATTGCGGATGTCCAATGCTGCATACAGCGGCCACACATCATCAAATGTGATACGCTGTATCTGTGCATCTTCTTTCTCATGCTGGTTGACGATATAATCCAGCGCCACTTCGGTGAATTTCCATTCCACCGCAGGCTGTACGGCAGTAAATTTTTTCTTGATCACTTTGTCCACTTCATTGTTCAGTTGCTCCAGACTTTTCTCCAGGCCAAGGGTAAACAACGGAATGGCCCCCTCCACCCGGGTGATGTGGGCGGGCTTTAGCTGCCCCGGCACTTTGGAAACAATCTCCAGCATGCCTATCAGGTTTTTGCCCTGCTTCAACGGACATATAATGAGGCTGCGGGCGCCTTCCCGGTGATAATATTGCAGGCACTGCACATCAGCAAGATTGTCTTCATTCAGTGTTTCAAAAAGCAGGGGCTGGTCATTGTCGCGGAACAGCAGCTTGCAGTAGTCGCTTATCTCGTCTTTCTCCGCCAGCGAGTGCATATTGCGGAACAGTATGCTGTTGGCATTGTGCAGGTCTGAATATACATAGTGACCGTTGATCTTGAAGAAAGGAGTGATGCCGATACCCAGCCCTTTGATGCAGATAAGGCTCTGGATGAATGTTTCCAATTCAGCATAGCCCTGTATATCCGACATAGCATCAAAATGCAGCAGTTTGTTTTTTATTTCGGTGATAACCGCCTGTTCTGTCACATCGTTGATACGCATTACCACCAGCCCTTCAAACACAAACTGGTCAAGCGGTATCAGGTGCACCAGTTCTTCCAGTTTCATCATCCGGTTCGATTGCCGGTCCATAACAGTGACAGGTAGTTTGGGCATTTCGCCCAGCGGTCTTACATCAATAAAGCGGGTATCGAGCCGGAGTTCCATGTACCGGGTGAGGCCGGTGGTCTCTTCGGTATACGGATAAACAGAACGGTAAGCATCAGATGAGCTGACGCCCATATATTTTTTTAGAATGAGACCATAGGCGGCATTCAGTTTCTCCTGGCTCAGGCTTACCCCCACCTGGTTTTCTGGTACCATGATTTCATTAGTGCCGGGTTTGATGAGGTTTTTTTTGAAGGCGGGGGAAACATACACTGCTTCGAATTTAAAGGGCAGCGAAATGCCATACATGAAATTGGTGGTGGTGGGCGGAAAAACAGCCGATAGCAGTTCTTCGATCAGTTCGGTATGCGGAAAAAGTATGGCGAGATCTGAAATGGGTTCCATCAGTTCGGGGTGTGATTCAAACTGTCCCACCACCTGGCCATACAGCTTCTGCATACCGGGATTACCTTCCCGGATGTTTTTTTTCAACGCTTCCACCAGCGGTCTGAAGGAGAGATAGCTGTTGAGAGCATGTTCATCAAAATGTAAAATTCCGTCTTGCATGGTTCATGGTTTACTCCGGCAACCTTCTTGTATAAATGACATTGCTTTGCCACATGCCTTCACAAAAGCTATGGCAGTTAAAAAAGGCTTCGCAATGCGAAGTGCGTCTTCGTCAAGACTTCGAAGTACAAAGTAAAGTTAGAAAATAAAAACCCTGCACCGGCAGGGCTTTTACCAGCTATTATAAGATTTTATGCAGGGCTATCTTCTTCTGCGCCCGAAAGTGAGGCCTATTTTGGCCTGGATGGTGAAATAAGCGTCGTTGTCCCGGTAGTCGCCCCGCTGGTCACCGGGAAGCGGCATGATATCACTGGCATTCAGTTCATTTCTGCGGAAATAGAGTTGCTGGGCAATGGCTGCCTGAACTGGAGGCAGGTAATTGGGAAAAAGACTGGCATCAATGTAATCGGTGCTGGCATCGTCGAGGTAATCAGTAAATAGTTTCCGGTGCACCAGTTCCAGTCTTGCGTTCAGGCTGGGGGTGATTTCATATTTAAGGCCCAGCCCGCCAAGCAGGTTATATTGTTTAAGATGATACGGTTTTCGGTCAGGATATTCGGCCATGCCCTGTCCTTCGAGCCGGAGCGGCGCCAGCGTAAACCATTGGCCGGCCAGTTTGGCCTCCGGGTCAAAAGAATAATAACCGGCGCCGATAACTGCATAGGGAGAAAACCGCGGCGGCTCTTCTTCGTTATCATAGCTTCTGAAAAAAAGCGGATGCACCTCTATGGCTACCTGCAGTTCGGCGATCTTACTGCGGAAGCTGAGGTTGCGTTCATAGCGGCCGTTCGTGGAAGCAGCCACATTTTTCAGGATACTGTCGTAGCCCACCACCTGCCCGAATGTGCCTTCGATCCTTCCGCCGATAGCATTGCGGTACATAGCCATAATGTAGGCGCCGTAGGATGGCCGGGCTGTTTTCCAGCGCAGGTCTTTGATAAAATTTTTGCCGATGCCCTTTTTCCCGCCCAGGTCGGTGAGGGAGTTCATCACGCCGCCGCTGACGCCGATCTCAAAGACCACATCGCTTTCATAATATTTGCTGTTGTAGTAATAGTATTGTGCTTTCAAGGGTTGGCTGAGTACGGCGCCCGATACCAGCACTAATGCAAAAAGTTTTCTCATCCTCTGGTAAAAATTTTATCTCACAATAAAAGGTTTCAGGCTTTACAGAGGGGCTGGACCGGGTAAAATGGATTGGTAAATGTATTGATTTATAAGAAATGGCAAAGTTTAAATCATAGTTATCGGGTAAGAAAAATAATGGGTATAAAAAAAACCGGCAAACACCGGTTTGAATATCAAAAACATAAAAAAGGCTACCTTATCTTCACCACATTCAGTACTTTCTGCAGCGACTGGTTCTGCAGGCGTATGAAATATGGGCCTGATGGCAGGTTGTCATCATAAATATCAATGTTATATGTTCCGGCTGTGTATTCTCCATCCGCTAATACTTTTACTACCTGGCCAAGGCTGTTGATCTGCTGGATCATCGTATGCCCGCCGGTAGTGGAGAATTGTATCGTAGCATTCAATGTGTAAGGCACGGGCCACATCTTCAGTAACAACTTGTCCGATTGGTTGTTGGTATCATCCGGATCATCGCCCAAACCGCAGGGGCCGCCTTTGATAACGGGTAGCGACTGGTAATTTTGCAGCAGCAGCTGGTTCAGCAGCGGCTGCTTCACACAGAACCATCTTTCCAGCACCGAAGCATATATACTCCTGAAATCATACTGGAAGGGCACATTGTTCACCACATTAATATCTGATGGTATATCGGGGCTGTTGCCCAGTATTCCTTTTTTAATATGCTTTCCGAATAAAAGTAATGGAGCGGCAGCGCCATGGTCAGTACCCAAACTTCCGTTGGATTTTATCCGGCGGCCAAATTCAGAAAAAGTCATACCCAGCACCCGGTCATCCGTTTCCATCAGTTCCATATCTCTTTGAAATGCCTGGATAGAGGAAGAAAGGTCCTTCATCAGTTTGGCATGGGGGCCAGTAGAGGTATCACTCGCATTCACCTGTTTTTTATGTGTGTCGAAACCACCAACAGTTACGGTATAAACCCGGGTTTTCAACCCGCCTTTTATCAGCCTTGCCACAATTTGCAACTGCTGCGCTAAACCATTCAGCGGATAAGCAGCCATATTAGCAGCCCTGCGGTAAGCGGCCCTTATTATGTCTGAATAGATCTTTGTTTTTTCTGACACCACTCTCAGGAAACGGAGTTCTTTGTTGGCAAACTGGGAAGTGAGCGGATAGTCGGAAAAAGGGTTGGTGAAGTTGTAAATGTTTTCCGGGTCGGTAATGGAAAGACCCATGGAGAAAATAGAGCCCTGAACGGTTACCGTTGGCATACTGCTGATCTGTATGGCAAGCGGGTCGGGCATTTCTGCATTGGGATAAGTATCAGGGTAGCCGGGATATTCCGTTTCTAAATAGCGGCCCAGCCATCCTCTTTTCTCCCTTGTAAACCGGTCGTTGTTGTTATCACCCGTCATCCATATATCAGTAGAACGGAAATGAGAGAAGTTCTGATTGGGGTAACCCACCGACTGCACAATATTCACCTTGCCTTCATTGTACATATTCTGCATCTCCGTCATTGCAGGATGCAGACCGGAACGGTCCGTACCATCCAATCTTAATACCCGGCTTTGCTGAATGGCCACATTGGGCCTTGCATTGTAGTAGTTGGCAAACATATCCAGCGGGACAACCATGTTCAGCCCGTCATTACCACCGGCCAGCTGCACCAGCACCAGTATATGATCATTGGTGGCAGTTTCGCCAAGCAGGCGGCCCAGCGAGTTATCCTTCGATGAGCCGAAGGCCGTAAAGGAAAACCCGTTGATGAATGCAGGCATCGTAACGGCAGCGGGGACTGTATTGCGTAAAAAATTTCTTCTGTTCATAATATTTGTTTTTCATTAATCAGCATAAATGATATTCCGGCAGGTTCATGATGAATTTGAACAACTCCTTCAGCGAAGCCAGGATAAAAGCATTGTTGTTGCTGTTCCAGGCATTCGTCCACACGGTATTGTCACTTGTGTTATTTAGCAGGAACCTGTTCTTGGTATAGTTTCTTGAATTCACCGATAAGGGATAGCGTAGCAATAACGCTGTCATATCTGTTACTAACTGATCCGGGTCGGCAGGATTGGAGGAGTAATTGGCAAATCCCCTCACATCAATGATATTATCATCCACCAGGCTGTCGGTATAGTTGGCCCTGCGGGGCAATGAGTTGCTGTTTACCCAGAGCTCATAGTACATCGGTTCCTGGTAGTAGGCCGGCCATCCCGATACATCAGGAGGCTGAAATAGCACCTGCTGCATTTCGGCCGCTTTCTCAAAAATATTTTCGAAAAAAGGATAGCCATTCTGCCAGTCGGTATAGGCCGGCACATTCACATTGAATTCCCGGACGGCGCCGGCAACTATATCAAAGGGGTTTTTGATATAACAGGCCTGGTTCAGCGGGTCAAAGAAATGTTCGCTTTTTAACAGTACATCCAGCGCAGCCTTTACGTCAAAATTATTGCTGCGCAATATCTCCGCCAGCGGGATGATAACATCTGTTTCCGTGGCCTGGTCAATCTGGTAATACACAAACCATTTATACAGTTTGCGGCAGATGAAACGGGCCGCTTCTGTGGTATTGAAGATCATATTCACCAGGTCGTCCACCTCCTGTGCGCCGTTGTTGCCGATGGTGGCGCCGTTGTAAAAAGCGGAGAATGATTTGCTGCCGGTATCATGGGCGCCGTTATCAAGATAAGAAGTAAGGGTCTGTCCGTCAATGCGCCAGCCGGTAAGCACCCGTGCCGCTGCGATAACATCGTTTTCGGTGTATAATGAATCCGGGCCGCGGCCAACAGTGAAGAGCTCCTGCATCTCCCGGGCATAGTTTTCATCCGGCGCCAGCCTGCTGTTCAGGTATCCGTTCAGGTGAAACAGCATGGCCGGGTCAATCGTTACATCTTTCACCAACTGCTTCACATTCCCGATGGGATTATCCCGGAAAAGTTTATGATGCCGCCACAGCATGGTGGCGTTGCCCACTTCCTCCTGCTGTACCGAAAAATGATGGTGCCAGAAGAGGATCATCTTTTCCGTAATGCTCCTGTTTTGGTTCACTATCACACCGGCCCACCATTTATACAGGCTATCATTGCGGCGGGCATTAATGGTGCCTCTCACCCCGGGGTCGCTGAGGGTATTCAGATCATTTACCCAGGTTTGTCCCTGCGGCACACCAAGGTCATCATGCCACACACCGTTCTCATCCTGCATCAAACCATAGTCCCGCAACGGGGTGCCAAGCGAAGGGATATTGTTCAGCAGTTCATCCACGGCTGCCCCCGGCGACATGGCAAGAAAATAATCTATATCCGCCTTCTTTGCACCAAACATGGTACGCTTCAACAGGTGGGCTACTTCATTGCTGGTCCAGTTGCCGGCATAGGGAGTCAACCCTGTTGCCATGTTGCGGTAAAATGCACGGCTTCTTTTTCTTGTTTTGGTAAAGAATTCTCTTCTGTCCATAGTGAAATGTTTAACGATGTATAAAATATTGAACAGGACCCTTCGCCAGGCTCAGGGTCTTATCTCAGCAAAGCCAGGGTTCCTTTTTTCAAAACCCATTTTCCCTGTATGTCTTTGTACTGAACGAGGTACACATAAATGCCGTTTGGCTGAAGGGCGCCGTTCACCCTCCCATCCCATTTGGCATAGGTGGAAGAGCTTTTGAAAAACAGGGTGCCATTGCGGTCAAATACCTGCATGGAAAACTCAGCAGGTACTTTGCCCAACGGTCCAAACCAGTCATTCAATCCATCGCCATTGGGTGTAAAGGCAGACGGGATATGAGTGACTGCATCTTTCAGCACAACAAGTGTGAACTGATCACTTAGCTGACAACCCGCAGCGAGTGCATTGGTGGCTGTGTAAATGGTCGTTATGGTGGGGGAAGCTACCGGATAGGGACATGTAGTGCAACTTAATGTAGGGTCGTAGTTCCAGGTGATGGTTCCGTTGGCATTGCTTGGTAATTGCAATGTTTGCCCGGCAAAAATGCTGTCAATCTTTTTAATGCCATCAAAAGGACCGCCGATGATAACCGGTTTATAAGAAACATAGGCTGAATCATTGCCGCAAACATCACGGAGAGTGTCCGCAGGAGGAATGAAGCCGGTAAGGCTGCACACCGTTGAGTCCAGTAATAATGTATCTAATTGTTTCAGTTTGATGATGCCGAAATCAACTTCTCCTTGTCCCCCGCTGAAATCGCCATCGCCGGAATCAGAATCACCGCAGAGAAAATATTCTTTTACGGAAGGTTGATAAACAACTGAACGGAGATGGTCGTTGCCGCTGCCGCCGATATTCTGGTTCCATACCATATTGCCCGATGCGCTGAGTTTTACCACCCAGTAATCGCCTTCGCCCAGTGGGGTTGACACATCCACATCATCTGAATAAGAAATGCCGCCGACAATATAGCCGCCGTCTGCATCGGTGATAACTGCGTTGGCATAATCGGCATCTGTACCTCCCAATACCTTTTGCCAGTTTTTATTTCCGTTTGCAGGGTTGATATTGATGACCCAGTAATCCTGGCTGCCTTTGGCGCCGCTTACATCGCCGTCGCTGGAAGTAGTGTAACCGGCGAGTACGAGGGAACCATCATTGCCTCTCGTCATGGAATAGGCCACATCATTTTGTGAGCCGCCATATACCTTGCTGTAGATTTTGTTGCCATTGGCATCGAGGGCCAGCAGCCATACATCGTAGTTTTTTTGCTGCGGGGGAATATCGCCGTCTGTGGAATTGGCAAAGCCGGCGAGGTAAGTCCGGCCGTTGATTATTTCGAGGTCAAAAAATTCTTCGTTTTTGCTGCCGCCAAAACAACGGCTCCACAAAAGATTTCCGTCGGCGTCTAATTTCATCAGCACCCCGTCTGTGTAGCCGGCCGTACCGTGGTTGCCGGTAATGTTACCGTCGTTGGAGGAAGAGGAAGCAACAAGATAAAATGTACCATCAGCGAGTAAGTGAATATGATTGGCAATGTCGAGTCCGTTGCCGCCATACCTTTTTTGCCAGGTAAGGGTTCCTGCTGCGTTAAGTTTTAATATCCATATGTCTTTGGTGCCGCCATAGCCGCTCACCACTCCGCCGTCAGTTGAATTGGTTTCACCGGCAACGATGTAACCGCCGTCGGCTGTCTGCACCACATCTCTTGCACTTTCATAATTGCTGCCGCCGAATGATCGTTCCCACTCAATATCGCCGCAACGGTTCAGTTTCACCACCCACAGGTCCCAGTATTCCCGGTTGGGCTGTGAGCTTACATCGCCGTCTTTTGAATCGGTATAACCGGCTACGATGGTGCCGCCGTCGGATGTAACTTTTATGGAGAAGGGAATATCAACATTGGAACCGCCGTATTTGCGGGCCCATTGCTGCGGGGGCAGTTGTGCGGAGGCAGTACTAAGGATGCAGATGCATACTAAACAGCCCAGTTGGTAAAGGTTCTTCAATAGTTGGCGGTTTTAAACAGAATGGAATCTGCCAACTGTTGCAAGGATTATGCTAAAACTTGTTTTTTGTGGATAAGTTATACGATAAGCGGCATGAATTTTTTCATGGGGATATACGAGGCAGGTTTAAATGAGAATTTTACTCAGGATTTTTTCTGCTGAAAATATCTGCAGGCTGATTGAATGCCGCACTCTTCACATTTGGGGTTGCGGGCAAGGCATATATAACGGCCATGCAGTATAAGCCAGTGATGGGCTTTGTGTATTAATGCTTCGGGAATATTTTTCACCAGTTCCTTTTCCACCGCAAAAGGAGTGGAGGCAGTTTGCGGCACCAGCCCGATACGCTTGCTTACTCTGAACACATGGGTGTCCACCGCCATGTTGGGTTGCTTATCCACTACGGATGTGATTACATTGGCTGTTTTTCTTCCCACACCCGGCAGTTGCAGCAATTCATCTACTGTCATTGGTATTTTTCCGCCAAAATCATTCATCACTTTGTTGGCCATGCCGATAAGGTGTTTGGTTTTGTTGTTGGGATAAGAAATGCTTTTGATAAGAGGGAACAGTTCATCAAAACCGGCCTTGCTCAAAGATTTCACTGTAGGATATTTTTTAAAAATAGCCGGAGTGGTCATGTTCACCCTTTTATCCGTGCATTGGGCGGAAAGAATAACCGCCACTAACAGTTCGTAAGGCTCTTCAAACTCCAGCTCGGTTTCTGCCACCGGCATGTTTTTTTCGAAATAGTCAATGATATAAGCGTAGCGTTGGTTGCGGGTCATGTGTACCTCCAGTCCGCCATTTGGCGGAGAGCTAAGAAGCAGCAATATAGTGAATGGTAAAGGGCAACTAAAGGCGCAAAAACAGTCCAGGGGATAAAATAAAACACTCCGGGGTATTTTTTGAATGCCTCAATTTAGCGCATTTTAAACCCCTTTCCGGGCTTCAAATTTACAC
>JBQTHS010000027.1:0-71493 GCA_052389635.1 Bacteroidota bacterium | reverse complement strand
CGCTACTGAAGCCGCCTGGAAAGTGGGTAAGATACGAACCGTGGGATCCCTGCTCTTTGATTACTTTTCCAACTTTGACAATAAACTGCAGCAGGGAAAAATAAAATTCATTGGCAGCCTGGCGCTGGATTATTACAGTACATTTGATAACGAAGCATTCAGCGGAAAGCTGAAATCGGTGGGCAGTACGTTGATTACATACTATTCATCATTTGACGATAAATTAGTGAAGGGAAAATTAAAAAGCATCGGCCCGCTGAGTTATACCTGGTACAGTTCGCTTGAAACGAGGTACGGGGGCGGGCTGAAGACAGGCGCTTTCCGGCAGAATGTGGGCAATGTGGTTTATATATTACAGTAAAGGTCCGGAGTTTTATAGCAAAGCAACGGGCTGCGCCCCTGTCTCATCTTATTTTTTGTCAATTCATGACATCCGTCATCTTATAGTACTTTGTAAAAAAGTATTTTCCGCAAATCAATAAAAATAACCGGGTATGAAATTGCAATCAGCCTTATTCCTTATCGCATCCACCCTGCTGTTCTCTGCTGTCACCGGCTGCCATGTATCCGCACAGGAATACAAACTCCGCCAGACCAGCGGCATGATGGGCATGAATTCAGAAAGCACCATTTATGTAAAAGGAATGCGCAAAAGAACTGAACCCGGCACCATGATGGGCATGCCCGCACAACCGGTAACGATTGAGCAGTGCGACCTGCAGCGCACCATCAGGATAAATGATAAGAAAAAACTGTACTTCATAGAACCATTTGCTAAAGAGCAGGATGAGGTCATTGATGAAGATGAAAAACCGGCTGTAAAGACCACAAAACCTGCTGCAACAGAACCAAAGAAAGGAGGTATCATAACCAATTGGTACAACATCAGGGATACCGGTGAGCGGGAAAAAATGTATGGCTTCACAGCAAGGCATGTATGGACCTACCAGAAAATGAAACCTTCACCCGATGCCTGTTCCATGAAGGACAGTTTCATCATTAAAACCGATGGCTGGTATATTGACCTGCCCAAATTCAACTGCCCGGTTCGCTACCGTCCTGCCCGTACATCAGCGCCCAATGAAAAACAAAAACCGGATTGCCAGGACAGGTTTGTAACCCGCCGCAGCGGAAAAGGAAAATTGGGCTTTCCGCTGGAAGAAACCACCACCATCATTATGGGCGGCAGCAAAGAAACCTCTGAGATCAAAACAGATATCGGAACACTGGAGCTTACCACCCTGAAATTAGATTCCATGCTGTTTGAAATTCCCCCCGGCTATACAGAAGCCAAAAGCGAGGAGGAGCTGCAGGAGAAGTTTGATATGAACGAAATGATGAACCAGTACAAGAACATGAACAAGGATAATGAGAACGACAATCCTGCCGTCAATGATCAGAAAAAAGCAGGGGTGATACGGATCGGGGTGTATGAGCCGAAAGGCGACGAACAGGTACAGGCTTCCGTATTGCAGCAACATTTGGTTGAGGCGCTTACAGGGGGCAGCATCGAAGCGAGAGCGGTGGCTTCAGAAGAAGAAGCCAGGAAATATGACTGTGATTACACACTGGCCACGGATATTACACGGATGAAACCGGCCGGCAAAGTGGGCGGACTCCTCAAAGCAATAAAAAATGCAGACCCGAATGCCGCTTCATCATTCAACATCGAAGCAGGGATGATATTGCTCAGGCTGGCTGACGGTACAATCCGGCTGCAGCCAAAATTAGACGGCAAGTACGAAGGCAAACCGGACGATGCCGGTAAAAAACTAATGGATGAAGGGGCCAGGCAGGTGTTAAAAGAGTTGAAGTAGCAGCGCAGAAACAATAACTTCACTGAAACCCCTTTGCCATGCGAAATATTTTTCTCTTCCTCTTTGCTATTGCATCATTTGCATTGCAGGCCCAGAATTTAAAATCAGGCGGTAAGCTGAAACCCGAACAGGCCATTATGGACATCCGGCACTATACCGTGGCGCTGGATGTGGACCCGGCAGATAAAACAATTAAGGGCTATACAGAAATTGATTTGAACCTGCTGAAGCCTTCCAGTATTTTATTATTCGATCTCTGGCATGGACTTGCAGTGAGCAAAGTTTCGATCAACGGGAAATCACAAAATATCACACATACCGATGACGACCTGCTCAGGATCAATCTTACACAAACATTGCCCGAAGGCAAAGTGAAAGTCAAGGTTGCCTATTTCGGTACCCCGGCCGTTGCATCCAGACCTCCCTGGATAGGCGGCTTCCAGTGGGAAAAAGACAAACAAGGAAATCCCTGGATATCCATCACCTGCCAGGGCGAGGGGGCCAAGATTTATTTTCCCTGCAAGGACCATCCCAGCGATGAACCCAATGAAGGCGCCGATATGATCATAACTGTTCCGAAAGGACTGGTGGTGGCAGCGCCGGGGTTGCTGCAGAAAGTAACCACGAAGAAAGACAAGTCAACCTATCATTGGAAAACGAATTATACTATCAGCAACTATTGCATTCTTTTTAATATCGGGAAATATAAAGTGGCAAAAAGAGAGTACACAACAGTGAACGGAAGCAAGGTGCCGATGGAATATTATGTGCTGGAAGAAAATTTTGACAAGGCCGAAAAACTGCTGGACCTCTTTGAACAGTCCAGCCGCATCCTCGAAAAATATTTTGGGGAATATCCATGGGTAAAAGAAAGGATAGCGGCTTCAGAAACACCGCACCTGGGCATGGAGCACCAGACCAATATCGCCTATGGAAATAAATACCGCTACGAAAAAATAGCAGGTAAAGATTTTGACTGGCTGCTGCATCATGAATACGGTCATGAATGGTGGGCCAATAAAGTAACCAACCGTGACTGGGGTCACATGTGGATACAGGAAGGAATCTGTGTCTTCGGCGATGCTATGGCCACAAGGGAACTGGCCGGTGAAGAAGCTTACCAGAAACGGATGCAGCAAACGGCAAGGGCCACACAAAACCGCTACCCGGTGGTGAGGGGAGATGAAGTGGATTCGGACAGCGCTTACCAGGGGGATATCTATGGTAAAGGCGCATTCTTCATGCACACACTCCGGTATGTGATGGGTGATGATATTTTCTTTCCCACATTGAAAAAACTGGCAACAGATCCGCAGTACACTTATGATAACACCATCACCACATCAGACATAGAAAAACTTTTCAGCGGGGCCTATGGCAAAAGCCTGCAGCCTTTGTTCCAGTTATTTCTTTATACCACCAGCAAATTAGAAGTGCATGTAAGGCAAACCGGCGATGACAAATATTATGTGAAACTGCTGAACCTGGATATGCCGCTGCCGCTGGACATTCAGACCGATTCGGGCATTCAGCGGATGACGGTGGACAAAAAAGGAATAACAGTGACCAGCAAAACTGCTGTACAGGTGGACCCCAAAGTATTTTATCTGAAGAAAGTGACCCTTGAATAAGTTTTACAATTGATATACCGGGACAACTGGTCACTTTTTTAATTCTTCAGCCAGGTTGCTGAATGTTTCAAAGGGTCCTTTATCTGCATAGGAGTTGGCAACCCATGGGGGTATACTGCCACCGGGATCAATTTCCAGTATATAGCTTATTTTCAGGCTGCTGCTGGCAGGCATGGTCACAACCCAGTTTGCCTTGTAGTGCGGCACCCTTACCCTTCCTGGTATTTCCGGGATGAAATCCACTTCATTGTTGCCCTGGATACTGAGCGACCCGGGAAGGTTGGTTGTATTGATCCGCATACGGATGATCACATCCCGGTTGGAAAGAGGCCAGGGCATTCTTGTTTCGGAGTAATACACAAGGTCATGGACAGAGTTTTTCTTCAGTAACCTGCTCGTTTTATTATGGAATATCCATTCACTGAACCGTGAAGTATTGGTCAATACAGCAATCAATCTGGCATAGGTACCGGTAAAAGTGCATTCCACTTTTACGGCTTTGAAAGAGGAGCCTTTTACATCAGACAGGTACACACGGATGCCATTTCCTTCTTTTTCCGGTTTCCAGTCATATTGGGCAGAAGAAGACAGTGTGAGCAGGTTCGCCAGCAAGAATAATGGAAACCGGGTCATGATAAAACATTTAGGGGGAACAACTGCAAGGTACAGCTATAAGGCCGGATGGCAACGGATCAATATCAGGACGAAGACTTTGCTCCGGTCCTGGTATCCGGTGGAGAAGCGTAATCAAAAATTTTTATTCATATATTTAACAAAACTGTTTGCTATGGAATTCTATTTGCTGGATGGCGCCGGCGCCGGCCTCCTGATTGCCCTTTTCGGAATCGGCATTCTGTTCCTTCTGCTTGCCATTGCGCTGGAAGCTGTCATCATGCAGCGGATGAAGTACCAGTTCATCTTCCGGGTATCGCTGATACAGTCAACTGTGGCAAACCTGGTATCGCTGGCTTCGGGTTTTGTTCTTTCCAGCACAGCAGATGATTTTTTTGCTATAGACAACTATGCAGGCCTTGCCGTTCTTTTTGCTGTTACCGTATTGCTGGAGTTCCTGGTACTTTACCTGATGAATAGGAAACAGCCTGTTAAGCGGTCATTTATTGTATCGCTGGTAATGAACCTGGTTACTTATGCCATTGCTGCCATTATCACCCTTATTATAAATTCTTAAACCCGTTTCATGGATTATTTTTTTATAGATGTGGTGGATGTCACGGTTTCCCGTTCGGTTGACGGTGCCATGCTGATTGCCATTGCCCTCACCATAGTAGCAGAGGCCTTCGTGATGCTGCTGATGAAATACAACCGTATTCAAAAAACAGGACTGGATTCTTTAGTAGTAAACCTGGCATCGGTGGGGGCGGGTTATGTTTTATCAAAGCTTACCCCCGGTTTGTTTGCAGGTTACAGCATTGGCAGCCTGCTGGTATTGCTCCTCATCACACTTGCGGTGGAACTGCCAGTGCTTTATCTGCTCAATAAGAAGAAACTTTTTGCAGTAACTGCAAAAGCCTGTGTGCTGATGAATGTTGCCACCTATCTTTTGTTTTATGTCTACGCCACACTTACAGCCTGATGATAAAAAAAGGACTGATACCGCTGCTGGCGCTGGGGCATGGCCTTAATGATCTGCTGGCCGGTTATTTCCTGGGAAGTATTGTACAACAAAAACAGGATTTGCTGCAGGCAGGCATCGGTTTGCTGCTGTACAACCTGCTGGCTTTTGGCGGGCAATATCCTGTTGCCCTGTGGATGGAGAAAGTTAACAATCCGAAACAGTTTCTTACTGCTTCTTATGCACTGAATGTAACGGCAGTGGCGATGTTTGCCATCCTGCCGCAGCTTTCCATTGTATTAATGGGGACTGCATCAGCTATCTATCATGTGGCCGGAGGCTCTGTATGTGCAAGAGATGATAAAGCTGTTAACATTGGTTTGTTCGCAGCGCCGGGTGTAGCGGGGCTTATAGCCGGTGGCTATTTTGCCTGGCAGGGTTACCAGCTTGTTTCTTTCTTACTGCCTGCTGCCTTTTTGTTCTTGCTGGTACTCGCCGCAGTTAAACTTCCGGATGCAGACGCACAAAAGAAAACGGGGAAGCAACCCATTTCTCCTTTACCTGACCGGCATGATATGATCATGATATTACTGCTGACGGTCATTGCACTTCGTTCGGCCGTATGGAATATTTCCCAGCTCATACATGAAAACGATTACGACTGGCTGCTGGTCATTGCTGCGGCTGCGTTCGCCGGTAAAATAATCGGTGGCTGGCTGGCCGACAAGATAGGGTGGAGGCTGTATATTTTTATTTCCCTTTTCAGCGCCATGCCGCTGGTTACTTTCTTCAGAGATGAACTGCTGCTCTTCTGCATCGGCATCGGTCTGCTGCAATCGGGGATACCTGCCACTACAGCCCTGCTGATACTTTCTGTGAACGGGAAAACAGAAAGGGGGATCAGTCTTTCTTTTGGTGTGGCCATCATTGCCGGGGCGCTTGCATTCTGCATTCCAGCGGCTTTTTATGTAAGATCAGGCATTATTCCTTTTGTTGTTATTTTCGTCATGCTGTTGCTGATGTTCATTACTAAGCAGCCTGCAGGTAAATATGCCCCAAACAAAAGTTGAAATTATTATCTCGCTTTTCAGGTAAATCTTTCTGTTTTGCTGTTTCAACCAGGAATGTCTTTCTGATTTTTTAAGAAGTTAACCAGGTCCCTATTTTAAGGCAAAACTCTCATAATGATTGACTTTTTCCTCAAACTCCAACAATATGCCACTGTCCTGCGGGTAATAAACGGCTTTTTCATGATCCTCGCCGGCAAATTGTTTGATGGCTTCAATACTTTCCCACTCGGTAACAGTGTAAAAATGACAGTATCCGTCTTCAAACTTTCTCCATACCCTAATGGAGATATTACCGGGAGTTTCCCTGTACTCTTTTACCCCTTCACCCAATAAGAATTGTAAATACATGTCGGCATGTTCTGCCAATGTTTTTCCGTGCCAGACTCTTGTGGTCATAAAAAAAATTTATGCGGTATTTTGTCTCCGCGATTTTTAATGCTGCGGCCCTATTTTGTTGCAATACAAAGGTAAGAGGAGCTGCTTACCGAAGCTTTGAGCACCACAATTCATGCCCTGAGAACCGCGACATATGGAAACGGCATGGCTATCTGACTTGTATTGGTTACCTTTCTTTATTCCCCTCATTCACCTAAAAACATTTTTTATGAGACGCAAACTTCAATTTGTTCTATTCATCGGGATTACAGCTTTTATTTTCAGTGCCTGTTCCACTGCTTCCAAAGAAGAAGCCAAACCGCTTGACCTTGATAAAGCAAAAACAGAGATACAGGCCATGGAAGATGCCTTTGCCGCCGCCGAAAAAGCCAAAGATGCGGATGCCGTGGCGGCCTATTACAGCGATGATGCCATCAGTTATAGCCGGAACAAACCACCTACCGCAGGTAAAGCAGCTATCCGGGACAGTATTGCAGCAGGTATAGCAAGAGATACAGCCGGTAATTACAGTGTCTATAAAGTAGTGGACCTGTTTGGCGAAGGGAACACACTGGTTGAGATCGGTTCATGGACCATGATGAGTCCTGCCGGGGCAGAAACGGAGAAAGGGCATTATATGTCTTATTTCCAGAAAAGAGATGGCAAATGGGTTTGTGTGCGGGATATGAACGTTACTTCCATGCCTGCCAGGAAGTAAACGAATGTTCAATAGATATTACAGAGCCTGCGAAATGCAGGCTTTTTTTGTGCCGTTGCGTGGCGACATGCAACGAGGCTTTAGTAACAGCTTTTTACCTGCGAAATGTCCCTGCGGGACAATGGGATAAGCAATATCTTAGCAGCGTAAACAGGAAAAGATATGCAGCCCATCATCGAATGTGTCCCCAATTTCAGCGAAGGACAGGATTTAAATATCGTCAAACAGATCACTGATGAAATAGAAGCGGTGGAAGGGGTTCGTTTATTGAATGTGGATCCGGGTAAAGCCACCAACCGTACGGTGGTGACTTTTGTCGGCAATCCGGAAGCAGTGATCGAAGCGGCATTCAGGGCTATTAAAAAAGCAGGCGGGCTGATCGATATGAGCAAGCACAAAGGTGAGCATCCCCGCATGGGCGCCACTGATGTTTGTCCATTGATCCCCATTGCCAATATTTCGATGGAAGAAACAGCGAAATATGCGCAGCAATTGGCAAAAAGAGTGGGAGAGGAACTGAAACTTCCGGTCTATTTATATGAAGCAGCGCAACCGGATAAAACAAGAAGCAATTTATCCGTCATCAGGGCCGGCGAGTACGAAGGGTTTTTCAAAAAGATAAAACAGCCGGAATGGAAACCGGATTTCGGCCCCGCAGCCTTTGATGCCAAAAGAGGAGCTACTGTGATCGGGGCAAGAGATTTTTTAGTTGCTTATAATGTAAACCTGAACACCACTTCAACCAGAAGAGCAAATGCCATTGCCTTTGATGTGCGGGAAGCCGGGAGAACGGTGATGGAGAACGGCGTGAAAGTGAACAAGCCCGGCAGCTTAAAAGCTGTGAAAGCCATCGGCTGGTATATAGAAGAGTATGGCATTGCCCAGATCAGTATCAACCTTACTAATATCAATATAACAGCAGTGCATATTGCTTTTGATGAAGTGTGCAAAAAAGCAGATAAAAGAGGAGTGAGGGTGACCGGCAGCGAACTGGTGGGACTCATACCATTAAAAGCAATGCTGGATGCCGGAAAATATTTTCTGCGCAAGCAGCAGCGCAGTACCGGTGTTTCAGAACAGGAACTGATCAAGATCGCTGTAAAGTCATTGGGCCTGGATGAACTGGGCCCTTTCAAACCGGAAGAAAAAATTATTGAGTATATGCTAAAAGAAAAAACAGGCAGCCGGCTGGTAAGCATGCCGCTTACTGATTTTGCCGACGAAACAGCCAGTGAAAGCCCGGCCCCCGGCGGCGGATCCATCGCAGCCTATGTAGGCGCACTCGGTATCTCATTGGGGACGATGGTGGCCAACCTGTCCTCCCATAAAAAGGGTTGGGATGACCGCTGGGAGGAATTCAGCAACTGGGCGGAGAAGGGTCAGCAATATAAGAACGAATTGTTGCGGCTGGTGGATGAAGACACCCGGGCATTCAACCGCATTATGAGCGCCATGGCATTGCCCAAAGCAACGGAGGAGGAAAAAACAATAAGAACAAAAGCCATAAGTGATGCAACAAGATTTGCCATCGAGATACCCTTTAAAGTAATGGAGACCGCTTACGAAAGTATGGAAGTGATAAAGGCAATGGCGGAAACCGGCAACCCGAATTCCGTATCGGATGCCGGTGTAGGCGCCCTTTGCGCCCGGAGTGCCGTGATGGGGGCCTTTATGAATGTAAGGATCAATGCGGCAGGGTTTGATGATGCTTCGGCAGGCTCACCAGGTTTTGTAACAGATATCGTTAGCAAAGGCCGGGAAATTGAGAACAAAGCAATAGCTTTAGAAACAGCGATATTGAAAGTAGTGAATGAAAAGATTGGAGTTTAGCTTAACCGCCAAGACGCTAAGTGACGCTATGTTTTACATCAGCAGACTTCTTTGCGCATCTTTGCGGCTTAGCGACTTTGCGGTTAAAAATTTTATATGAAAAATCAGAGAACCAATGAAACGGCTGAGCAGGTAAAAAAGCAAGGCCCCATGCAGCATTTAAAAATATACAGCAAACAGGATGTGCTCTCGCTTACCAAACTCCGCCGGTTTGAAACCAAATTAGGAGAGCGGCTGCAAGTGTCCCAGGACAGCAGCGATCTGGCTGTTTCACTTTCTGTATCAACCGCTAAATATGTGCTGTTCGGGATACCGGAAGACCTGGGCGCAAAAGGCAATTACGGGATCGGCGGTACAGACACTTTATGGATCCCCTTCCTGCAATCTTTCCTGAACATACAGAGCAATGATTTTTTTGACGGCGGTGAAATTTTATTGCTCGGTCATTTTGATTTTGGCGATATACAATACCTGATTGACACCACGGCCAAAAGCAATGATGAAAAAATTGAAGCATACCGCCATGCGATATACACTATTGATGATGAAGTGGAACGGCTGGCGAAGATGATAACAGAGAACAAAAAAATACCTGTCGTGGTGGGCGGCGGGCATAATAATTCGTATCCGCTTATAAAAGGCGCTGCAAAAGGCTGGCATAAGGCCGGTGCGATACCACTAGCACAGATCAATTGCATCAACTTAGATGCCCATGCCGATTACCGGCCTGCAGAGGGCAGGCACAGCGGCAATGCGTTTCGCTATGCCGAAGAAGATGGTTACCTGCAGAAATACTGCGTGGTGGGCCTGCATGAAAACTACCTGCCACAGAATGTATGGATCGATATAGTGAACAATCCTTTTATTGACTGCATCACTTTCGAAGACATTTTTGTGCATGAGAAAAGAACTTTTATGCAGGCCGTTGCCCATGCCACCGGTTTCACCGAAGATTCTTTGTGCGGGATAGATGTGGATATTGACTGCATCGAACATACACTGAGCAGCGCTATGACGCCGGTGGGCATCCTGCCCATTCATGCCCGGCAGTATATTTCTTATGTTGCATCGGATGCCAAGCCAGCCTATTTGCATATTTGCGAAGGCGCCACCCACCTGAGCGATGGCAGAACAGATGCTACCAGCGGTAAATTAGTGAGTTATCTTGTCAGCGATTTTGTGAAAGCAAGGGAGTTCAATCAGAACACAGGTGCATAAAGCTTCACATCCGCTTTTGCAAATGCTTTTTTAAAACGAATGAGCATCTTTGTTGCTTCTGCAGTTTTCTTTTCCTTTGTCAGTGCCTGCCAGATGCCAAACAGCGCCCAGCCGTTTTCATTATTGTTCAACAGGTCTTTCTGTAAAATTATTTTCGCCTCATTGGTCCTTCCTGCTTTCAGGTACGCATTGCCCAGAAAATGTTTTGGGTTCAGCATCCAATCCCTGGGCTCATTGTACACCATTTTCACCTCAATGGAATCGGCCCGGCGGAAATGCCGGATGGCGCCGTTATACAAATTGCGTTCTTCATGAATTGCACCTAACAGCAGTTGCTCGGCCACTCTTGCACCCTCGATGGAAGGAGAAAAAGGCACAAAGGGAATACGGAGTGAAGTATCTTTCATCCATTCCCGCAATTGATCAAGTTCAGCTCCGGCATAGTCAAACTTTTTTTGCTTAGCAAATGCGAGGCCCCTTCCAAAATGATACATGATATTGGCAAAACTGTGTGACGGGCCGGGCTGCGGCATTTTTATCAGCTCATCCCATTTGCCAAACCGGATATAAACCAGTATGGGTGTTGAATGGATGTATTGCAGGTAACTGCCCATCGGCGGGGCAATATTCAAATAATCAGCCGGAACGCTAACCACTGTTTCATTTGCAGCATCAATAGATAATTGATACTGCCCACTCAGCATCGCATTGTTGGCCTTCATGTGCAGGTTGTGGATGATATACAAAAAGTCTGCGCCGGTAACAGGTGCAAACAGCGGGATAGATATTTTATAACTGTTCACCGCATTTACATTCACATCAACAGCTGTCTGGTATTTACCTGTGCGCAGATAGATATGTGAAGGCATATGGACAAGATGGGAAAGACCGGGATTCGTAATACCCAGTTTTGCAGCGCTGGGCAGCGCCTTGTTTGCAAACGGCGATGGCTCCATCACATGGATATAATAATGATTATTTCCCGGGTGGTCAGGATACTGAGCCAGTGTTTCTTCCAGCACATCCCTGATAAGCGGCGTCCAGGGTTTGGGTGTGCCGTTTGTATTCCACAGGTCCCAGGGGTGCTGCAGCATCATGGCATCTGCATAAAGGGCTGCCATATCCCCGTCATTTGGATATCGTTCATAAGCCTGCTTCATTTTGTCCACATAAAGCTGATTCAGTTTTTGCCGGGATTGTGTGGAATCAGCAGAATAGCGGGCCAGTTGGGCATAGATCAGCATTTTCTCTTTGCCCGGCGCCATGTCCATGAATGCTTTTGCATTTTGAACGGCTGTCAGCGCTTCGGGAGAGGCGGAATAGCCAAAGTCATTAATGTTAGGCCCATAGGCCAGTGCCTGCGCCCAGTAGATCATGGCGCAGGTGGAGTCAAACTTCGCCGCTTTTTTAAATGATGCCATGGCCTCAATGATATGGAAGCCATAGTACATATTGATACCCTGGTTAAAGTAAAACTGGGCGCTGTCATTGTTCGTTGAAATTTTCCATTGGTGGCTGCCGGCGCCGGGCATGGGAGGGATGTCGGCTTCCTCCAGCCAGCCTTTCAGGGCCTCCCAATCCGGCGAGCACCGGATTATTTTCTTTTGCCTGTCAGCGGAATAATCTTTTTTACCGGCATTTGCTTTTTGTTTATCCGCATGACGGAAAGCCAGGAGCAGCGCAATGAGAAATGCAGCTGCCACAAAAAATATCTTTTTCATCCATCAACTGATTTGGTGCGAAAAGTTACGAAAACTTTCAAACCGGCCAGGGGTTATGACTGCTTCTCATCGAGTTCCATCATTTTCTCAAACAACTGCTCATACTGCCCGTTCAGCCGGGTGAGTTCTTCTTCAGCTTTTTTATAAGCGGCTTCTGCCTGCAGGAATTTTGTTTTATCCGAATAAGTGGCCGGATCGGTGAGTGAGGCCTCCAGCTCTTTTTTTTGTTTGCTCAGTTCAGCAATCTTGTCTTCCACCTGCTGAAATTGTTTTTGTGCTTTCTGAAGTTCTTTTTTGGCTCCCCTGCCCCCCGCTGGGGGGTTCTTGGACTCAGGCAGATTGGAAGTCTCTTTCACCACCGATGAGTTATTATTTTTTGCTACTCCGTCATTAGTAACCTCCTGTTTTGGTTTTCCTGCATCTGACCTCTGACTTCTGACTTCCGATTTCGCCATTCTCTCCTTCCACTGCACCCATTCTTCATACCCGCCTTTGAATTCCTTTATTTCCTGGTCAACGATCTCCCATATCTTATTGGCTGTTTTGGAAATAAAATACCGGTCATGGCTTACCAGGATGATGCTGCCCTGGTATTTATTCAATGCCTCAATCAGCAGGTCGCAACTGTGCATGTCCAGGTGGTTGGTGGGCTCATCCAGCATCAGGAAGTTGGCCTTGCTCACAATTACTTTTGCAAGCGCCACCCTTGCCTTTTCGCCACCGCTTAATATTTTAATCTTCTTGTCCGCATCATCGCCGCTGAAAAGAAAGCAGCCAAGCAGTGAACGGAGTTCGAGTTCTGTCATCTGGCTGCCGCATTCCTTCATTTCATCAATGATAGTATTGTTGATGTTCAGGGCTTCGAGCTGGTGCTGGGCATAAAAACTTTCATCCACATTATGCCCCCATTTTCTTTCTCCCTGCAGCGGCTCAGTACCGGTAATCATGCGCAGCAGGGTTGATTTGCCTTTTCCGTTGGCGCCGATGAGGGCAATCTTATCGCCGCGGTCAATCTCCACCGATGAATTTTTGATAATGACATTATCGCCGAAGGATTTGGAAACATTTTTTAATTCCACCAGCACTTTCCCCGGTGTTTTATCCACCCGGAAGTTGATGCGGATTTTCGGTCTTTCAAGTGCAGCGTCTTCTATACGTTCCAGTTTGTCTAATTTCCTGATAAGGCTTTGTGCCATGGCTGCCTTGCTGGCCTTGGCCCTGAAGCGTTCAATCAGCCTTTCATTCTGGCGGATATAATCCTGCTGATTTTCGTAAGCCTTCTGCTGCATCTCTATACGGATGGCTTTTTCCTTTTCATAATAATCATAGTTGCCGGTGTAGATATGCAGTTGTTGCTGATACACTTCCACGATCTTCGTCACCATCCTGTTCAGAAAATACTTATCGTGGCTTACTATCACCACAGCTCCGGGGTAATGCAGCAGGTATTTTTCCAACCATTCGATAGAGGGAAGGTCAAGGTGGTTGGTAGGCTCGTCCAGCAGCAAAAGGTCTGGCTGTTGCAGTATCATTTTTGCCAGCAGTACCCGCATCCTCCAGCCGCCGCTGAATACTTTGTAGGGCCTTTTCAAATCTGCATTGGCAAAACCAAGTCCCTGCAATATCTCTTCTGTGCGGTGATGGATATTATAACCGCCAAGGGTTTCCAGTTCATGCAGTTTGTCACTGTATTCATTCAGGGTTTTTTCGTCGCCTGTTTTCTCCAGTTCTTTCCCCAGTTCCTCTATCTCTTTTTCCAATTGCAGCACTTTTTCAAAAGCGCCCAGCGCCACCTGCAGGATGGAGTCATTGGTATCAAAACTCAGCAGGTCCTGGTGCAGGTAACCGATGCTGGTAGTACGGCTTCGCTCCACCGTTCCGCCGGAGGGCTGGTATTCGCCAACCAATAATTTCAGCAAAGTGGATTTTCCCGTACCGTTGTACCCGATCAAGCCGATGCGTTCACCGGGCTGGATATGCCAGGTGGCATCCTCCACGATGAGCCGTGCACCAAATTCGAATGTCACATTTTGTAAACCGGCGAGCATAGCTGATAAATGAGGCGCAAAGTTAGCCTAAATGAAGTATTAAATATTTGTTGAAGCGGTAAAATTGCAGCCTGTCGCCCCTTCACTGATTATCTTTGCATGGTTTCTATAGCAAGACGAACAAAAATTCAATCTGCCTGTTCAAGTTATATGCAAAAACTCGCCTCTGTGATGCTGATGATGCTATGGGTAAATGTTTCTTTTTCACAGAATCCTGCTGCCCCTGACCGTTTTGTGCTTAACGGCTACATCAAAGACAGTCTTTCCGGCGAAACCATCATCGGGGCTACCATCAGCATCAACGGGCAGTCGAAGGGGGTGGCCAGCAACCAGTATGGTTTTTATTCAATTACACTGGAGCGGGGAACATATGTTATTAATGTTTCCCATGTTTCTTACCTCGGAAAATCTTTTGAGATCAGCCTCGACAGCAGCCGCTCACTCAATGCTGAACTCATTTCTAAATCTTCTGCCATCAGTGAAGTGGTGGTGTACAGCAGGCGGCGGGACGGGAATGTAAAGAATGCCCAGATGGGAAAGGTGGATCTTTCCATGAACCAGATAAAAAACATACCGGCCTTTATGGGAGAGATAGATCTGCTGAAAGCCCTGCAACTGCTGCCCGGTGTACGCAACGCCGGAGAGGGCAATGCCGGTTTTTATGTGCGGGGCGGCGGGCCTGATCAAAACCTGATTATCCTTGATGATGCCGTGGTGTATAATCCCGGCCACCTGTTCGGTTTTTTTTCTGTTTTCAATTCAGATGCCATAAAAAATGTTTCACTGATAAAAGGAGGGATGCCGGCACAGTACGGCGGCAGGCTTTCATCGGTGGTGGATGTGGTGATGAAAGACGGGAACATCAACAAACTGCAGATGGAAGGTGGTATCGGGCTGGTGGCTTCCCGGTTTTCCATACAGGGGCCAATAAAAAAGAACCTGCCTGGCCGGCAGGCAGGCAAGGCATCATTCATTGTTTCAGCCCGCCGCACTTATATTGATGCACTGGTCAAACCCTTCATAAAGAAAAGCAGCAGCTTCTATGGTTCGGGTTATTTTTTTTACGACCTGAATGCCAAAGTGAATTACCGCTTTTCCGAAAAAGACCGGCTGTACCTCAGTGGCTACTTTGGCAGAGATGTATTTGATTTTGCCAATACCAAACGATCTTTCAAAACCAATATTCCCTGGGGCAATTCCACGGCCACCCTCCGCTGGAACCATGTGTTCAACCGCCGCCTGTTTTTGAACAGTACCCTTGTGTACAACGATTACAAGTTTAAATTTTCTGCCACGCAGGAGAATTTTGAGATCGGACTTTCCTCTGGCATCAAGGACGGCACGTTGAAAACCGATTTTGATTATTACCCTCTTCCAAACCACAAACTGAAGTTCGGCGGGCTGCTGACCTACCACAAGTTCATTCCCAATGTGGCCAGCGGCAGGCAGGATTCAATAGTATTTAAACCCAATAATGAAAGTGAAAAATATGCTGCCGAAGCAGCCCTCTACCTGCAGGACGACTGGGAATTGGGGGAGAAGTGGAAAATTAATTACGGACTCCGTTTTAGCAGTTTCACTCAAATTGGCCCCTATACCCGCTATGTAAAAGATGTGGATGGTAACAGGCTTGACAGTACCGTTTATAAAAGTTTCAGGCCGGTAAAAACCTATAGTGGGCTGGAGCCCCGCATCACTGTCCGCTACGCCATCAATGATGAAACATCGCTGAAAGCTGCCCTGTCCCGCAATTACCAGTATATCCATCTGGTCAGCAATTCAGGCAACACACTTCCGACCGACTTATGGGTGCCGAGCACTTACCTGGTAAAGCCGCAGATAAGCTGGCAGTATGCGGCAGGATTCTTTAAGAATTTTTCTGACAACAAATACGAGACATCTGTTGAGGTATATTATAAGGACATGCAGAACCAGGTGGATTACAAGGAAGGCTATACTCCTTCGCTTGCCGACCCGGAAGATGAGTTTGTGTCCGGCAAAGGATGGAGCTATGGCGCCGAATTCCTGGTGAACAAACAAAAAGGCCGGCTCACCGGCTGGATTGGTTACACACTCTCCTGGACATGGAGAAAATTTACCCAACTGAACGATGGAGAAAAATTTCCCACCCGGTATGACCGGCGGCATGATATGTCTGTTGTTGTTAACTACGAAGCCAGCAGGAAATGGAAGTTCGGGGCAGTGTTTGTTTACGGAACGGGCAACGCTATCACCCTGCCCGAGCGGTTTTATTTTATTAATGGTGTGCTTACACAGGAGTACAGCAGGCTTAACCAGTACCGGATGAAAGCTTATCACCGGATTGACCTGTCTGCCACCTATACGCCGGTACCTAAAAAGAAAAGAAAAGTTTCCGGTTACTGGGTGTTCAGCATTTATAATACTTACAGCCGTCTCAATCCTTATTTTATCTATTTCGACCAGCAGGGAAGCGTCAGCAACGGCGACCTGAAAGTGGAGGCGAGGCAGGTATCGCTTTTCCCCGTTATTCCCGCTGTAACATGGAATTTTAAGTTTTAGTACCAGTATCAGAGTATAGCCTGTATTTGGACTTAAGCCGGAAAGCTTTTAGCTTTACTTTGTACTACGAAGCTTTGCAGCGAAGTAGTATCCTCTCATCCCGCCCCTGTTGATGCTTCTTATTGGTTCCCCCTTTTTTCTTAACCATTAAACCGAAACGATGCAAAAGTATTATTACAACGATGGTGTTAACAGGTATGGCCCGTTTACCTTGGAAGAACTAAAGGCAAAAAATATTTCAGCCAGCACCCCGGTGTGGTATGAAGGGTTGCCAAACTGGATACCCGCCGGTGAAGTGGATGAGCTAAAAAATATTTTTAGCGCTGCAACTCCGGATGCAGGTGCAGCAGTGGCTTCCGTGCCGGAAGAAACACCGGCAACTGCAACAACAGTAACTGAAACAGCGGTTGCTGAAAAACCGGCAGAACCGGTGCCTGTTCCTGTTGAAACCGTATCAACAGCCGCTGTGGCTGCTACTGCTGCACCGGTTGCCACAGCAACCCCCAAAAAGGGTAAGCCGGCCATTACATGGGCATTGTCCCTTGCTGCTATCGCCGCCGCCGGGTTTTTTGTGTACCAGGATATGGAGAAGAATAAGGATTCTTCTTCTGAAAAAGTTGCTTCAGATATCACTGCGGTGCCGGATACTGATACGGCGGCTATTACCAAAGTACCTCCGCCCGATAATTCCGATTCTGTGTATCCGATAATCATTGATTCTGTTTACACCGATCCCAGCGAGCCACCGATGACCGTAACCACTGTGACTACCAACGCCGACCAGGCCAGTGCCAAAGAAGCAGAAGACAAAAAGAAAAAGGCTGCGGAACCGGTAAAGAAAAAAGCTGAGGATGAAAAGAAGAAACTGTTAGCAGCCGAAATAAAAAAGAAAGCAGACGAAAAGAAAAGACAAGTTGCCGCACAGGCCGCTGCTGAAAAAGAAAGGGAGATGCGGAACAACTGGCCCCGCTATGTAACAGTGGGCTCTTTCAAAGTGGAAGGCGATGACAAAGTGAAACCCTTTTCCATACCGGTATCCAACGGGTATCCTGTTTCCATAGACAAAGTGACCCTCCGGGTTGATTACCTGAAAAAAGAAAAAGTGGTGGGAACAGAGACAATCATATTGAGTAATATACCTGCCAGGGGCAGTATGGATGCACAGGCCGCCGGCAATAAGAAGGGCAAGAATGCCAATGTGTATATTACCGCCGTTACCAGCAGGCAATTGCATCTCTGCTATCCTTCCGGCGGCGGAAAAGCAGGGGATCCGTATTACTGCAATTAAACTCTTTGCATACAGGAAAAGGGCCGTCCATGAGCGGCCCTTTCTATTTATTATTGCGGATAGCGCAGTATTTTATTTCGGAGGTATCGAATCTTTTTTTTCCGGCGCCGGGGGCTGTTGTGCACCCATCATTTTCATCATTTCCCGCATTTCCACGAAGGACCAATGCTCAACGCCTTTCCCGTCTTTAAATCTTACCAGTTCGATTGAATGCATTTCATAAGGGCCTTTGGGCATCCCCATTGACCCGTCACTGGTGCCTGAAAACTTGTACCAGGTGGCGGCATATTCATCATCAGCAAACTCCTTCAGGGTTTGAAATTTCATGGTGCTGTCCGCCGCATGCATCATAACGATGGCGGCTTTCAGGCTGTCCCTGCCCATATCCCCCCTGTCAGTGTGGTCAACAAAATCAGCGGCCACCACATCATCAATTTTACTGACGTCGCCGGTTTCAAAGGCTTTCGCAACAGTTTGCGATGCTTCGATATTCTTTTTGGCTTTATCAGACATACCATCGCTGTCTTCTTTGTCTGAACAGGAAATAAAAAAGCAGGCTGCGGCTGCAGCAACCGTAAACAATAACTTTTTCATGTTAGTTGTATTTTGATTTTAATGAAAAAATGTAATTAATGAATCCAGAGGGGAAGGATAAAAGCAGAACAAGGTAAAAATTCCAGGAGAATTTGCAAAACCTACTGCGACTTGACCTTAGCCGGGGGTTTTTCATAAATAAACCGCACCATTGCATTTTTCTGCTCATCCGAAGTAAGGTAGAGCTGATAACGTTTCTCGCCTGCATTGACGATCATCAGGGCTGTGTTCGGGGGAATAGAACCTAAATTTTCTCCTACCATGATGAGTTCCTGTTCCGGCCGTTTCAGGTCAATTCTTATGTTGATGGACACCGGTTTTGCCGTAAGCATTTTATTGGATACCACCGGCATCCCGTTGGAATACACAGAAATGGTATCGCCGTCCACCTGGCCGTTGTCGTAAAAATCAATTTTGATAGTACCGGTATCCACTTTTATCACTTTTACCAGTTCTGCCTTCCTTTTGGTAAGCGAGGGGGGCAGTTTGAAATCAGGTTTGAAAGTGGCCTTGTCAAATCTTGTAAGTACGAGAGTGCCGGGGTCGCAGGCGGTCTTTCCATCGGCGGCTTTTCCGGTCCATACACCTCTTAGTTGTTCTTCTGAAACTACATTGCCGCCGCCCCGGTGATATGTGAGGAAATATTTTTTCACGCAGGGCACACAATCTTCTTTAATGCGGAAGGTAACGATACCGTTTTCCTGGATAAGGACGCTGTCCTTCCGGAGAATACCTTCAAAATTCTCCCTTACATAGTTCAGTGAATCTGAAAAATGATAAGCAGTGCCTGTTATCCGGGAACCGGCCACCTGCAACTGGAACTCGATATCATACACCGGGAAACATCCGCCCGGCGCCATTACTAATTTGCCTTTCCAGATGCCGTTAATATCCTGTGCGCCGGCAAGAGTGCAGGACATTAAAATTGCATACAGGAAGGATTGTCGGAGCATTATTCAGGAAAAATAGCTGAAAAAGCAGTGGTGGCAGTTAAAAATTACAGAAACGGCAGTTACGTCCCCATTAACGCAGTGGTGTTCCCTCTCCATTTATGGAGAGGGTAAGGGTGAGGCCTTTTTCTTGTATTTGAACCGTACCACAGCATTTTTCTGCTCTGTGGACGTAATCCGCACACTAAACCGTTGCTCGCCGGCTTCCACTATCATCAGCGAAGTATTGGGGGGTATGGAGCCAAGGTTCTCCGCTACCATGGTCAACTCATGTTCACTGTTGTCCTCGTCCATTTTTATTTTCACTATCAAAGGGGATCCGCTCAGCCTTTTGGATGAAAGCACCAGTTTATTGTCTAAGTAAACGGAAATCGTATCACCGTCTATTTCACCATTGTCAAAAAGTTTAACGGTAATATCTTCTTCGCTTACAGTGAATATTTTCACCAGCTCGTTGGAGCGTTTCTTAATTACTTCCGGGGCGGGGATAACCACTTTCGGAACAGGTTTATTAGCAGGGTTCAGACTTATATCTTTCTTTACAGTATCTTTTTTTACCGCCACCGGGTTGGCTGGTTTTGTTATCGGTTTGGTAACAGGGGGCTTAACAGGGTTGGTAGTATTATCTTTTTTAACCACGGGCGGATTTGTTACCGGCCGGGACACCGGTTTGGTTATCACAGTGTCTTTTTTTGCAGGCGGCGCTTCGTTAATAATGACCGGTTTGCTTTTTATCTTATTCTTTAAAAAAGGCTCCACATAAAAATCAGAGGTGGTCACTTTGCGCAGAAAAACTTTGCCGCCCCCGCAATCACCCCATCTGCCGGTAGCAGCTGCATTGTATTTGTTTTCAAATTTGCCGAGGTAAGTGCCTTCGAGAAATTCCTCTTTTCCGGATTTGGAATAGGAAAGATTATAATTCATAATGCAGGTACCGCCGCCCATCGTACTTTTTACTTCCACTGTTTTTATCTCCCGGATGCGGAAAGTGGAAGAGGATTTAATGAAATTTCCCGTCATGGTGGCCTTGCCGTAAAACCTGACATCGAGATAGGAGTAGGAGACACCTGTAGTACCCGATGAGCCTTTTTGAAGCACCTGGAATTCCAGCCTGTAATATTCTCCCGACTCGGTAATGAAATAGCCTTTCCAGATGCCGGTCACTTCCTGTGCAGAGAGGTAAAAACAATGGCAGGCAACCAGGGCAAAGGTTAAGATGAATTTCCTGTACAAAGTCCGCATCATAACAGTCCCAAAACTAACGAATATGTTCGTATCCGGTAAATGGCTGCCGGGCAAGAGTTTGTTAATTTTAAAGCCTGCTTATACCAGGCTTACGAGATGAACAAACTGTTGCTGTCATACCTGCTTTTTATAGTCCCCTGTTTTGCTGATGCACAACAGAATGATGCTACCGCTGTCCTGCTCCGGAAACTTGATTCCCTGCAAACTTCATCGTCTGTATCCCGCCATTTCGCAGCCTTGTATTTTAATACCACGGCAAAGGCCCTGGACTATTTTTCAAAAAAGGACAAAAAAATACAGGACTTTATGCAACGGCTGGAGCTGAGGTTTGCCGGTTATTTCTTTGCAGCAGCAGATGCACACAACAGTAAAAATGAAATACCGCAGGCCTGGAAAACATATTATGCCGACAGCAGCCTTACCCGGGTTCAGTATTTTCTGTTTGGGGCTAATGCACATATTAACGGTGATATATGGCAGGCGATGACTGCTGAGTTTTCATTAGCGGAACTGAAAGAATTCAAAAAGGAATATTACCGGTACAACAGGAAGCTGAAAGAAGAATTGTTTTTTGTTTACAACAGCGCATTTAATACGGTTCCCAAAGTCCGGCTCCTGCACGGTTTCACTTTCGGCTTTGACCGCAGCTATGCAAAACTGATGCTGGTGCGCTGGCGGAAACGGCAGATGAAACTTTCGGGGCTGTGGTTCTCCGATAAAGAAAAGTTTACTGTTAAGCTTGGGGATTTAAAGAAAAAAATGGCTGCCTTTGATAAACTGGTCCTGCAAAACCTCTGATAACCGGGATAACAGGCCGGATTTCGCTACTTTTGCAGACCTTAAAAAGCACTGAACAAGCATGATCAATATTACACTTCCGGATGGCGCCGTGCGGCAATATGAAAAAGGCACCAATGCATTGGCGATTGCCCGGTCCATTTCCGAAGGACTGGCCCGTAAAGTGCTGGCCGCCGAGGTGAACGGGCAGGTGTGGGATGCTACAAGGGCTATCAATGAAGATGTTTCCCTTAAACTGCTGACATGGAATGATGCCGGTGCTAAGAACACTTTCTGGCATTCATCCGCCCACCTGATGGCTGAGGCGGTGGAGTCCATGTTCCCGGGTGTCAAGTTCTGGGTAGGCCCGCCGGTGGAGAATGGTTTTTACTATGACATGGACCTGGGCGATAAAAAGATGACGGAAGAAGACCTGGCGTCGCTGGAGAAAAAAATGAACGAGCTGGCAAAGAAGCACAATGAGTATGTGCGGAAGGAAATGCCCAAAGCGGATGCTGTTAACTATTTTACGGAGAAAGGAGATGAATATAAACTGGACCTGCTCAGCAATTTGAATGACGGGGAGATAACTTTCTATACTCAGGGCAATTTCACCGACCTGTGCCGGGGGCCGCATATCCCCAATACCGGTTTCATCAAAGCCATCAAATTGATGAGCATAGCCGGCGCCTACTGGAAGGGTGATGAGAAGAATAAAATGCTGACAAGGGTTTACGGCATCACGTATCCTTCGCAAAAAGAACTGGATGAGTACCTGCAGATGCTGGAGGAAGCAAAGAAACGGGATCATCGCAAACTGGGCAAGGAACTCGGCATTTACACCATGGATGATGATGTGGGACAAGGGCTCATCATGTGGATGCCCAATGGCACCATCATTATTGAAGAGCTGGAAAAATTAGCAAAAGAAACCGAACAGGCTGCAGGATACAAAAGGGTGGTGACGCCGCATATTGCCAAAGAAAGCATGTACATTACCAGCGGGCACCTTCCTTATTATGCGGACAGTATGTACCCGGCGATGGAAATGGATGGGGAGAAATATTACCTGAAGTCCATGAACTGTCCGCACCACCACAAGATATTTGCAGCCGAACCTAAAAGCTACCGGGACCTTCCTTACCGCATAGCAGAATACGGAACGGTATATCGCTATGAGCAGAGCGGTGAATTGTTCGGGCTGATGAGGGTTCGCTGCCTGCACATGAATGATGCACACATCTATTGTACCAAAGAGCAGTTCAATGATGAGTTCAGGGCAGTGAACGATATGTACCTGAAGTATTTTAAAATATTCGGGATAGAAAAATATGTGATGCGGCTCTCGCTTCACTCACCCGAAAAACTGGGTGTGAAGTATGTGAATGAACCGGAGCTATGGAAAGAAACAGAAGCGATGGTGCGTCATGTGCTTACGGAATCAAACATTCCCTATGTGGAAGTGCAGGATGAAGCGGCTTTTTATGGCCCCAAGATCGATGTGCAGATATTCAGCGCTATTGGCAGGGAGTTTACCCTGGCCACCAACCAGGTTGATTTTTCGCAGGGCAGAAGCTTCAAGCTGGAGTATACAGCCCAGGATAATAAAGCGGAGACCCCGCTGATCATTCACCGGGCGCCACTGGGCACCCATGAGCGGTTTATCGGCTTTCTGCTGGAGCAATATGCCGGTAAATTGCCCGCCTGGCTGGCCCCCGTGCAGGTAAAAGTGTTGCCCATCAGCGATAAGTTTACAGGCTATGCAAAATCTGTTTCGGATAAACTGAAAAAAGCGGATATTCGTAGCGAAGTGGATGAGAGGAATGAGAAGATCGGGAAAAAGATAAGGGATACAGAGCTGATGAAGATCCCCTACATGCTGGTAATAGGAGAGAAGGAGATGAGTGAGGGTAATGTGGCCGTAAGAAGGCAAGGCAAAGGAGATTTGGGTACAAGAGATATGGATGAGTTTATTTCAGCAATTCTGGATGAAATAAAGACAAGAAAGGCAGAATAAAATGTAATTTTCAGACCTCAGATCCTGGATGAGGTTTTAATACACGCAAAAATCAATTGCCCCTGTCAGGAACGGGGCCCACTAAAACAATTAAATGGCAGTACCACAAAAGCCCGGAGGCGGGTTCCGTCCATCAGGCGGCGGCTTCAGGCCCGGCGGAGGCGGATTCAACAAAGGCGGATTCAGGGGCAGGTTTGTTCCCCGCAAGGAAGCAGAACATCGTATCAATCATTTTATCCGTGTTCCCCAGGTTCGCCTCGTAGGCGACAATGTGGAGATCGGCATTTACGACACACCCGCAGCGCTGAAAATGGCACAGGACCAGGGCCTTGACCTGGTGGAAATTTCCCCGACTGTTGACCCTCCTGTCTGCAAGATCATTGACTACAACAAATTCCTCTACGATAAGAAGAAGAAAGAAAAGGAGATGAAGGCCAAGAGCAAGGTCTCCGAAGTAAAAGAGATCCGCTTCACTCCCAATACAGACGACCATGATTTTGATTTTAAATCAAAACATGCCATTGAGTTCCTGAAAGACGGCAATAAGGTGAAAGCGTATGTACAGTTCAAAGGGCGGGCCATCCAGTTCCAGGACAGGGGCCAGTTGCTGCTGTTGAAGTTCGCCGAGCGGCTTGCTGAAGTAGGTGTGCTGGAAAACATGCCCAAGATGGAAGGAAGAAGAATGCTGGCCATGTTTGCGCCGAAGGGAAAGAAAAAGGGCGGTTAAAATACAGTCGAAAAATCTTTACTCCCCCGGTTTTGTGCCGGGGGAGTTTTTATTTCCTGTACCCTGAGTTCATCAGCAGCTTCAAACCGTTTGTATAAAAAACCTGTATATTCCATGCTAAACCATTGCTTTGCGTATATTGAGCCATTATTTATTCAATAAGAAACAAGACATCATGAACAGATTTTATTCACTTGTAGTTCTCTTCACATTTATTGCAGCTGCGGCAAATGCACAAAGACCCGATACCACCCGCCGTCCCGGCGCAGCCGCCGGCCCCAAACCCTATAAGGAAATCATTACCTCAAAAGCCGTTTCTGATGGCGGCCTTTTTTGGGTGCATAAGGTGGAGGACAAATATTATTTTGAAATCGCCGACTCACTTTTTGGCCGTGAAATATTAGTGGTGAACAGGATCTCAAAAGCACCCGCAGGCATGCGCAGCGGTGGCAGCTTTTTTGGGTATAGCGGCGACCAGATTGGACAGAATGTGGTAAGGTTTGAAAAAGGCCCGAACAATAAAATATTCCTGCGCAATATCTCCTTTGCAGAATATGCCAAAGACTCCACATCGCCGATGTTTACATCCGTCACCAATTCAAATATTCAGCAGATCGCTGCCTCATTTGATTTGAAATCGCTTGGGAAAGATTCAAGCGGCGCCGTTATTGACATAACGGATTTTATCAGCGGCGACAATGATGTGCTGTTTTTCAACAGTGCATTAAAAACAAATATCCGGCTGGGTGGTTTACAGGCTGATAAATCATATATCGGCACCGTAAAGTCTTACCCCATCAATATTGAAATAAAAACAGTAAAAACATACAGCCGGACGCCGGCGATGCCCGGAACAACGGGAGCTGGCGGGCCTTCAGGAAATATGACAATGGAACTGAACAGTTCGATGGTATTGTTGCCAAAGGTTCCCATGCAGTCAAGATATTTTGACCCGAGGGTGGGATACTTTGCTGTTGGCTATACCGATTTTGATGCCAATCCGCAGGGAGTAAAGCCTATCAGCATGGTGAAAAGGTGGAGATTGGAACCCAAACCCGAAGATCTTGAAAAATATAAAAGAGGCGAATTGGTGGAGCCGGACAAACCCATCATTTTTTACATTGACCCGGCCACACCTCCCAAATGGGTTCCTTACCTGATGCAGGGTGTGGATGACTGGAAAGGCGCATTTGAAAAAGCCGGGTTCAAAAATGCCATCATGGCTAAAAAGGCGCCGTCAAAAGATGAGGACAGCACCTGGAGCCTTGAGGATGCCCGCAACTCTGCTATCGTTTATAAACCTTCTGATATCGCCAATGCCAGCGGTCCGAGTATTTCCGATCCCCGCAGCGGCGAGATAATGGAGAGCCATATCAACTGGTATCACAATGTGATGGAACTGCTCCGCGACTGGTATTTTGTACAGGCATCGCCCCTTGATGCCGGAGCAAGAAAAATGCTGTTTGATGATGAACTGATGGGGCAGCTCATCCGCTTCGTTTCATCGCATGAAGTGGGGCACACACTGGGCCTCCGCCATAACTATGGTTCCAGTTCATCCGTTCCTGTTGAAAATCTCCGGAACAAGGCATGGGTGGAAGCCAACGGTCACACACCCTCAATTATGGACTATGCCCGTTTCAACTATGTGGCGCAGCCGGAAGATAATATCAGCCGCCCCGGTATTTTTCCCCGCATCGGCGACTATGATAACTGGGCTATTGAGTGGGGATATAAAAGATTCATGCAGTTTAATACACCTGATGCAGAAGAAGGACACCTGAACAAATGGGTGATCGAAAAACTGAAGGACAAACGCCTCTGGTTTGGTACAGAGACCAACCCCGACGATCCCCGCAGCCAGAGTGAGCAGGTAGGTGATGATGCCATGAAAGGAAGCATGTATGGTATAAAGAACCTGCAGCGGATTGTTCCCAACCTGATGGAATGGACCAAACAACCCAATGAAGATTATGCAGGGCTGAGGAATTTGTATAACCAGGTGACAGGCCAGTTCGGCCGGTATATCGGTCATGTGGCCAAGTATGTTGGAGGTATTATGGAAACACCTAAAATGGTGGAAGAGGCAGGCCCGGTTTATGAGATTGTTTCTGAAGCAAAACAGAAGGAAGCGGTTGACTTCATCAATAAACAATTATTTACCACTCCGGCATGGGTTATTAACCAGGATGTTTTCAGCAAAACAGGAGAAAGCGGAATAAGAGTAATCGGTAACCTGCAGGATAATGCCCTCGGCCGCCTGCTCAGCAGCCGCAACCTGCTCAAATTAGTGGATGCAGAAGCAGCGCTTGGGAATAACGCATACCAGGTAACCGAATTATTAAGCGATCTGAAGAAAGCCATCTGGGCCGAGGTAGCGGCTCGTAAACCAATCGATATGTATCGCCGCAACCTTCAGAAATCCTATGTGAACAGTTTAATAACCCTGATTGCACCTGCAGCGCCGGCCACTACCACGGTAGGTACATTCACCATTACCACCGGTAGCAGTGCTGCTGATAAGTCCGATATGAAAAGTGTAGTGATAGCCCATCTGGCATCGTTGCGGGCGGATATTATTGCTGCTACCCCGGCTATTGCCGACCCGATGAGCAAGTATCATCTGCAGGATGTAGCCAAAAGAATAGATAAAGCCCTGAATCCTAAAGACTAAACGGGGTTATGCGCTAATTAACAGGAAGAGGAAGGTTTCAAAGAGTCTTCCTCTTTTTGTTCCCGTTCGCTTTGCCAGGCAACTGTCTGACCCTATCTTTGCACTCCGTTTGAAAAAACGGCAGTTCTTTAATCTCCGCTTGAAGCGGGGTAAAGATGGATTCCTGAAGAGGTTCGACAAAGGTCCCCCTGTGGGGAATGCCTCAAGGGTGAACAAATAAATACAGGTAAAATGCCTAAAGTAAAAACGAATTCAAGCGCCAAAAAACGCTTTAAAGTGTCGGCGACCGGGAAGCTCATGCACCAGAAAAGTTTCAAGCGTCATATCCTGACGAAGAAATCCAAAAAAAGAAAACGTAACATGCGGAAAGACGGGGAAGTGGCAAAATCACATGTGGATTTTGTAAAGCGTCTTTTAAGGCTGAAGTAAGTAAGGTCTAAAAAACCATAGGAGTCAAATCAAAGACCCGGCTTTAATGGCCAGTATGGCTTATATGACACATCTGACTTTCTGACAAACAAAATTTTCAACTTTAAACTCATTGCAGTATGCCCCGTTCAGTAAATGCTGCCGCCAGCAAGGCCCGCAGAAAAAGGATTTTAAAGGAAGCCAAAGGCTTCTACGGCAAACGTAAAAACGTTTATACAGTTGCCAAAAACGTAGTGGAAAAAGGAAGGACCTACATGTATGTGGGCCGTAAACTCAAGAAAAGAGAGTACCGTACTTTGTGGATTGCCCGTATCAATGCTGCGGTCCGTGCAGAGGGACTCACTTACTCGGAGTTCATCAGCAAACTGCAGAAAAAAGGTATTGAGCTGGACCGTAAGGTGCTCGCCGACCTGGCCATGAACAACCCGGAAACTTTTAAGGGCCTGGTTGATTCGGTAAAATAAATTTCTCCCCGTATTATTGAAAAGTCTCCGGCCTGCAGGCCGGAGACTTTTTTATTGCTCATAAAAAGAACACACAGAAAAACCGTTTAATCATCTGTATCGGATGCCTTTTGCTGTTGCCTGATCTTTTGTTTACGTATGAGGTCCGATTTCATTTTATGCACAAATGCGCCGGCCACCAGGTACACACCGAGGCTGATCAGCAACGATGCAACGATGCCCCAGAAATACCAGTCATCCTCTTTGGTTCTTTCAAAGCAGGCATACATGATAATCATAACACCGGCGATGACGGCGCCAAAACCAAATAACAGTTTGGAAATATACTTGTCTTCGTGGCTGGGCATGGTAAAAGTTTTGATGAAGGATTAATGGTAATCAAAAATAGGAAAAAAATAATCTTTCGTTAATGGTCAGTTGCCTGACCAGCCTTATTCGCCGGGCACAGTATTTTTGACATTGAAATTATTCATATGAAAAAAATTGTTGCTATTGTATCGCTTCTCTATGTTGTGAACAGCGCTATGGCACAGGCTGCGCCGGAGGGCCTGTTCATCGCTTCCAGGGCCCCCGACTTTAAAGCAAAAGACCAAAACGGCACGGAGATAAGACTGAAGGACCTGCTGAAAACAGGAAAAGTAGTGCTGGTGTTTTACCGGGGCTACTGGTGCCCTTACTGCAATAAGGCGCTGTCAAGGCTGCAGGATTCGCTGCAACTGATAAAAGACAAAGGGGCAACGCTGTTGGCTGTGTCACCTGAAAAGCCGGAAAGTATTTCCAAAACCACAGAGAAAACAAAAGCGGAGTTTTCTGTGATATATGACAAAGAACTGAAGATCATGAAAGCTTATGATGTAGCTTATGAAATGGAGGAGAGCACCGTGACCCGCTACCGCAATTCCAATATTGATATTGAAAAGATAAATGGTGATAACGGACGGTATCTTCCCATACCTGCCGTGTATATCATTGACCAGGAGTCAACCGTACGGTTCCGTTTTTTTGAAAAGGATTACCGGAAAAGACCGAGTGTGAAGGACTTGCTGGATAATTTGTAAATACAGATAACCGTTATTAAAGCATTACTTCCAAACAATCCTCCCCACTTTCCCATTAGCGCCTGCGAGGTACAAAGCCCCGCCAAGCTTGGATGCCCGGCACACATGAAAACTTTCTTTGCTTATCCATACCCATGTTTTGCCGCCGTCAGTTGTACGATCGACACCCGTGAGTCCGCAGGCAAAAGCTTCTGTTTTGGAATAATATTCCACACAACTGCGGTAGCCATGCGGTGGTACCAGCGGCGGGTACCAGGTGATGCCGCCATCGTTGGTATAAAAACAATTTTTGAGAACAGAGGTGTCAGCGCTGAAATCGCCGCCCACTACGATCATCTTTTTTCCGCCATTCCTTTTTGCTTTATCAAGAACTGTAATTGAATTGGCCCCGGTGGTTTCTTTCCCCTGCGTAACGGGCAGCAGCACCGGTTCGTTTTTGGTGAACATTCTTGATTTAAGCCCCCCGCTTACAAACACCGCTTCATCCTTATCCAGCACACGGATATTGGTGCCGCTGGCTGCAAAGCAGGCTTCGCCGCTGTCGGCAACAGGGCGTTTGTCAAAAGGGATATCCTGCCAGCTGTCGCCGCCGTTAAATGTGCGGCTGATGAAGAAACGGCCTTCTATCGGGTCGCCGATAACGATACCCGAGTGTTCATTCCAGAATTCCATCGCATCTAAAAACATTCCCTTTGTTTTGTTTTCATACACCACTTTCCATGATTCTCCGCCATCGGTTGTTTTAAGTATATACGCAGGTTCGGCAATACCCATGATGATGGCGGTGGAGGCATCAAAGGCTTCAATATCCCTGAAATCTGTTTTTTCAAACCCCTTCACCACCCGCCATTGCCAGGTTTTTCCCCCGTTGGTGGTGCGGCCCACGGTGCCGTTGTGTCCGCTTACCCATACTACATTATCGTTTACCACACTGAGGCCGCGGAGGTGGGTATTGGTTCCGGTGCTCAGTATCTCAACACGGGGCATATTGTGCTGGGCAAACAGGCCGGCAGCATTTGAAAAAAGGGTTGCGGCAGATAATATAAAGAGTTTGTTTCGCATGGCAGGAATACAGGGCACAAGGATGATACGGGCGGATAGAGAAAATAATGTGAGTATTTTGTTACGCATAGTCCGACTTAAGCCCACAATCTACTCAGTTCCCGCCATATTTTATCATGCTTCTTTGGGAACTGCCGTCGTCAAAGAGTTCCATTACCGCATAAGCGGGTTCAAATTCCCGGAAGCTGCCCTTCCACCAGTTGCCGGATACAGCGCCATTGCAATAGTATTTAATGCCGAGATACTCTATTTCTTCCTGCAGGTGGATATGGCCGCTGATGCATACCCGGATATTCGGGTGCTGAAGAAATATTTTTTTCAATGCAAAAAAATCCGTGTGCATCAGGTTGCGCTTCACCAGCAGGTCGCCGTTGGCCTCTGTTTTGTCGAAGAACAAACCGGCACAGATGGAAAGGATGGGGATATGCGAAACGATGCAGATAAATTTTTCTTTGGGTACCGCTTTCAGTTCCTGCTGCAGCCAGTCCATTTGTTCGGTGTCAAGCCGGGCAATATAACCACCGGCGGGGTTCAGTTGTGTGCTGTCGAGCACAATAAAATACCAGCGGCTTTTGGTAAAACTGTAGTAACGCTTTGGCAGTTCAAGGGTTTCCAGCACCCATAGTTTGCCGTAGAGTTTGTCGGCCTCCGGTTTGTTTTCTTTTACAAACCAGCCCCACACATCATGGTTGCCGATGGTATGGTAAACCAGCAGGCTGTTTTCTTTTTTCAGTAAGCTCTTCAGCAAATCAAATTGTGTTTGCGTTTTTAGTTTATCGGCTTCCAGCGCATCCATGATGGCATCGCCGCCGTTGATGATAAAATCAACCGGTTTCTTTAACTGCTGCACATGCTGCAGGGCTTTGGCAGTGCCGGCTTCTGGTATGGCGCCGGGTTTTACGTGCATATCGGTGAGGTGGGCAAAGCGGAGCGGTTTTTTCTTTTTATCAGCAGCAAAAGAAGGAGAGGGGAGCAGGCTGCCCCCGATAACCGCAGCCGATGATTGCAGGAATGATTTACGTTTCATATATACTTGAGTTGCCGATACTAAAATATCCGGGGTTTCGTTTTGCTCTGGACGGGCTACCTCAAATGTAGGACATTGTTTTCCACAGCACTAAACCCGGAACGGGGAAACAATTCTTACCCACCCCGGGACTGCCGGTAAACAAAATAGTCTTACTTTTAAGGATTCTAAATAATTCACCTTTTATGAAAAAACACTTCCTGTACTGGCTGATGCTTGGGTTAATCGTGATCATCGGCTGCCAGAAAGAACTGAGCTTTGAAGTACCCACTACACCTGCCGGCGGAAGCCTGCAGGATGATGCGGCAGGCGACTGTCTCCCCAAAACAGTGAACGGTACTTATGTCCCGGGCCAGGCCCTGGTACCCGCCACTAATACCATTACGGTGCAGGTAAATGTGACCAAGACCGGGGCATACACGGTATATACAGATACAGTAAACGGCTATTACTTCCGTACCACCGGAAGTTTTACCACCCTTGGCAACAATACCGTGACCCTCCGGGGTAACGGTACACCCTTTGCCTCAGGCACCAATAATTTCGTGGTGACCTTCGACAGCACCGTTTGTGATATACAGGTGGTAGTTACCTCACCGGGTTTTGGTACGCTGGCAGGTGCGCCAAATGCCTGTGCCCCGATAACGGTGAATGGTACTTATGGCATAGGAGTAGCGCTTACTATGACAAATAACGCTGTTGTGCAGGTAAATGTCACTACAGCAGGTGCATTTTCCATTACTACGGATACGGTAGCCGGGGTATGGTTTACGTTTTCCGGCAGTCTTGCTGCCGGGGCGCAGAGTGTGACATTACAGGCGCAGGGAGGGCCTCCAAGTGGTACAGCAGGCAACAAGACATTTACCGTTAGATTGGGAGCCAGCCTGTGTACATTTGCTGTTACTGTAGCGGGACCAGGCGCTGGCAGATTGGGCGGCTCACCCGGGGCCTGCGCACCAATAACGGTCAACGGTATTTATACAAATGGCACACCACTTACTGCTGCCAACAATGTTGTTGTACAGGTAAATGTTACCACACCGGGGGTGATCATTATCACTACAAATACAGCTGCAGGTTTCAGTTTTGGGTTTACAGGAAACCTTGCAGCAGGTACCCAAAATGTAACCCTGCTGGCCGTTGGTGGTCCACCGTCTGGCTCAGGGGCACAAAACTTTACTGTTACGCTGGACACCAGCACTTGTACATTTACCGTTATGCTTGCAGGGCCGGGGGTGGGCAGACTAGTTGGTGACCCCGGGGCTTGTACAGGAGCGACTTTGAATGGAACTTATTTGACTGGTGTTGCACTTACATCTGCTAACACAGCTGATGTACAAGTAAACGTAACTACTGCAGGGTCATTCAGCATTACAACAAACACTGTGAATGGGTACAGCTTTGCTTTTTCCGGATCGTTAGCACTCGGCACACAAACGGTGACCCTTGTGGGCACAGGAACACCTGTAGTTGCCGGGACAAATGCTTTTACAGTAACGATAGCAGGGACACCCCCGTCTACATGTACGTTTAATGTGACGGTGCAGTTAAACGACTATTTCCCGAGGACTACGGGTAGCAACTGGAGTTATGAGTTTGATAATGATCCGCTGGATTCATTGTACCGGACCGTGATAGCAGCCACGCTTGCAGCTCCGGGAGGTACCTACAATATTTTCATGGGGGATGATGGCACCGGGCTTGATTCATCCGGCTATTACCGCAAAAGCGGGGGTGATTATTCCGAATGGCTGGATGTAGGTGGATTTATCGGGTATGATAATCCTCTCTGGGCGCAGTACATTATGCTTAAAGATAATGTGGCTATGGGCACTAACTGGAAATCAAGTGGATTTTCCGGCACAGTAAGCGGTACACCGCTTACCCTTCGCTTCAGCTATACAGTCACACAGAAGGATGTTCCTGCATCTGTCACTACTTCTTTAGGAACACTGAATTTTACCAATGTAATAGTAGTGGAAGAAAAATATGAACAGGAAGTTTCACCGGGAGTTTGGCAGGATATCACAAGTCTTGTAGGTCATGGGGAAAGTTATTATGCAAGAGGAATAGGCCTGGTTAAATTTGAATTCTTTGATGGAACGGGAGCATCTGTATTTTTAATGGAGCTGCGCAGGCACCAGGTATTATAAAAAATACTTTCACAAGTAAATGATAGAGGCTGCCAACCGGCAGCCTTTTCTATTTCAAAACCCCTTCTTCTTCCCCGACTCCAGCGCCGGCAGTTTAAAATCATCCACGGCGCTTTTTTCAGCTATCATTTTTTCAATGTCCTCAATTTTGCGGGGCGCAAAATGCGAGAGGAGTTCGTAACCATCCTGGGTTATCAGCAGGTCATCTTCGATGCGAACGGCAATACTCCACCACTTTTTGTCGCAGGGGCTGCCTTCGGGTATGTAAATGCCGGGCTCAATGGTGATGACCATATCCTTCTTTAGTGTTTCATAAGTGCCGCGGTCATGCACATCCAGGCCTATGTGGTGGCCCAGCCCATGCGGAAAATATTTTCCTGCTTCACTCTTGTTTTTAATGATACCGAGGTTTACCAGTCCATCGGCGATTACATCTCTTGCTGCTTTGCCGGCGTCGGCCCATTTGGAGCCATCCTTTAAAGTTTTAAAGGCGGCCTCCTGTGCATCATACACCAACTGGTAAATGGCTTTTTCTTCAGCAGAAAATTTTCCATCGGCCGGGATAGTTCTTGTTACATCTGCGGTATAGCCATGGTATTCGGCGCCCACATCCATCAGCAGCATCTGCCCGCCGATCTTTGTTTTGCTGTTCTCCATATAATGCAGCACACAGCCGTTTTCGCCGCTGCCGATAATGGAGCCATAGCCAACACCCTCTGCGCCGTGTTTCTTATGTACAAATTCATGCAGTCCCTGTATCTCCAGTTCACTCATATCGGGCCTCACGGCTTTTATCACTTCATTCTGCCCCTGGCAGGATATTTCCACGGCTTTGCGAAGCAGGTCGAGTTCTTCCGGTGTTTTTACCTCCCGCAGTGAAGCGGTGAGGCTTTGGTAGAGCCGGTTGTCGAATTTATTCTGCTGTGTTATTTGTTCCGGCATGGCAGATTTTTGTTTGAACTGCTGCAGTAAGTCAAACAGGTCAGCTTTATCAAAACCATTGGACACATCAAGCGGCAGTTTATCGCAGATGATCTTAGTGAATCTGGAAAAATCAATATTGAATTTCTGAAAGTCGCCGCCGTTGAAAGCCATTTTGAAACCGAGTCTTTCCCTTGCGCCTTCTATCCCCAGCCGTTTGCCCGTCCATTGTTCGGCCTGGGCATTTCTTCTTTGTACAAATAAAAGTTCGTTATAGGTATTGCCGGTTGAATCGGTCTGCTCTTCCTTAAATACCAGCAGCAATGAATGCGGCTCTTTGTACCCGCTGAAATAATACATGTCAGGGTTTTGATGATACAGGTACTCCACATCGTTGGAGAAAGTGCGGGTGGGGTAGGAGAATACGACCATCACTGAGTTGTCCGGCATTATCTTCCGCAGGGCATCCCGCCTTCCCTGGTGAAATGATGCGGGCAGGTAATCCTGCGGCAGGGCATCGTCTGCGGGGATAGGCTGTCCCTTAATGGTAAAAGAGAAAAACGCAGTAGCGGCAACAACAAACAGTTTTGCTGAGAGAAAAGGTCGGCTCATAGATGATGATTGAGGAACGTAAATTAGCTTATTTAGGTCTGCGGGGAAGTGATTTTGTACAAGCGGGGTGGAGCCAGAGGTCTGATGTCTGAGGCCGGAAGCCGGAATAAATGAGCCTGACGACTATTGGCTCCAGCCTCCCGTCTCAAGACTCAGTCATCGTCATCATCTTCATAATAGGCGCCTTCGCTGCTTTTGTACTGCTCTTCCCATTCCTTCACTTTTTCATCGCTCAGGCATTCGATAATATCAAATAATACTTCTTTCTTCAGCTTCCATTCGGTGGCCGTGGGGTCATCAAAGCGCTGGATAAAAAGGCAGTGGTCTGATTCTACCGACACCTTGATAAGCGTAATGGGAGAATCTTCTTTTTCCTTTACCAGGTAATGGCAGCCGGTTTCCAGCAAATCATACGAGTACATAGTTTTCACCTTTTAATGGTTCATCAATAACCGGGTCAGTAAAGTACAGTTGAAATTGGAGAATCAGATGGGTCAGAGGCAGGATTCAAAATTAGGGGATTGGTACGGCCTGTGGCGGGAGGGGGCTGTAAAAATTTTCTTAACTAAAAAGAAGAGGGCCTGAAGATGTCTTAAAAGCTGATTTTCATTTATTTGGACTGGAAAACTAAAATACCTCCGGCAACTGCTTCCAGTTGCAGGAGGTACTCCGGAAAGGGAAAAATTACAGGCTGTAAATGCACTTACGGCTGCAGTCCTTCTTCTTTTTTTCCATCTTCTTTTCTGTTGCAGTATTTGTTTTTTTCTTGTTGCTGAAGCTGGCAAAAGCCACGGCCCCGAGGCCCGCCATCAGCACTACCACCACCAATGCTTTTTTCATGTGATTATTTTTTGATTTTTAATAATTGCCACATGGAATTCGCCATAAAAATTATCGTCGCTACAAAATAAACTGCCCGATAATTTTTATGGCTCATTTCATAGCTGAAATTTTAGAACAGGAAGGTACGGTGTTTTTGTTTTTGGAAAAATTATGTTTTGATGAATGGTAGCGGGAGGCCGGAAGTCAGAAGTCAGAAGTCGGAAGTCGGAAGTCGGAAGTCGGAAGTCGGAAGTCGGAAGTCTGGTGTGGGTATCCTTAAAATTAAAATTTATTCATCATCGTTTTTATCAGGTGGGATGAGAATTTTCTTATTGATAAGGTTTTGCGCCATCAGCCGGCCATAGGTATGTGCAAGTGTGGTTTTGCTGGCAATATCAAAACTTCGGCTGCGGGCGGAGTAGATCATCTGTTTTGACAGCAGGTCGTAGAAATTATTCTCCCAGATGTATTTTGCTTCCTCACCGAAGTAACCCGGAGTATATATTACTTCGCTTACTTCATTAAGGTACCGGTCAAACCGGCCATAACGGTTATAATAGTTGCGGTCAGTTATTTTCCCCGGCACATAATAGTGCTCTTTCTTTTTATCCAGCAGCACAATGGTCAGTATGCCATCAAATCCTCTTCCTTCAGGGGCTGCTTTTGCACGGGCCGTATCGCCTTTTGCAAAAGTGCCGGGCGGGAAGATCTTATTGGCAGCAATAGCATTGTAACCAAGTTCTTTTAAGTCACCGGCCAGGTGGTCTTCCATTTTTACCTGCAGTTCATTGTCATTATCGGTAAGCACACCCAGCACCAGTATTTTCTTGTACTTTTTTGGAACAGCATTTTTTGCTGCCCATGACTGGGTGATTTTGCTGGGCTGACAGGAGATGAGTAACGCCAGCAGCAAAAGGCTAAACAGGGGTTTCATTTTTATACTTTGAGGATATGAAAGTATAATCCTATCAGCGGGATGGAGCTGAGAAGAGTCACTTTGGGGCAGGAGGTTAATCAGTTTTTCTTTTCCACATCAGTTAATAACTACAAATCTCAATGGCAAAGCGGGTTTTGTTATATTTGCCAAAACCCGACGAATGACCTCCCTGTTGGGAGGTTTTTTGTTGGGGTAAGACCTCACCCCGGGTAGATTTTCTATTATCGGAGTTTCTTCCACCCCTCTCCAATTGGAGAGGGGAATCAGACACTCTGCTTATCGGATACATGACGGGATGAGGTCTGATGAACAAGGAACCGGATGCCGAAAAAATAAAAACGCTGATAGTCACAAAATAATTCACCCTTCGATAAACTCAGGGTGACAACTGCACAAATGGCAAAATCAAAAGAAACCAACCTGTTTGATTACACCGAAGACAGCATCAAATCCCTCGACTGGAAAGAACATATCCGGCTGCGTCCGGGTATGTATATCGGCAAGCTGGGCGATGGCTCTTCGCCGGATGATGGCATTTATGTGCTGGTGAAGGAAGTGGTGGACAACTGTATTGATGAATTTGCGATGGGCCATGGCAAAACCGTGGAGCTTAGCATTGATAAAAAAACCGTGACGGTAAGGGACTACGGCCGCGGCATCCCGCTTGGAAAAGTGGTGGATGTGGTGAGCAAGGTGAACACCGGCGCCAAATTCGACAGTAAGGTGTTTCAAAAAGCGGTCGGGCTGAACGGGGTGGGCACCAAGGCTGTTAATGCACTGAGCAATTATTTCAAAGTGACTGCCGTAAGGGATGGAAAAGAAAAAACGGCTGAATTTGAAAGAGGGGTTCTGAAAAAAGACTACAAGGAAGCAAAAACCACCGAATCAAACGGGACATTAGTCAGCTTCATCCCCGATGAAACTGTTTTTAAAAATTTCAAATTCCACCCGGAATTCCTCGAGAACCAGGTATGGAACTATTGTTTTCTGAATGCGGGACTGAAGATCGTTTTCAACGGCAAGAGTTATGTCAGCAAAAACGGTTTGCTGGACCTGCTGCAGCGAAAAACGAATGAGGATGAAATCCGCTATCCCATTATTCATCTAACCGGGAATGATATTGAAGTGGCGCTCTCCCACACCAATGAATATGGTGAGGATATTTACAGTTTTGTAAACGGCCAGCACACCACGCAGGGCGGCACCCACCAGCAGGCTTTCCGTGAAGCTTATGTAAAAACCATAAGGGATTTCTTCAAAAAGGATTATGAAGCATCGGATATACGCACCGGGATTGTTGCTGCTGTATCAGTGAGAGTGGTGGAGCCGGTGTTTGAAAGCCAGACCAAAACAAAACTTGGTTCGCTGAATGTGGATGCTGAGGGGCCCAGTATGAAACAGTTCGTCGGTGATTTTCTCGCAAAAGAGCTGGACAATTTTCTGCACAAGAACCCATCCACTGCCGAGGCGCTGAAAAAAAGGATCGAACAGAGTGAAAGGGAAAGAAAGGAAATGGCCGGTGTGAGAAAGATGGCCAATGAAAGGGCGAAAAAAGCCAATATGCATAACCGCAGGTTGCGGGACTGCCGCTATCACCTCGATGATGAAGCACCGGCAAGGGGCAGGGAAGAATTTGTGGCAAAGCAGAATGAAACCACCATCTTCATTACCGAAGGCGACAGTGCCAGCGGTTCCATTACCAAGGCAAGGAATGTGGAGACACAGGCGGTGTTCAGTCTCCGCGGAAAGCCGCTCAATTGCTACGGGCTGACGAAGAAAGTGGTGTATGAGAATGAAGAGTTCAACTTATTGCAGCATGCTTTGAACATTGAAGAAGGGTTAGAAGGGCTTCGCTACAACAATGTGGTGATTGCTACCGATGCCGATGTGGACGGTATGCACATTCGTTTATTGCTGATGACTTTCTTCCTGCAGTTCTTTCCCGACCTGGTGAAGCATGAAAAAGTATATGTGCTGGAAACGCCGTTGTTCCGGGTAAGGAACAAGCAGGAAACCATTTATTGCTTCAGTGAACAGGAGAAGCAGGACGCAATGAAGAAATTGGGAACAAAACCTGAAGTAACAAGATTCAAGGGACTGGGAGAAATAAGCCCTGACGAGTTCGGGCAGTTTATCGGCGCCGGAATGAGAAAGCAATTAATGAGAGTGGAGGAGGGAGAGCATATTCAGCAATTGCTGGAATACTATATGGGAAAAAACACTCCACAGCGGCAGGAATTTATTATTGATAACCTGGTGGTGGAAATGGATGCACCGGCGGAAATTAATAATTAACAGCTCTTTGAAGCAGGAGAACCTTATACTTACTAAGTCTTACAATTTCGGATTGCGTATACTCAAACTCTACCTTCACTTAAAGAAGCAAAAAGTGGATAGCGGGCTGTGTTCCCAGCTTCTTCATAGCGGAACTTCCATAGGTGCAAATGTGGAAGAAGCAGTAGGAGGTATTTCACGTAAGGATTTTATTAATAAAATGCAAACTGATTATAAGGAGGCGAGAGAAACCCGTTATTGGCTGAGATTACTCAATGATAGTGAGATTCTTGAGAAAAAACTTGCTGATTCATTTATCAGGGATTGTGATGAGCTTTTAAAGATCCTCACAACTATATTAAACTCCTCGAAGGGGAGAAATAATTCTTAATTGTTCATTATTAATTATTAATTACACAGTGTTCGAATTCCATGCCGATAGAAAAAGATACTTTGAAATTCAGTTGCTGAACGCTGAGAAATATGTTATTCCGTTCATTGAGGAAAAGTTTCCTGTGAAGGCAGGAATGAGAGTTTTAGAAATCGGTTGCGGCGAGGGCGGGGTGCTGAAAGCTTTTATCAATAAAGGTTGTGAAGGAGTGGGAGTGGAATTAGATGCACCGAGGATAGATGATGCGAAGAAAATTTTACCTGATGATATCGCAGCAGGAAGATTGCGGTTTGTGGTTAAAGATATTTATGAAGTTGATATTGAGAAGGATTTCAACGGGCTGTTTGATATTATTGTCTTAAAAGATGTGATTGAACACATCCATGACCAGGCAAAGCTGATTGGCTGGATGAGGAATTTTCTGAGGCCGGGCGGAATTGTATTCTTTGGTTTTCCGCCCTGGTACATGCCGTTTGGCGGCCACCAGCAAATGGCCCGGTCTAAAATATCAAAGCTGCCTTATATACACTTATTGCCAGGAAGTATTTATAAAAGGATATTAAAGAAGAAAAAAGAACCGGTGGAGGCCTTAATGGAGATAAGAGATACAGGAATCAGCATTGAGCGGTTTGAAAAGATATGTAAAAAGGAAGGTTACCGGTTTTTACACAACCGGCATTACCTGCTGAACCCGATTTATGAATGGAAGTTTGGCTGGAAGCCTAGGAGACAGGGGGTGCTGATCAAAGCCATCCCCTTTGTAAGAAATTTTTTTACAAGTTGTGTTTATTACATAATTAAACCTAACGAATAACATGGCTCTTCGTAAGCCCCTCTCTGAAGGAGAGGGGCTTGGGGTGAGGTTAAAACAACTACAAATGATACATATTGTTTTTCAGCAGGCGGATGTCGATGTGTTGAAAAAGGCCATCGGACTGGATGAAACAATGGCCGGGCAGGTTTTTGAAATTAAAGATGAGTGGGGTGTAGGCCCTTTGCAAAATTTGGACACAGGAAAAGGTTGGCAGGCAAGATTGGATTGGTGGATAGGTTTGTTGCATGGTTCGCCCTACGCAAATATGGTTGGCACATTCGATGACCGCAAAACAGTTTCTGCAATCAAAGAAAAGTTAGATACCGATCCTGAAGAAGTCGCATGGATATGGATGGGACAAAACCAGCATGATGTAACGGTGTATTATTGGCTGATGCCGCAACTGCGGGCTTATCAGGGAAGGCTGATGATCATTTACCTGAACAACCTTCCATTTATCAATGAAAAGGGGCAATTGTTTTATCCATGGTCAGTTCATGATATTCTCCCAAAAGAAGCAGTGAAAGCTAAAAAACTGGCCAGGCCCATCACCCTGAGCGAATTTGAAATTGATCCGGATGAGTGGCGTAAGATTGCCGGGGAAAATGCAACAGTACGGATATTGGAAGGCGGAAAGAAGATTGCGGGCAGGGAAGAAAGTTTTTATGACGGGGAGATATTGAAAAACATAACGAATGAATGGCAGAAAGCCACCCGGGTGCTGACGAACACCCTGCACCGGATGAAGATAAAAACCGGTGATGTATTTATCATGTGGAGGATGAAACAGTTGATTAATGAAGGAAAAATTATGGTAATGGGTGATGTGGAAAAGGGCTGGAAGGAATTTGATGTGAAGAAACCGGAAGGTACACAAGCGGAAATAACTTTTGAAAACGAGAGCTCCAATAATCAGTAATTCTTATTTAAACATTATTGATTATTAAAAAAGCGAAAATGGCTAAATCTAAGTTAGTATCCCAGGTACAGGATAACGACAACGGCCTCAGCGGCCAGTACAAAACATGGTTCCTCGACTATGCCTCGTATGTAATTCTTGAACGGGCCGTACCTGCTATCGGAGATGGATTGAAACCGGTACAGCGCCGCATCCTTCATGCTATGAAGGAAATGGATGATGGACGGTACAATAAAGTAGCCAATATCATCGGGCAGGTTATGCAGTACCATCCGCATGGTGATGCAAGTATTGGCGATGCGCTGGTAAACATGGGGCAAAAAGATCTGCTGATAGATACACAGGGCAACTGGGGCGATGTGCGGACAGGCGATGAAGCGGCTGCCGCCCGTTACATCGAAGCAAGGCTCAGCAAGTTTGCACTGGATGTAGCTTTCAACGCCAAAACAACGGAATGGCAGCTGAGCTATGACGGAAGAAAGAACGAGCCCGTCACTCTGCCCATGAAATTTCCCCTGCTGCTGGCACAAGGGGCAGATGGTATCGCTGTGGGTCTCTCAACAAAAATTCTGCCGCATAATTTCTGCGAACTGATAGAAGCAGCTATAAAATATTTGCGGGGAAAACGGTTTGAACTGAACCCTGATTTTCAGACAGGCGGCATGATTGATGTGACCGATTATAACCAGGGCAAAAGAGGCGGTAAAGTAAAAGTGCGGTCACATATTGAAGAGATGGATAAAAAAACATTGGCCATCCGCAGCGTTCCGTATGGAGTGACCACCACGCAGCTGATGGAATCCATTGTAAAAGCCAATGACCAGGGAAAAATCAAGATTAAAAAAGTTACAGATAACACAGCGGCTGAAGTGGAGATACAGGTGGACCTGGCGCCGGGTATTTCACCTGATATTACTATTGATGCCCTGTACAAATTTACGGACTGCGAAACCTCCATTTCTCCCAACGCCTGTGTTATTGTGGAGCAAAAACCACAGTTTCTCGGGGTACAGGAACTGCTTAAACTTTCTGTTGACAGGACCAAAGACCTGCTGGAGCAGGAACTGAAGATCAAACTGACTGAGCTGCAGGAAAAATGGCATTACACTTCTTTGGAGAAAATATTCTTTGAAGAAAAGATTTATAAAGAACTGGAAAAGAAACATGAGACATGGGAGAAGGTGCTGGATGCAATTGACAAAGCCTTTGTTCCTTTTAAAAAGCAACTGAAGAGGGCCATTACCAAAGAGGATATTATCAAGCTGACCGAAAAGCCGGTGCGACGCATCTATAAACTGGATATTGATGAACTGAATGACCAGATTAAGGCACTTGAAGCAGAAATAAAACAGGTAAAGTATGACCTTGCGAATCTCACCGACTTTGCCGTGGCCAATTATGAAAACCTGCTGAAGAAATACGGGAAGGACAGGCAAAGAAAGACGGAGATAAAACATTTCGAAATCATTGAAGCCAAACAGGTGGCGATTGCCAATACCCGGCTGTATGTAAACAGGGAAGAGGGTTTTATCGGCACCGGCCTGCGGAAAGACGAGTTTTTATTTGAGTGCTCCGATCTGGATGATATCATAGCCTTCAGCAAAACGGGGGTGATGAAAGTGGTGAAAGTCTCCGATAAGGTTTTTATCGGGAAGGATGTGATGCATGTGGCGGTGTTTCAGAAAAACGATGAACGGACCACTTACAACATGATTTACATGGATGGCACGAACAATAAAAGTTTTGCCAAGCGGTTTAATGTAACCGGCGTTACAAGGGATAAAGAGTATAACCTCGCTAAAGAGCATGAGAAAAGCAAAGTGCATTATTTAAGTGTGAACCCAAATGGTGAGGCAGAAGTCGTAAGGATTATATTAACACCCGGCTGTAAGGCACATAAAAAAGAGTTTGAGTACAATTTTGCGGAGCTGGAAATTACCGGGAGAAGCAGCAAGGGTGTCACCGTCACAAAATACCCGATAAAGGCCGATGGAGTAAAACTGAAAGAAGCCGGGGTATCCACTATCGCCGGTAAGAAACTGTGGTATGATGACCAGTTTGGCAGGCTTAACACAGACGAGAAAGGTCAGTTTCTCGGGGCATTTGATGCGGATGATAAACTGCTGGTAATTTATAATGACGGCTTTTACGAAATAACCGACCAGGAACTGACGCAGAAGCTGGATTCGGACAAAGTGATATTCATTGAGAAATTCAATCCGGAAAAAATCATATCAGCGGTCTATGCTGATATGAAGAATAAGCAATTTATGGCCAAGCGTTTTAAGATAGAGACCACCACGCTGAAAAATAAATTCCTTTTTATTAAAGAGGGAGAGGGTAACTATGTGGAAGCCCTTACTACCGCCGGAGAGCCCATATTAGCCATGCAGCAGGGAAGGGGGGCGCAGATAAGAAAAGGTAAATTAAAAATCGCAAAGATGGCTGAAGTAACTTCCTATAAAACAGTTGGTGTAAAACTTGCCGATTACAGCAAGTCAACTGAAATGGAATGGGTGAAAACAAAAGATAGCAGCCAGCCTGAACTTTTCTGAGATTATTTCTTCTTTTTCTTTATTCGTATAGTTGCGTTCTTCTCCAGGCTGCTGGAGAGCCGGAGCTCATGCTTGTTTTTCCCATCGTTGATAACAAGCAGGGCAGTGTTAGGTGGTATCAGACCCAGGTTTTCTGCAAACATGGATAACTCATTTGCTTCAAGTGCCGGATTAACCGGCAGGTTTATTCTGATGGACTTATGTGTAAGTTTCTGGTTAAAGAATATAAGGTTTTTGTTATAGAACAAGGAGATGATATCGCCGTCAATCTCCCCGTTATCATACAACGACACTAAAATAGTATCAGACTCCACTTCAATTTCGTTCACCACTTCATTTTTTCTTTCGGCGTACTCCTTTTCTATTACATAGTTGATCACTTTACGGGGGATTACTTCCGCCTGCACCAGTGTGTCGGCTATTTCTGGCTTCCACACCTGGGAGGTCTCCTTGTATTCGCTGATGGCTTTCAGCACCGAATCTTTTTTACTGATGTCAGCATTCAGTATCCAGTTAAACCGTACTTCGGGGCAGGTATAGCGGTAATCCGGCAATGCCCGGAAAGAACCGGTGAGAAAAGAGCCAGTCTGCGACACCCTCAGCGTAGCCTGCAGGTTCATCATGCAGTCCACTTCAAAATTGCGGATAGAAGCATAATAAGGCAGGGGCACATCATAGATACTGAGCTGACGGGTAGCGGCATTGTAATTGCCTTTTACTTTCAGGCTCCGGTAAGTATCCTTGAAAAAATAATTGAGAATACCGGACACATATCCTTTTTCCGGCTGCAGTATCAGTTCAACCAGGTAATTATTGGCAGAACTGCTGGTCTTTACATTGGCGTTGCCATACCAGTAACCGAATACGGACTGAGAATGGGATTCTATTCCAACCAGCAGTAAAACAATCAACAGTCCTTTCTTCATGGGATGGTAATATCGGCAAAAATTGTTCCGGCTTTCTCTCAAGTTTTACACAGTCCTATTTCAGCAATCTTTTCATTTCCCTTTCCATATCCTTTTGTTTGATGCTTTCCCGCTTGTCATGCAGTTTCTTGCCTTTGGCAAGTCCGATTTCCACTTTAACAAAGCTTTTCTCATTGAAGAAAATGCGGAGCGGCACCATGGTATATCCTTTCTCTTTCAGTTTGGCTTCTATCTTTTTTATTTCTCTTTTCTGCAGCAGCAGTTTCCGTTCCCGCAGCGGGTCGTGGTTGTTTGTAGTACCGTGAGAATATTCGGCAATATGCAGCGACTTCAGCCACAGTTCGCCTTTGTGAATGATGCAATAACTGTCGCTGAAATTTACCTTGCCTTCCCTGATTGATTTTACTTCTGTGCCCAGCAATACCATGCCGGCTTCATATTTGGCATCAATGAAGTATTCGTGATAGATGGAGCGGTTCTTTATTTCGTTATTGTTTTTCACGATACTGAATGACTTGGATCTTGTTGTCTTTTTTGGAATACGAGCCCAAGAGTAATTTTCGCTCCTTACGGACCAGGAAACACATGTCATCAAAAAGTGTTTCCGAATTATAGTCATCCACGATATCATCAAACATCGTACGAACCTTTTTCCCCGGCGAAGCCTCCAGGTCGCTAATCTCGAATTTGGAGTGAAAGTAAATGATCTTGTTCCTGCTTTTGCCCAGGGGCGGCATCATCACCGTAATGTATTGGGGCACTGCCAGGGCGATCTCGAAAGGCAGGGGGACCAGCAGGTCAAGCAAAGTGCCTCCCACTCCGGTAGTGGCGACAAGCCTGATACTCGTTAATGTAATACTGTCTTTCGAAACAGAGGATGGTATAATGAAGCCGATTCCCTGTTTCAGGTAGGTCTTCTCCTTGTCGAATTCCTTTTCTTCCTTCTTTGAAGCCCAGGTTCCTTTCTGACGGATCGGTGAATTCACGACGGTTTCAATCGTAGATTCGGTAGCCTCGTATTTCCGGATCAGGTTCCCGCTATGGACATTATAAAAAAGATATTCATAAGAAATGGGGGAAACATTCTTGATCACGAGCAGGCTGTCGTAAATAAAAGCATCCGGGGACTTGATCTTGTAATTATTGGTACCTGCCTGGACACGCAGGTCGTTGACCTGGTAGTTACGTGAGGAAAGGCTGTTGTTTTTGAGGTCTAGCTTTATGACAAACATACCCAGCCTGTACGGGACCCACATCAGGATATGAACGGTGGAATCGGTGTAATATAATTGCGATCCATAACTCCCCATCAGTGTTTCCTGTCGCAGGGGTTGCACACCAATATTCACCAGTTGTTTTTTGTAATTCACCCTCGTGTCCTTGGGAAATTCTTTATAAAGTGATCTGTCGACATTGGATTCCGGCAAGGGGAAGGTATAGATCGCCGGTTCTGACAGGCCAGGGGACCAATTATACGTTTTAAGGACATTGTTTTTGTAGCCAATGGTCAACAACTGGATTGAGGCATTGACCGGGTAGGCCGCCAGGAGCCTTTCATCCTTGTCAATGACCCGCAGGTCAAAACTGCATTGAAGTGAATCTCGATCGTTGGCAAAGTCGGGCTTTACGATGCTGATGGTAGTTTCTTTGGCAAAGATCTCGTACACACCGCTGGCAAGGGTGACTGCACCCCAAAAAGTAGTCCGTCCGAATTTCTTTGGTGTAAAGGTGGTGGTTGCTGATTGGTATGAATAGGACTTCAGGACCCTGAAATTTGTATCCAGCAGCAACCGGGTGAAATCGTCGCCGGTTTGAAAAGACAGACGAAATGTACTTGTGTGCGGATCATAAGACGAAATAGTATAGTCCCGTGTAGCAAACCCTTTTCCTGGGTCAAGTACAGCGATGGTATCCTGGCCACTAACGAAGGTATATGTATGCAGGGAAAATATCAGTATGACCGACCATCTCCTTAAACGCATCCGTTTTTATTTTTTTAACAGGGACAATACAGTACTCAGTTTTTCCTTCAGCTCCTTTCTCGGCACAATAAAATCAAGGAACCCGTGTTCGAGAATGAATTCACTGCGCTGGAAACCTTCCGGCAGGTCCTTCTTGATCGTCTCTTTAATGACCCTTGGACCCGCAAAACCGATCAGGGCTCCGGGTTCGGCGATATTCAGATCCCCCAGCATACCAAAGGAAGCGGAAATACCACCGAAGGTAGGGTCGGTGAGCAGGGAGATATAAGGAAGTTTTTCATCGCTCAGCTGCGAGAGTTTGCCGCTGGTCTTGGCCAGCTGCATCAGCGAGAAGGCGCTTTCCATCATCCGGGCGCCGCCGCTTTTGCTGATGACCATATAAGGCAGCCTGTTCAGGATGCAGTAATCTATTGCCCTGGAAAATTTTTCTCCCATTACACTGCCCAGCGAGCCGCCGATGAATTCAAAATCCATACAGGCAATCACAATATCATGGCCACCCACTTTACCCGCCGCCACTCTCATGGAGTCTTTCAGGTCTGTCTTGCTCCATATCTCATCTAATCTTTTCCGGTAAGGCTTCAGGTCGGTGAACTCCAGAAAATCCTTGCTGCGGATATTTTCAAACAGCTCGGTGAATTCGTTGCCGTCAAACAGTATTTCGTAATAGTCGCTGCTGCCGATGCGGTGGTGGAAGCTGCACTTGGGGCAAACAAAGAGGTTTTCCCTCAGTTCGTTCACGGTACAGATGAAATTGCAGTCCGGGCATTTTACCCAAAGCCCTTCCGGTGTCTCTTTCTTTTCCGATGTTTTGGTGCTGATTCCCTTTTTGATACGTTTGAACCAACTGCTTTTCGTTTCCTCCGTTTTTCCTTCCTCCCCGGCCAGGTTGGCATCAAAGTCCTCAAATTGTTTGGCCATAACCGATTGTTGAGCCACAAATATAGGGAAGTTGGGGAAAGGCAATGGGCAATAGCTTTCCCATTGCATTACATTCACCATTGACTATTCACCATTCACAAAACAAAAAGGGCTGCTACTGGTATGAACGGGATCAGTTATTCGGCGCACCGCTGTCAACCCAGCAAATGATGGAATTTTTTTGTGCGGTAGTAAGAGTGCCGCTCTGCGGCATCCTGCCGGATGATACGGCTGACCGTATGGATGATGCGGCAGCAGATGCCTGTGCATGACTGGTAAGTGCCCCCGGGCCATTGGTGCTGCCGGCTGCATGGCAGCCGGAAATGGCACAGGAGGACTGGAGGATGGGGAGTACATCAGCAGTAAATGCTTTATTGGTGACATTGGCACAATTGACAGTGGTAGTGCCGCCACCGCCGCCGCCTCCTGAACTTTTACTGCAACTGTTAACGCTAAACAAAGCCATGGCGGCTGCCACAACGAGGCCGGTTGTTTTTTTCATGCAACAAATTTTAAAACGAATAAACCGTCAGTCATAAAGAAACGGAAAAAACCGTATAAAGTTGCCTCCCGTTTATATTATCTCAGCCGTGTGCCGGTGAATGTTTTGTGAAATCAGTTCTGTGGGTACATCGTTGGAGTCACCGCCGAAGGGATCTTCTATTTCTTCAGCAATAAGTTCGAGGCTGGCCAGCACATAAAAGATGAAGGCCACCACCGGTATTATGTAATAGCCCAGCTGAAAAAAATAACCAAAAGGCAGCGTCATAATATAGAAAAAGATAAATTTTTTGATGAAAACACTGTAGGAAAAAGGGATGGGGGTGTTTTTGATCCGTTCGCATGCGCCGCAGATATCGGTAAAGGACTGAAGCTCGGCATTCAGGAACAATAATTGTTCGCCGGTTATCTTTTTTTCTTCAAACAACTGCTGGATGTGCCGGTACATGAGCAGGGCCAGCTGGTTGGGCACATGCTTCGCATGGTCTATCTTTTGAAATACATGCATGTGTTCTTCATCTTCAAACAATTCGATCCTTGTTTTTTCCTTGTGCAGGTGGTTATGCAGGGCATAGGCATAGGCCGGTATCATTTTGCGGAAAAAGGAACGCTGCTGAGTATCTTCCTTTGCCAGAATCATATCTAATTTCATGGCCAGGTTGCGGCTGTTATTCACTAAGCTGCCCCAGAGTTTGCGGCCTTCCCACCAGCGGTCGTAGGCCGTGTTGGTGCGGAATACTAACAGCATGGAGATGGCGAAGCCGAGCAGAGTGTGCATCACGGACAGGTTCTTTACATAATCATTCTCTGAAAGTTTCCAGTACTCCAGCTCCAGCCAGGCGATGATACCGGAATACACACAAATGCCGAGGATCATCGGCAGCAGTTGCCGGAATGTGTCGGCCTTATGAAAGCGGAAGATAAAAGTGAACCACTCTTTGGGGTTATAGGAAATCATGGCTCAAAAATAATAATACCCTTTATATGGTTAAACCTAATTTTAAGCATGAGATTTTATTTATCCTTATCAGCCCTGTTTGTTTTATCTGTTTATTGCGGTGAAATAAGGAAGGACCCGGAGCAGAAGTATGAACTGGTTTGGGCAGATGAATTTGACTACTCCGGTTTGCCTGACAGTTCAAAATGGAGTTACGATACCGGGGGTCATGGCTGGGGCAACCAGGAATTACAGTATTATACCGCTGAACGGAAAGAAAATGCAAGAGTGGAGAATGGCCTGCTGGTAATTGAAGCCCGGAAAGAAAGTATGCAGGGAATGAATTACAGTTCTGCAAGATTAGTGAGCAAAGGAAAAGGAGAGTGGCAATATGGAAAAATAGAAGTAAAGGCTAAAATACCCTCGGGACGGGGCACCTGGCCTGCTATCTGGATGCTGGGAACGAACACGCCGCTGAAATGGCCGGACGACGGCGAGATAGACATCATGGAACATGTGGGGCATAACCAGGGCACCGTTCATGCCTCCATACATTGTAAAAAATATTATCACAGTATCGGTACACAAAAAACAGCAACGATCCCCATGGCTGATTGCTCAGATGCTTTCCATGTATATGCTGCAGTGTGGGACAGGGACAGTGTGAAAGTTTCTGTTGACGGCCATGTGTATTTCCGTTTTGGGAATGAACACAGCGGTTATAACGCATGGCCATTTGACAATCAAATGTACCTCCTCCTGAATATTGCTGTGGGCGGAAGCTGGGGAGGGCAAAAAGGCGTGGATGACAGTATTTTTCCCAAAAGGATGGAGATAGATTATGTGAGGGTGTACCAGAAGTAGTTTGCAGGAACATGTCTGCCGGAGAATACAGGCAGCGATATTCTTTTACAAACAGTCATGTAATGATGAAACCAAAAGGTCTTACGCTGCTCTTTATGCTTTGCATTATTTTCAGCAGTTGCCGCACCCCCCGTTTTGTGTATGCACCGGCCCCGCCAAACAGCCCTTACCTCAGGGAAAAGGGGGAATCAAAACTGGCAGGCTATTACTCCACAGGCGGTGATGACAATAATCTCACCAGTGAATATAATAACGGGCTGGACCTTCAGGCGGCATTGGCGGTAAGCGGCCACTGGGCTGTAACGGCTGATTATTTTATGCGCAGGGAGAAAGATGCCGTTAATAATTTCGACCGCACCTATTTTGACAGTTCTGTTGTCGCATACAGACGCCATCTTACCAGCTTTGGGGCTGGATATTTTGTGCCGGTAACAAAAGACAGGAACATCATGTTCAGTGTGTACGGGGGAGCAGGCTTTGGAAAACTTTCTTTTGATGATAATGGAATCAATAACGGAAATATAAACTACAGCCGTTATTACGGCAGCAACCTGGCCAAATGGTATATTCAGCCGGCAATAAGTTTTTTTGCAGGCAGGTACTTCAGAACAGGCCTGATTGGAAAGTTTTCATGGGTGCATTATGGCAAGGCATCCTCTTCCTACACCGCCGGCGAACTGAGTTATCTTGGCCTTGACCGGCTGCCTGGCAGCACACTGGTTTTTGTGGAAACCACCTGGAATATGCAGGTATCAGCGCCAAAAATGGAATGGCTCTGTCTTGAAGGGGGCTTTACCCTTTCTTCCGAACCATTTGATAATAACACTAATCTTGAAGCAAGAAATTTTAATGCCTCAATCGGGCTGAGCCTGAACATTGGAAAGATGAAACGGAAGTAAAGAGACGGCTTTGGTTTAATTTTTCTTCTTCACAGCAAACTGATATGTCACTGTCATTAAATACTGAAACGACCACCAATGCTGGCTGGCCCGGCCACCGCCCCAGAGCAGCACATCGCTGTAATCGGCATACACCCCCTTCAGCGACAGTTCAGCAAAAATATTTTTCAGCAGCTCCTGCCGCAGGCTGCCCTCTGCACCGGCCAGCCAGCCGGAGATATGATAATGCTCATTGTAATACCCGCCCATGATGCGGCTCTCCGTCCGCGGGATAACAATGCCTGCCCCGGCCTTCAACAGCAGATCGGTATGCCGGTTTTTCTTTGATGTAAAGAGATTATTCCGCCTCACCAGGTTCAGCATGTAATAATTGGCGCCGTCGGTATGTTCGTATTCGATGAATGAAGGATGGAGGATGCTGTCAGTATCATACTGCTGCCCGCTGATATTCCCCCGCAGCCTTACCCGCTGCCCCTGTTTTAATACATACTTGGCATGATCATAACTCCACTCAATGCCCCAGCCGCCTTTGCTGTTGAATAAAAAACCAAAGCGGAGCGACCACTGCGGGGCATCAATGCCCTCGCCGATATTAAGGTCATTATCATCAACCGCTTTTGCCCGGATGAGGCGAAAGTCATATTGCTGCGATTTGTTGTTGCGGAAATGAATTGTACTGTTGGTAAAATAGATGCGGTGCCAGCCAAAGGAACCATACAGCCATCCTTTTACCGTTTTATTTTTTTGAACGGGAGCGGCATTATAATCCACCGGCTGCGCAGTGATGCCGGTGGCAGACAGCAAAGAGAAAACGAATATCGCCATGCCTTTTGACATGGGAAAGGATTTGTACTGTAAAGGTAGGAATGATTGAACTATGATATTTTCAGGGATGCAGAGGGGAAAGTCTTATTGTTGTTCCAGCCACAAAAAAATCAATAAAATCTTATGCTATCGTCACGCCCTTATCCAGATACACATCCTGTACCGCATTCAGGATATCCACGCCTTCCTTCATCGGTCGCTGGAAGGCCTTGCGGCCGCTGATTAACCCCATGCCACCAGCTCTTTTGTTCACCACCGCGGTCGTTACGGCTTCGGCCATATCGCTGGCACCGGAGGAGGCGCCACCGCTGTTGATTAAACCGGCACGGCCCATATAGCAGTTGGCGACCTGGTAGCGGCAGAGATCAATAGGATGCTCACTGGTGAGCTCATCATAGATTCGCTTGTCATTTTTGCCGTAGGCAGATTCTTTGGTGTTCAGGGCAAGATAACCGCCATTGTTCTCCGGCAGTTTTTGTTTGATGATATCAGCTTCAATGGTAACACCAAGGTGATTGGCCTGCCCGGTGAGGTCGGCGGATACATGGTAATCTTTTTCTTTTGTTTTGAAGGCCGGGTTGCGCAGGTAGCACCAGAGAATGGTGGCCATACCCAACTCATGCGCCATTTCAAAAGCCTTGCTTACTTCCTGTATCTGCCGGGCCGATTCATCGCTGCCGAAATAGATGGTGGCGCCCACGGCTGCTGCACCAAGGTTCCAGCTTTGTTTGATGGAAGCAAACATGATCTGGTCAAACTTATTGGGATAGGTAAGGAATTCGTTGTGGTTCACTTTTACAATGAACGGTATTTTATGCGCATACTTCCTTGACAGGAAGCCCAAGCCGCCATAGGTGGTGGCCACGGCATTGCAACCGCCTTCAATCGCCAGCTTGATGATATTCTCCGGGTCGAAGTAGATGGGATTTTTGGCAAAGGAAGCGCCGCCGCTGTGTTCAATGCCCTGGTCAACGGGCAAGATGGAGAGATAGCCGGTGTTGGCCAGCCTTCCTGTACCATACATGGCCTGCAGGTTGCGCAGCACATTAGGATTGCGGTCGCTGTTGGCCCAGATGCGGTCCACAAAATCAGGACCGGGCAGGTGCAGTGCATCTTTTGAAATGGTTTTCGACTGGTGGTTGAGCAGGTATTCGGCTTTATCGCCAAGCAGCCCGGTAATCTTGCTGTTTGCCATGTTGGATTGATTTTAAGAGTGGGCAAAGATAAGGAAGTGCCGGGAGTCAGGCAGGTATGCCAGACAGCAGCCAGCACAAATGAAAACAGGACTCAGGATTGTGCTGAACCGGCGGCGACAAATAATAATCCGGATTTGCTGCACACCTTAACAGTTTGTTTGCCACAAACAGAAAAGAATTGCGTTCTCACAAAACCACAAGGCATGTGTAATGCGAAAAGCCCCGGCATCCTGCATTAAAATGCGGGAGATGAAAATTACCAACTGTCATTCCATCATCACTGCCCTTCTTGTATCCTTCAGCACGACGTCTTTCGTAAGCATGGCACAGTCCGTCGCAGTGAAAAAAGATTATAAACCGGGCATCCTCTCCGTGGCCTACTTTGTGGAAAGCGCCAATAACTCGCTGAACTCCCTCAACAGCCTTTTACGGAAAGACAATTACCGTAACAAGATCACCAGCCTGAATAACCCGGTGAACAATGAACTTGGTTTCAGCCTGAAAGGCGAAATACTTACTGCGCTGAAACCGATACTGGACAAAGTGAAGAAAACAGACGGTGGTAAATTCAGGGATGTGATTGAAAATTTTCTGAGCAAACCGGAGGAGAACGGCATCAAGCAGGTAAAGAAACATCTTCCTTCTCTCGGCATTCTGACCACCGTGCTTTCGCTGGTTGGCAACCTGGTGATAGTGGAAAAAAGCATTACTAAAGAAGACCTGAATAAATTCACCGACAAAGTGCAGAAATATTTTTACCAGTATGAGCGGCTCAATGAGATCAACGAAGAGTTTGCCCGGCAGGTGGAAAAGCTGCTGGAGAAATCAGATGAGATAAAAGAAGACCTGAAAGATTTTCTAATGGAATGCATCACCACCATGAATACTGCCATCAGCAAGCAGCCGCTGAAGGATATGCCCGTGGAAGCGCTGCTGCAGAAATATTACGACCCGCAGAAACTGCAGGCCTGGCTGGATACGGCCCATATCCGTAACGAAGGCTCATTGTACCCGCCCGATGCACCCACTTCTGTAAAACTGATAACCGCAGGGATTAAGAGGATGCAGAAAGAATTTGAAGCGCTGTATAACGAGAACTACCAGCAGATGAAAGAACTGATCGCCTCGCTGAAAACGAGTATCCCTAACCTGGACCAAAACCAGTTAAACAAGACCAGCCTTGAAATTGAAGGACTCTACAAAGAAAGCCGCCAGGCCGATACCATTAACCTGAATATGGTGCAGGTGAACGAACGGATGAGTATTGTATGCAGCGTTATCAATGCAGGAAGATGGTAACCGGTAACTTTTCATATCCTGTCTTCGTCCATCTCCGGCAATGACCTGTTGTGCCGCTAAAAGACAAAGAAGACCTGGTGCATAAGGGTACCGGCCGGATGCTCCGCTCTACAGGCGATAAAGACCGTCAACGACTATTGACCCTCCCGGATAAATATGCGGCCACCATGCCGGGAACCTTGCTGCGCTATACCATTGATAAGTTGGATGGTAAAAAAAAGCCCCCTATATGAAGCCCGGAAAGTAGCGGGTTCCGCTTGCTCCTGATCAGGGTTTATAATGGGGTGATAAAATTTTTGCTGTCAATTTCCCCAATCTTATACTTTTGTCCCGGCAAAAATATTTCACGGCTCCAAAGGAGTATTTGGACTAACCCATCATCCCGCATGACCAATTCATATCTCGATCTCGTCAAGCAGACATTTAACTTCCCGCAGGAAGGTATTGAAGTGGAGGACGGCAACCTTTACTTCAACGGACTTGACCTGAAAGGCCTGATTGCCAAGTACGGCACTCCAATGAAGCTGACCTACCTGCCAAAAATCGGCAGCCAGATAAAAAAAGCGAAACAGATGTTTGCCACCGCTTTTAAGAAACACAAATATGAAGGCAAATATTTCTATTGTTACTGTACCAAGAGCTCTCATTTCAGTTTTGTGGTGGAAGAAGCGCTGAAGAGTGATATTCACCTCGAAACTTCCTTTGCTTATGATATAGAAATTGTCCGGAAGCTGTACCAGAAAAAGAAGATCAGCAAAGACACATATATCATCTGCAACGGGTTTAAGCAAAAGGGCTATATCCGCCGCATTGCCAGCCTGCTCAATTCGGGTTTTAATAATGTGATACCCGTGCTGGATAACAAAGAAGAACTGAGGGAATACGCTAAAACAGTAAAGGGGCCATTCAAGCTGGGCATCCGGGTGGCGGCTGAAGAAGAGCCTAACTTCCCTTTCTACACATCCCGGCTGGGCTTCCGTGCCAAAGACATCCTGGAGTTTTATGTGGACAGGATAGAAGGCTATGAAAGCAAATTCCAACTGAAGATGCTCCACATTTTTCTGAACAAGGGCATTAAAGATGATATTTATTACTGGAGCGAACTGAACAAGGTCATCAACCTGTATTGCCAGCTAAAAAAAATATGCCCCGAACTGGACTCCATCAATATTGGGGGCGGTTTCCCTATCAAACACTCACTCGGTTTTGAGTACGACTACCAGTTTATGATCAATGAGATTGTCAGGAATATCAAAACTGCCTGCAAAAAAGCCAAAGTACCGATGCCGCATATTTTTACAGAGTTTGGCAGTTACACAGTAGGGGAAAGCATGGCACATATCTATAGTGTAATTGCCGAAAAAGTACAGAACGACCGGGAAACCTGGTATATGATTGACTCATCTTTCATTACCACACTGCCCGACACCTGGGGTATTGGTGAAAAATTCCTGATGCTGCCCGTGAACAAATGGGACCAGGACCATCAGCGGGTGGTGCTGGGTGGCATTACCTGTGACAGCCATGATTACTACGATTCGGAGGAACATATCAACGAAGTGTTTCTTCCGAAAGTAAATGGCAATAAAGAACCCTTATATGTGGGATTCTTTCATACCGGCGCCTACCAGGACCAGATCAGCGGCTACGGCGGCATTAAACATTGTCTTATACCCTCACCCAAACATGTGATTGTTGGACATGATAAAAATGGGAAACTGACGGATTGGGTGTATGCCAAACAACAAACTGCACAAAGCATGCTGAAAATACTCGGCTACAAGTAGGTCGCAACCAAAACTGACAGCCGCAGTAATAAGCCCCGACGGTACCGTCGGGGCTTTCATTTTTTCATATTAACGGCTTTGCCTGCTGTATCTTCTCCATTCATCGTATTCCCAGCGGCTGTAGCTGATGCTGCTGAGGTAAGACTGATCAATGTAGAAGCGGTTATCATAGCCCTTCCAGTACAGGTATCCTCTTGAACTGCGGTGATAGAAGCGTCCGCTGGGATGCTGCTTCATCACAAAACCCGGCGAAGGGCTGATGATGAGTGCGGAAGAAGCATAATAACGGGGCGGGGGCGCAGGAGCAGGTTGCCGGTAAACTTCCGGTTCCCGGTATTCCTTATTTTCTTTCTTCTTTTTGTTGGCCCATACCCGGCTGGGCTGGCAACTGGTAAAAACAAATGAAGTAGCAATAACTGCAGCAACAGGAAGAATAAATGTCCGTTTCATGGGTTTGTTTTTAGTGTTTAATATTTCGGGATTGAAGATTCGGATAAATGAAGAACGGAGCTGACATTATTCTTCACGGCTTCTTTTCGATCTTATAGCACCGGTGCTGGTTGTTTTGGCGATGGGGTCCTCTGTCGCCGGCGTTGTTTTTACTTCAGCCATCACCGGTTTTGTTTCTTTGGCAACAGCTATCGTGTCAGCTTTTATTTTCGGAGCTGTAGCCGGAAATGATTTGGCAAAATTGTCCAGCGCTGTTGTTTTGTTCAATGTATCCCGGCCCATGATGATATCGGTGCTTACCCAGGCTTCGGGGTTCATTTCGGATTCATCCATGTCCAGGAATTTCAGGACAACCGCCTGGCTGTCTTTTCCCGCTTCTGTGCGGGGTGCAAACAGTTTGCTGGTATATTGTTTACTTGCGGAGCAACTGGCAGCCAACGCCACTATCATCATTAAAGCAACCGCCTGTACTATTCTTGCTGTCTGCATGGCTATGGGTTTTATTTTTGAGTAAATAAATCCAACGCATTTATGTTTCAATTCATTTGCCATAAAGTCTTAAAATCTTCAAGCATGAAATACTTTCTCATACCGTTAACAATCCTCTTTGCTGCAATAACAGCACAGGCACAGCCGGCTGAGGATTCTGTAAAAACAGTTATCAATACTATGTTTGCTGCCATGAAGAAAGCGGACGGCGCCCTGCTGAAAAGCACTTTTTCCGACAGTATCGTTTTTCAGACCATATCAAGAACTAAAGAAGGAAAGACGGTGGTGAGAAATGAAAGCCCGCAGGGTTTTGTTGACCAGGTCAGTAAAGCCAGGCCGGATTCACTGGACGAGAGGATCATTTTTGAAACTGTAAAAATAGACGGACCTCTTGCCATCGCCTGGACGCCCTACCAGTTTTACTACAACGGGCAGTTCAGCCATTGCGGAGTCAATTCTTTTCAATTAGTACGCTTCAACGGAGTGTGGAAAATACAATACATCATTGACACCCGGAGGCGGCAGGGCTGTAAGAGTGAATAGTGAATGGTCAATAGTGAATAGTGAATGGGTAAAAGTTAATAATCTGCTTTAGGGTTCTTCAACCCCTCCTTTGGAGGGTCTTGGGGAGGCCAAAGAAAAACCCTCCGTGGAAACGGAGGGTTTAAACCAAAACCAACTGCTTATGAGAAAATTTTTACTTGTGCGGTGAAGCTCCAAAGGCGAAATTGTATCGTAAGAACTTATTTGATTGTAACCTCTGTGGCCGGTGTTTTGACTTCCACTTTCTTCGGAAGGTTTAATACCAGTACACCATTGATGTAAGAGGCTTCAATATTTGTTGCATCGGTCTTTTCATCCAGTGTGAAAGTTCTCTTAAAAGATCTGTAACTGTACTCCCGGCGGATCTGTCTCTCTTTATCTTCTTTCACCCGATGGCTATCGGGTTCCGTTTCCCTTTCTGCTGAAATGGTCAGCAGGTTTTTGTCGAGGGTTACTTTAAAATCCTTTTTTTCGAATCCCGGCGCCACCACTTCCATCCGGTAGGTCTTTTCAGTTTCTTTGACGTTCACCGGAACAAAGCCTTTTGCCGTCGTTTCGTTAAAATCATTTCTGAATAAAACGGGCAGTTCAGAAAAAAGGTTGTCAACAAGGTTGCTCAGGGTACCTTCAAAAGGCCTGCTGCTGAATTTTACGTTTGTCATGGTTATTTAGTTTTATTGTTTTTATGATTTTGCGTTCCGTTACCAAATGTCAAATTGTGTTCCACCGCCTTTTGCTGTATCATTTTGTCGGTTCAGCTAATTATGAAAGGACATTATTTCCGAAAAGAGGAATTTTTACTGACAGAATTTCAATACTCTGCACTCAGCATTCATTGACCCGGGCATTTTATCTAAATTTGCGGTTCAATTAAAAGAAAGACTATGTATCCTGAAGAAATAGTAACCCCTATGAAAGAGGAACTGACCGAAAACGGTTTCGCTGAACTGCTTAGCTCAGGCGAAGTGGAAGCCCAGCTTTCCAAAGAAGGTACTACACTGGTAATGATCAATTCCGTTTGCGGCTGTTCAGCAGGAACCGCCCGCCCCGGTGTGCTGATGGCTGTAGCCAATGCCGTTAAAAAACCTGATTTTCTGACCACCAGTTTTGCGGGTTTTGATATAGAGGCTGTAAGCACCCTGCGTCAGCACCTGATGCCTTTTCCGCCTTCATCGCCCTCTATTGCTTTATTTAAGAACGGGCAGTTGGTTCATTTCATCGAAAGGCACCAGATAGAAGGCCGTCCGGCGCAGATGATTGCCCAGAACCTTATCGGGGCTTTTGAGCAATACTGCAACTAAAGAGGATACCGGCTGCCTTACCTGTTGTCAATTACGCTAAATCTATAATCAGCAGATGATGGCTCTTATCAGGCATCAGCACTTCTTTAGTATATTCGCTGCCAACCAACCAACTCTTCATGTATCCCAACCTGTATTACGCTTTCAAAGACCTTTTTGGAATTGAGCTGAATTTCCTCCGGTTTGTAAATTCATTCGGTTTTTTCGTCGCCATAGCGTTTATAGTAGCTGCCATTTTACTGGCCAATGAACTGAGGAGAAAGAGCAAACAGGCTTTGTTGCAACCAACCGAAATGCAGGTGATGGTGGGCCAGCCAGCCAGCATTGCTGAGTTGCTTCTTAATTTCTTGCTGGGGTTCTTGCTCGGATACAAAATACTTGCCCTCTTTATCATGAAAAGTTCTGCAACTGAAGACCCGCAGGCTTTCATTTTTTCCACTTTGGGAAGCTGGCCCGCCGGTATTGGTCTCGGGTTGTTGTTTGCCGGCTTAAAATGGTGGGATAAGAATAAAAGAAAGCTGGCAAAGCCAGAAAAGCGTACAGTCAGAATATGGCCGCATGACAGGGTGGGAGAAATAACCATCATTGCCCTTGTATTTGGCCTGCTTGGGGCTAAGTTGTTTGACATATTTGAAAACTGGAGCGGATTTTTAAAAGATCCTAAATCCTATCTTTTTTCTCCATCAGGGCTTACCTGGTATGGCGGACTTATTTGTGCTGCCCTTGGTATCTGGTGGTATGCCAAAAGACATAAGATCGGTTTCTGGCACCTGAATGATGCTGCAGCACCCGCACTGATGCTGGCCTATGGAATTGGCCGTATCGGTTGCCAGGTGGCAGGCGATGGTGACTGGGGAATCCGCAGTAACCTCGCTGATAAGCCCGGATTTTTACCTGATTGGATGTGGTCGTACAGGTTCCCGCATAATGTAAATGAAGATGGAATACCCATACCCGGATGTACCGATACGAAATATTGCAATCAGCTTGAGTTTGGCGTTTATCCCACTCCATTTTACGAAGTGATTGCCTGTTTTATTCTTTTCCTGATACTTTGGCCATTACGCAAAAAATTGAAAGTGCCGGGCACCCTTTTCGCCCTGTACCTCATTTTTAACGGGGTGGAACGGTTCCTTATTGAAAAGATAAGGGTGAATAACAGGTTGAACATATTTGGCCTTCAGCCTACGCAGGCAGAGGTAATTTCGACCCTGCTTATCCTTAGCGGCCTGGCTCTTTGGATTATTCTCAGAAGGAACGGCAAAAGCAAAAAAATGCTTCCTGCACAACAGGAAGAAGATGCCTGAGAAAAACTAATCTGTTTCCCCAAAGCCTTACCAGTTAAGGCTTTCAGGCAGACCGGGGCCTGCGAAACTGTTTGATTAACACCTGTTGGTAATTTTTACGTCCAATCGCTATGACTTACGGGCATTATTGGCTATTTTTGCAGACAGTCCCGGACGGTAATTCATCTTATTGCAATTAACTATCCATTTGCAACAACCTGCAAACAAAGACTGTCTTTTATTCGTTTGTCACTTAAATTCTTTTAGTTATGCGGCAGCTCAAAATTGCTACCCAGATCACAAACAGGGATTCCCAGGCAGTTGAGAAGTACCTGCAGGAAATTTCAAAGATCCCCATGATTACGCCGGAGGAGGAAACAACACTGGCCCAGCGGATCAAGATGTTTAACCGTAATCCTGTAGATTCTCAAAGGGCTTTGGATAAGCTGGTTCAGGCTAACCTCCGTTTCGTGGTGTCTGTGGCCAAGCAATACCAACATCAGGGGTTGTCACTCAGTGACCTTATCAACGAGGGTAACCTCGGCTTGATCAAAGCGGCACAGCGCTTTGACGAAACCAAAGGTTTCAAATTCATTTCTTATGCCGTGTGGTGGATCCGCCAATCGATACTGCAGGCGTTGGCAGAGCAGGGCAGATTAGTCCGCCTGCCTCAAAACAAAATTGGCACTTACAACAAAGCGAACAAGGCCTATATGGCTTTCGAACAGGAGCATGAAAGGGAACCGTCAACCGAAGAATTGGCTGAATTGCTGGAGATGAGTGAGACAGAGATCAACAATATTTTCCAGAGCAATACCCGTCATACATCGCTGGATGCACCTGTGCATGAAGCCGAAGATGTGGCCATGGGCGACCTGCTGGAAGGCAGCGATGACACCGATGATGATGTGATGAAAGATTCGCTGAGAAACGAGATCCGCCGGGTACTCAAATCACTCAGCCCCCGTGAAGCTGAGATTGTAAACGCTTATTTCGGGCTGGATGGAGAGAATGGGGTGACCATTGAACAGATAGGGCAGAAATACGACCTGACCAAGGAGCGTATCCGCCAAATCAAGGAGAGGGCCATCAAGCGCCTGCAAAAGGCGAGGTACAGCAGTGCGCTGAAAGCTTATCTTGGATAAAATTAAATTGATTGATTTTGAAAGAAACATCCCGCCTCATTCAGAATGAGGCGGGATTTTTTTTAACAGCCGGTCAAAACTTTTATCACTCCCGGCTGTTACTTTTGTGGTGTACATGAAAACATTTACTTTCCCTTTATTGGTCTTAATCGCCTTCCTTCTTTCCGGCTGTGAACGGGCTGTTGAATTCAAACTGGATGAAACGGCTCCTAAACTGGTAGTGGAAGCTACCATTGAAAACGGGCAGGCGCCGGTAGTGCTGCTTTCACGAAGTACGGGTTTTTTTTCCAGGATTGACCCGGCAACACTGTCCAATAGTTTTGTTCATAATGCAGAAGTGTATGTATCCAACGGAACACTTACCCATAAGTTGAAGGAATATACAATACCTGCCGGAGGCGGCTTCAACTTTTATTATTATTCGGTTGACCCGGCCAGTCCGTCCACACTCTTTGCCGGGGAACTAAAGAAGCAATATTCCCTGCGCATAATAGCTGAAGGAAAAGAATACACAGCCATTACAAACATACCTGACAGCACCCGCCGCATTGATTCATTGTTCTGGAAACCTCCCCCGGTTGGGAACCCTCCGGAAAAAGTAGCCGTGATGGTACGGGCTTATGATAAACCGGGGTTCGGGGATTATGTAAGGTACTTTACAAAGAGAAACAGCGAGCCATTCTATCCCGGCCTTAATTCAGTATTTGACGACCAGATAATTGACGGCAGCAGCTACGAGGTGCAGGTGGAACGGGGCGTTGACAGAAACTCGGATATTTCTGAAGGATACAGTTTTTTCAACAAGGGGGATACGGTAACGCTTAAGCTTTGCAATATTGACAAGGCTACCTATGATTTTTGGCGGACGATGGAGTTCAACTATGTAAGCGTTGGAAACCCTTTTTCCACACCCACCAGGGTGCTGAGTAATATAAGCGGCGGTGCATTGGGATATTTTGGCGGGTATGCTGCCCAATTCCATACTGTTGTCATTCCCCTTTAGCCATTTTATTAACAGGCTTTGTTCATGGCTGCGGTACAGTCGTATAGCTGACCCTGCTGATTAGTCATTTACCTTTAATTTTACCAACTTTGATTTAAAGAAGAAATAAATGGAAACAACAGAAAGGATTCATTGCCTCATCATCGGTTCGGGGCCAGCCGGATACACGGCCGCTATTTATGCGGCAAGGGCCAACCTGAAACCGGTATTGTACCAGGGTATTCAGCCGGGAGGACAGCTGACTATTACAACCGAGGTGGAGAATTATCCCGGTTATGCTGATGGGGTGCAGGGGCCGGAGATGATGGTGCATTTTGAGAAACAGGCGGCCAGGATGGGGGCCGATATCCGCTATGGCCTTGCCACTAAAGTTGATTTTTCTGCACGACCTTATAAAGTGCAGATTGATGAAGAAAAATGGGTTGATGCAGATTCAATAATCATTGCCACCGGGGCATCGGCCAAATGGCTGGGACTGGAAAGCGAACAAAGACTGAATGGGTATGGTGTCAGTGCCTGTGCTGTTTGTGACGGGTTTTTCTTCCGGGGAAAAGAAGTAGCGATAGTGGGAGCAGGGGATACGGCTGCTGAAGAAGCTTTGTATCTTTCCAAACTTTGCACAACTGTACACATGTTTATCCGCAAAGATGCCATGAGGGCCAGTAAAGTGATGCAGGACCGGGTGCTGAAAACTGCTAACATCAAAATATACTGGAACACCGAAACAGATGATGTGCTGGGCCAAAAAAATGTGACGGGGGTAAGAATCAGTAACAATAAAACAGGGGAAAAACAGGAAATACCGGTCAGTGGTTTCTTTGTTGCCATCGGTCATCAGCCCAACTCCGATATTTTTAAAGGACTGATTGATATGGACGAAGCCGGTTATATTAAAACTGTTCCCGGTACATCAAAAACAAATGTAGAGGGAGTCTTTGCTGCAGGCGATGTGCAGGATAAGGTATACCGCCAGGCGGTTACCGCAGCGGGCACTGGTTGTATGGCAGCACTTGATGCGGAGAGATATCTTAGTGCCAAAGGAATTCATTAAGGAGGCGCAAGGCTAAAAGCTATAGGCTCAAAACTCTGGATCATGGCACAGCGTACAGAAATAATAAAGGCACTTCAATGGAAGGATTGATCACAATTGAACTGAAGCAACTTCGCTTTTTTGCCCATCACGGCCTGTACCCGGAAGAGAAAAAGACAGGCAATGAATTTGAGGTGAACCTTTCTGTTTTTTATCTTCCCAAGCAGGGGAAGATCACGGGTATCAGTGAAACAATTAATTACGCCCTTTTATACGAGCTCGTAAAAAAAGAAATGGCCCAGCCAACCGGCCTGCTTGAAACAGTAGCGATGAATATTGCAGCGAAGATCAAGACAGGGTTTCCTCAGGCAAAAAGGATCAGCATCAGCATTTCAAAACTTCATCCGCCCATCCCCAACTTCACCGGGAGTGTACGTGTTAGCTTTGACAAGGAATATTAGATCACTTTCTTCTTCCATTTCCCGCTCCGGATATACAGGAAGGACAGTATGAATAAAATCGACCAGTACAACAATTCCGAAGCCCATGCCCATACAAGACCCAGACCCCACACTTTCAAAACCAGGTATATATAAATAGTGTAGAGCAATATTGCTACGATCTCGATGGCCAGGTTTACTTTGGTATTACCGGTGCCGGTCACTGAATTCAACCATACGGTGGCAATGGACATGCACAGGATACCTACGGTTACCATCCGGATAACAGGTATTGATTCCTCCACAAAACTTTCACCCCGGCCAAAGATCCCGATGAAAAGACCGGGAAATAGATTGATCAATAAACAAAGGACAAATGAGAACGCCAGGCTTAAAAGCATGATCTTATTAATAAGATGGATCACTTCTTCTTTTCTTCCCTGCCCGATGATATTGCTCACCATCGCATTGGCCGTGCTGGCAAAGGCCCAGGAAAAGATGCCCACGATCCCGAAAAGATTCCGCATGATATTACTGACAGCCAAAGGCGTTTCACCACGATGCTCGATGAAAATATAGAACAACATCCAGGCAAGAATGCTGATAAGCCATTGGACCACCAATGGGGAAGATTGCCGGAATATCAACCCGCTTAATGTTTTATTAAAACGGGTATGTTCAAAAAGCGAGAACCGCAGGTTGAATTTCCTGATGAAAATAATACTCAGCACAACGATCAATCCTGCGATCTCAGCAATAACAGAGGCCCAGGCAGCACCGTTGAATCCTAATGCGGGTAAACCAAAATGTCCAAAGATCAGCGCATAATCAAGCAAGATATTAAGACCTGCCAGGGTCCAGAAACCATATTTCATGTAACGGCTGTTGTTGGTACCTACCAGTAGTGCATTGCACATCTGGAAAAAGTACAGGAATGGAACACCCCATACCCGGATCTTCAGGAAACTGATCGCTTTCCGTTCCACTTCTTCGGACTGGAGACTGTAACCAAGAAAAGAAGGTGCTGCCAAAAAAGTGAGCATGATCGCCGCTATGGCAAAGAAGGAAGCGATCCAAAGTCCCTGGGCAAATAATTTGCCTATTTCAGCCGGGCGGTTCTCGCCGGCACGTCGTGCCAGTAATCCCTGCAAGCCGGCATTGAGGCCATTCCCTACCAATGCAAAAATCATGTAGAATACGCCTGTGATACCCGCAACGCCCAGTAACATTTCATTTGCTGTATCAATACGGCTGATGAAGATCGTATTCAGAACGAAATTGGCCTGGGGCACCAACATGGCAAGACTGATGGGCAACGCCATCTTCAGTATCTGCCTGTTGGTTACTTCTACCTGTAAATTACTATGGGATGCCGGAGTTGCCATTGTCAAAAGTGGCGCAAACCTACAATAAAACCCCATCCCGACCTTCTTCTGATACGAGGATCAGTATGTACAAGAATATTTCTTTACCGAAGCAGGGTTTAGCTAAAGCAAGGGCTGTGTGCGGTTCCTCTCCCGGAGGGAGAGGTCAGGTGAGGTTTTTTGTCTATTATTGCAGCAATCCAAAACAGTGAGACCTGTATTTGAAATAAAAGAACAACCCGGCTCTTCGATTGTACAACCTGTTTTATTTTTCCGGATCGGGGAAAGATACTGCTCGTTTGCTATCACAGACAATTCTGCAGGGCAACTGACACGACTTGCCTGGTATGCAGCAGAAGAGGTGGACGGCAATTTCCTGGGAGAACTTTTAATCCTTCATCCCGAACTGAACCAGCCTTTTTACCAGGTGCAGGTCTGTTATGATTATCCCCAGAGTATGCTTATTCCTGCAACCGGTTTCAGGCATGAAGATGCGGGACAGCTGAAAGGATTGCTCCCCGCTTCAACTGTTACCGTTACAGAAATGTTGCCGGAATGGCAGCTGTTCAATGTATATGCTGTACCGAAAGGAGTTTATGAATGGATCAACCGGCAATTCCCGTCGGCAGGAACATGGCACCAGGCATCTGTGAGCCTGAGAAACAATGAAACCACTACAGCAGGTTGTCTCCGGGTTGATTTCCGCAAGCATGATTTTACCTTGCTGGCAACAAGGAGCCACCAATTGTTATTGTCGCAGACATTTGAATACAGCACACCGGAGGATGTGATCTATTTTCTGCTGAAGACCTGCCAGCAATTTGTTTTATCACAAAATGAGGTGAAACTTGAACTTTCGGGGCTGGTGGACAGGCAGTCGGCTCTTTATAAAGAATTGTACCAGTATTTTATCCATATTGATTTCAGGGATGCAGCATGGCGCAGTAACAAAGAACACCCCGCTCATTTTTTTACTTCACTTAATGATCTCTCAAAATGCGTATCATAAGCGGTGAACTGGGAGGAAGGCGATTTAATCCGCCATCCAAAATGCCGCATACCCGGCCAACGACAGATATAGCCAAAGAAGGATTGTTTAATATCCTTCAAAACAATCTTGATTTTGACCCGCTTAAAACCCTCGACCTTTTTGGCGGAACCGGTAACATCAGCTATGAACTTGCTTCAAGGGGAGTTACAGATTTAACTATTGTTGAAAAAGATACAGCCATGTATGAGTTCATCAAAAAAACAGCTGCATCACTCGGGCTGAATTTCCTGAAGATTATCAGGGGGGATGTTTTCAAATTTATCAATACCTGTACCGGTACATTTGACTTTATCTTCGCCGGTCCGCCATATGCACTCACTAATATTGATGACTTACCAAAGCTGGTTTTCGAAAAACAATTATTGAATAAGGGCGGCTGGTTTGTACTGGAGCATACTCCCCGAAATGACTACAGGACATTTCCGTTCTTTAAAACGGAAAAGAACTATGGTACCACTGTTTTCTCTGTGTTTATTGAGGACAGGTATAAATCCGGCAATAGCTGAGCGGATTACTGTACCTTTAACCATTCTTTTATGTGCCAGGCTGTTTATGTTTTCTAACTTTTTCCTGAAATCATTCCGGATCCTCTTATTGCCTTTTGCTTTGCTGTACTGGCTGGGGATTGCTGTAAGGAATTTCATGTATGATAAAAAAATCCTGAAGTCAGCCGGTTTTGGCCTGCCGCTGATCTGTGTGGGTAATCTTTCTGTGGGCGGCACCGGCAAATCGCCTATGGTGGAGTACCTGGTGGGGATTCTTAAAGACAGGTTTAAAGTGGCAACACTCAGCCGTGGCTACAAAAGAAAGACAAAAGGCTATGCATTGGCGAATGAAAATAACACGGCCTTGGATATAGGCGATGAACCCATGCAGTTTCATTTGAAATTCCCCGATGTGCCGGTGGCGGTGGGTGAGGAAAGATTAGTGGCTGTTCCGCAACTGCTGCATGACAGGCCTGCTACGGAAGCCATCATAATGGATGACGCTTTTCAGCACAGGGCTGTGAAAGCGGGGTTGAATATTTTGCTGACCGAATATGACAACCTCTTTACAAGGGATTTCTATCTGCCAACCGGCGATCTCCGGGATTTGAAAAGCAGTTATAAACGGGCACAGGTAATCGTGGTGACCAAATGCAAGCCCGGTCTTAATGAGGAAGAGAAGGAGAGGATAATCCGTGAGATAAAACCATTGAAGGGTCAGAAAACTTTCTTTACTACTATTGAATACAGCAGTCCTTATCACCTGGTCAGTAAAAAAGAAATAGAGCTGGTAAGTACTACAGAAGTATTGCTGGTGACAGGCATTGCCAACCCCCGCCCCCTGAAAAAAATGCTGGAAGAGCACAGCAACGGCTACCAGATGCTGCAATACCCGGATCATCATATTTTTTCGATTGATGACCTGAACGAAATAAGAAACAAGTTCAATACAATAAAAACAAAAGATAAGATCATACTGACAACAGAAAAAGATGCGGTAAGGCTTGAGAAGTTCACCGGCGAAATGGGGGAACTCCCGCTGTACATCATCCCCATCCGGCACCGGTTTCTTTTCGGGGAAGGAGAGCAGTTCAATAAACTGCTGACCGATTTTATTGTCAATTTTAAAAAACAAGTATAAAGGGAATATGGGAAGAAAAAATTCAAAGAAGAGAAAAGAAAAAGGAAAACAGCGGCAACCACAGGGCCAGTTGCTGAAAGGGATGCTGGAGATCACCCGTTCGGGGATGGGCTTTGTGACTATTGAAGGAATGGAAGTGGATATCCTCATCCGGCCCGGCGATTTTAATACGGCCCTCCATGGCGATAAAGTGACGGTCGCCATCAGGGAAGTGAAAAGCGGCGGCCGCCGGATGCAGGGAGTGATCAAAGAAGTGCTGCAACGCAAACGCACTGAATTCATCGGCCGGCTGGAAATGAATAAAGGCTTTGCCTTTTTTGTAGCTGAAATGGATAAACCGATGCCTGATATTTTTATCCCGCTGGAAAGCATTAACGGGGCAAAGGACAGGGACAGGGTAGTAGTGAAATTGCTGGACTGGGACAATAGCAGCAAGCGGCCCTTAGGTGAAGTGCTGAGTGTGCTGGCCGATGAAGGCGGCAACGATGCTGCGCTGAAAGGTATTTTGCTGGAAGAGGGTTTCCCGATTTCCTTTTCTGACGAAGCGCTGGAAGTAGCGGCAAGGATCCCGGATATTATCGCAAACGATGAAATAAAAAAAAGAAAGGATATCCGTGATATTCTCACTATTACCATTGACCCGGTGGATGCCAAAGATTTTGATGATGCTATTTCTTTCCGGAAACTAACTACGGGTAATTATGAGATCGGCATTCATATTGCCGATGTGAGCCATTACCTTGAACCGGATACTGACCTGGATATGGAAGCTTATCAACGGGCTACGTCCGTTTACCTGCCTGACCGGGTGAACCCAATGCTGCCGGAGCATATCTCTAATTTCCTCTGTTCGCTCCGACCGAAGGAAGACAAGCTGACTTTTTCTGCTATTTTTCAGGTCACACCCAAAGGAGAGGTCAAGCAATACTGGCTGGGTAAGACAGTTATACTTTCTGACCATCGGTTTACCTACGAAGAAGTGCAGGCCGTCATTGAGGAAAAAGCAGGATTGTATGCAGAAGAAGTTTTAATTCTGAATGACATTGCCCAGCGGCTTCGGAAAAAACGGTTCAACCACGGGGCTATCAACTTTTCCTCGCAGGAAGTGAGGTTCAAACTCAATGACAAAGGCGACCCGGTAGGTATCATGGTCAAGGAAAGTAAGGAGGCCCATCAGTTGATTGAGGAATTCATGCTGCTGGCCAACCGGACGGTTGCAGAAAATATCTCAAAACTGAAGTTCAGTAACAAACCACTGCCATTTCCTTACCGCATACATGATGACCCGGATGAGGAAAAACTGCTGCCTTTCGCAGCGTTTGCCAAAAAATTCGGCCACAAGTTCGATACATCATCTCCGGAATCAATCGCTTCATCGTTTAACCAGTTATTGAAAGATGTGCATGGCAGGCCGGAGCAGCATGTGCTGGAACAGTTGGGTATCCGTACCATGGCCAAGGCCAAATACACGGCTGAAAATATCGGGCATTACGGTTTGGGATTTGAGAACTATTGCCATTTTACTTCGCCTATCCGCCGCTACCCGGATGTGATGGTGCATCGTATTCTCTTTGATGTGCTGAACAATAAAGTGCAACCGGATAAAAAATTAGAGGATAAATGCAAACACTGTAGTGAGAGGGAGAGAGCGGCCATGGATGCCGAACGGGCCGGCAACAAATACATGCAGGTATTGTATATGAAGAATTACCTCGGCGAAGAATTTGAGGGTGTCATCAGCGGTGTGGCTTCCTTCGGTTTCTGGGTGGAAACGGTGGAGCACAAATGCGAAGGGCTGGTAAGCCTGAACAGCCTGCTGGAGTATGATGAGTTCCGCCACGAAGAAACAGAGTATTGCCTGGTGGGCCGCCGCAGCGGGAAAAAATTCAGGATGGGAGATAAGGTCTGGATAAAAGTGGTGGCCGCTAACCTGACCAAACGGCAACTTGATTATGAATGGGTGGTGGCGGGTGAGCTTGGTTCAGAAAAAACCAGTGCCGGAAAAGGTAAAAAACGGAAATGATACTTATTTTGAGCTATGCAATCATTTGAACTGCTTTCTCAGAAATTCACCCTTTACTTCGACAAGAAACATTTTCCTGACGAGCCGGCAAGCTTGTACGCTCCCAACGACTATTTCCTGAAAATGGGTGGCAAACGGATCCGCCCTGTGCTCTGCCTGATGGGCAATGAATTGTTTGACGAGATAAGAGAAGATGCCTGGCATGTAGGTGCAGCCATTGAGCTCTTTCACAATTTCACCCTGATACATGATGACATCATGGACAAAGCGCCGCTGCGCCGGGGTATGGAAACGCTGCATCAGAAATACGGAGAGAATACCGCCATACTGGCCGGCGATGTGATGCTCGTTACCGCTTATGAAGAACTGAATAAGATCGACCTTAGTTACCTGCGGCCGATACTAACCCTGTTTAACAAGACTGCCAAAGAGGTTTGTGAAGGCCAGCAGATGGATATGGACTTTGAGAAAATGAAAAAGGTGAGCCTGAATGCCTACCTGAAAATGATTGAACTGAAAACCTCGGTTGCATTGGCCGCCAGCCTGCAGACAGGTTCCATTCTCGGAGGAGCCGGTGAGAGGAACCGGAACCTGTTGTATGAATTTGGCAAAAAACTTGGCATCGCCTTCCAGGTGCAGGATGATTACTTAGATGCATTCGGCGATCCTGAAAGATTCGGCAAACAGACAGGCGGAGACATTCTCGCCAACAAAAAAACTTTTTTGCTCATACATGCCCTCGAAACAGCCACCGTTTCGCAGAAAAAGGAATTAGAGGCACTGCTGACTGAAAACACAGACAAGAAAGTGGGCAAAGTGCTGCAGCTTTTCAGGGATTGCAAAGCAGATAAATGGGCCATGCAGCTAAAAGATAAATACCTCGATGAGGCTTTTGCCCATTTGGAAGATATTGCCGTGCTTTCCAAACGAAAGGAACCGCTGAGGGAACTGGCCCATTTCCTCGTACAAAGAGATTATTAACCCTTATACATAAGTTCCGCTTATATCAAAGCCATTGGCAATGCAGATGGCGATGAGGGCCAGGTCGACCAGCAGGCTGAAGAAAAAAACAGGGATGGTGATTTTAGTAGGCATCGCAGCGAGGTTAACAACTACACATGCTGCCATTGCTGCGATGGCAAATGGCCAGAGAATAAAATGATTGCCGGTGAAAACAATGGCGGCCATAGTGATGACGGTGGCTACGCAGCCATGTCCTGCCAGAATCCCGGCCGTCCAGCCAAAACGGTATTTCTCCTGCCCGTCGGCCCAATGAATAAATCGTTTCCACAACGATAAATGAGAACTATTCCTTGTTTGGGTATTAGCAAAAACCTGTTGATGAATTGTTGTCTGCATAAAAAATATTTTATGTGGCAAAGATGAAAACCCGGCGACTCCTGCCCGTTGACACAGGTTTTACTCAAGGCTGATTTTCATCATAAAGCGCCGTTAGTACAGAAAACAGGCATTAAATCATCTGTTAAACAGTTTTTTCGCTATTTTGACATACCAAAACCAACAGTTATGGCAAATCAGCTTTTCCGAAAAAAGTCAATCCCCCATATTCTTAAAGAAGCCGAAGCAGGCTTGCATGACGGGCATGGAATAGGCCTGAAAAAGGTCTTAGGTGTCCGGGACCTTACTTTTTTTGGCGTGGCGGCTGTAATAGGCGCCGGTATCTTCAGCGGTATTGGTTCGGCAGCTTCTAACGGCGGCCCGGGTGTTGTTTACCTTTACATCTTTACGGCGATCGCCTGCGGTTTTGCTGCACTTTGTTATGCTGAGTTTGCCTCCACTGTTCCTGTTTCCGGAAGCGCCTATACTTATTCTTATGTCGCCTTCGGCGAGATCTTCGCCTGGATCATCGGCTGGGACCTGCTGATGGAATATGCCATTGGTAATATCGCCGTAGCCATATCCTGGAGCGATTATTTCACTAATCTCATGACAAAGGCCGGGTTGCACATCCCCGACTGGATGACGATGGATTATATGACCGCCAAAGCCGGTGCATCAGAAGCTGCTGTATCAGCCTGGGCTGATGCTCCACAGATATCAGGTTTCCGCCTTATCATGGATGTACCTGCCTTATTGATCGTAGCGCTGATCACTTATATCGTATTCAGGGGGATCAAAGAATCCCGTTCAGCCAGCAACCTGATGGTGATCATAAAACTGGCAGTTATCTTTTTTGTAATTGTATTGGGCGCTTATTATATAAACCCCGACAACTGGTCACCATTTACACCAGAGGGCTTTGGTGGTATCATGAAAGGAGTGTCGGCGGTCTTTTTTGCCTATATCGGGTTTGATGCTATATCCACTACAGCGGAGGAGTGTAAGAACCCGC
>JBQTHS010000026.1:0-15780 GCA_052389635.1 Bacteroidota bacterium | reverse complement strand
AGGATGTTGAGACCCTTGGAACCCAGCGCAGGACCGATCGGGGGTGCAGGATTTGCCTGGCCACCCTTACACTGCAGCTTTACAAAGCCGCTGATTTCTTTTGCCATTTTCTTTTGATTTATTGGTTCAAGCGTCCCGGCTGTAAACGTCGGGACTCCCAAATTCATCTTTCACCAGCCATAGCTTTAGCGACGGCTGGCATCCATTTCCCCTCCTTCGCTGAAGCTTCGGAGGGTAATAAAGAACTAATTGGGGCGGCAAAGATAATGGGATATGGCAGACGGGCAAAGGGTTTTTTCTGTTTTTTCAGCATAAAAGCAGCGCTTATCTCTCTTTGTTTAACTTATTGTTGACCAATTTGTTCTTATTCCACTGTGAGGGTCAGGCGTTTCGCTTCCGGCAATCCTTCGATATTTAGTCATTGTAAAAAATAGGATTCCTGATTCGCTACTTCTTTAATGAACCGGCCTGCAGGAAATTTCATCTGTCTTAAACCAGCTTAACCCGCCGGTTCTTTTAATGGTCACATCTCTGTCCAGGTATAAAACAATCCAGTCATCATGCTGAACCGCCCTGGCTTTTATTGTTACAGGTTCCGCTATATAGTCTTTTAACTGGTTGTTCATTTTTTCACCATTGGGGCCAGCAATCAGATAATAATCCGTTTCTCCGTTATCATTTCTTACATAAAATACCGGACTGATGCCACCGGCAATGCAGCGGACGGCGCAATCACGGTGGGGCTTGCCCCGGCCCGGCTTCATTACGCCGAAGTAACACTTGGGATCCAATATCTCGCCGGTTAGCTCCACTTCGCCTAAATTTTTAACAACAGGATTGACCTGTTGCCCGGTGCCACCTGCTTTTATTAATGGATGATCATTTTTGTCAATCTGCAACAATGTTTTTCCGTCGCTGTAGATCAGCGTTCCCTGAAAAGTAACCAGCTTTTTATCAAGTGTATGGTTATTTTCCTTTTCCAGTTCAGCAATCACACCATCAGCGCCGGACTTTCCATAACCTACCAGCGGCATGGTGATATATGTTGTATTTCCAAATGCATCCCTTTTTGTAATTACTTTCAGGGAGGGAACAGGATATTGCTGATAAATACCTGTTACTTCGGTCAACTGTCCGTATTCAAATTTTGAAGAGGAAAATTTTTTTTGGAGAAGAGCCGAAACAACGCCTGCACCAATAACAACAGCAACAAGGGCAATAATAACTTTGCGTATATGTTTTGTATAAACACCCGGCGCCTTCGGTTGCCAACCTATATAAAATTCGTCCTTATTCATAAAAGAAATAATTAATCAATAATTACCGCTCCGGGTCGCTCCGTTCCTTCAGCAAATGGCTTTGGATCCAGCCAGACCTTACTTCCAATAATCTTTACATCATAGGTGCTTACTTTTTCTTTGAACGGCGGCGGCGACTGCCCGTTCTGCGGCAGGTACTGATAGCCATGCCAGGGGCAGGTAATGCAGCCATCCAGTATTTTTCCTTCGCCCAGCGGGCCACCCTGGTGCTTGCATACATTATGCACAGCGTATAATTTATTTTCATGCCGGTACACCGCAATTCTTTCCTTGTCTATGGAGAATATTTTTGCCCTGTTGTTTTCAATACTTTTTACATCGCATACAAAGACAAATCCTTCCTGTTGCAAAGCAAATTTCATTGCATCAATCTTCTTTTCCTTAAAAGCGGCAAGCAGGTGCAGGGTAATCAATGTGGCAGCGCCGGTAAACAGCATCAGCACAAAAACAGGATTTCGTTCATATTGAATTACACCAAGCATTACATGCATCACCACAAGCAGGTAAGCGAGGTACACAAACATGTGCAAAGTTTTCCAGGTTTTCGGGGAAAGATTATGCAGCCAGAAATCATGACTGGTTATGGCCATCAGGAAAAAGATCAGGAGAGCAAAAAAGCCCAGGGCCTGGAACGGAAAAGCGGGGAATGAATTAAAATTGGTATTGGAGGTAAACAACGATATAAACGGGTTTACATTTCCCAGCGTATGAAACTGCATTATGCTGAATACGCCATGAATTGCTGCAAAGCAAAACATCGTTACTCCTAAATGTCTGCGGTTGTATAATAAAGGAAGAAATTTTTTATTCAACCTGCAAAGAGGGCCGATAGAAAGAATAACATGAAGCAATAACAGTGCGAGGGTGGAACTGCTGCGGATTATCAGTGTTTCAAAAGTAACCTGGCTGTTGAAAACAAGTGTGAGTGAAACAAAAATGGCGAGATAACTGATGCAGAAACCCGCAATCAGCCAATCATAAATTCTTTTTTGCCTGTTCCAGCCTACGGCAGCATAGGATACACTCATGGTATTAAGTTGATACTGTCCAGTTTTTTGTCATGAATAAAATCGTATAAAACCAGCCGCAATTCTTTATATCCTGATGAATCGGCCGGTAATGCAAACACATAATCTTTTCTTGCCTCAATTCTTCCGATAAGCTGTTGTTGGGAAATACCGGCAGCGGGATTGATGATCCTGTAAATAACTGCTGAAGGAACTTCAAGAATAGATTTGCTTTTCCACTCGAGTTGCCACTGAGTATGGTTATTGTTTGTTCTTATATTGACGAGATAATCTTTTTTATCCGCCGAGCCGGCTACCTGCGGTAAAAGATTTTCTTTTGCTTCGCTTATTAATTTAATAGCTGGTTGATTGGGAATAGCCAGCCATGCCATAATTATACCTGCGGGCAGCAACAATGCCCAGAGCATCCAGATTTGCCGGTGTCTTTTTCTTAGATTCTTTATCATATTGTTTTGCCACAGAAACCTTTCTGCCGGACAGGCAGGCACTGAGTCGCTGAATTAATTTCAGTGTTTCTGTGGCTTTGTGGCTTTAGCTTTTATCCATTTTCTTAATAACACCGGCCAGAATACAACCGTTCCCGGAATTATAATGATGCGGAAACCCCATTTCGAATCATGTGCTGCTTCGTCAATTCTCGTTACTCCCTTTAGTACAAACGGAATGGCAAAAAGCAAACCTGCCAGCAAATAAGCTGCGGCTATCAATAGCAGGATGCTGACAATACTCAAAGCAATCAGTTTTTTATTTCAAGAATGCTGTTAAAACCGTGAAAACCGTCCGGCTCACGGTAAGGGTTGTCCACATCTTCCATCCACATCTTATCATCCACCAGGAATTTATATTTATAAGTTCCTTTCGGCAGCATCGGGATTTTTATCTTCCATAACCCGTTTTTACCGGGCTCCATCAGCAATACATCCTGGGCCCAGTTATTAAAACTGCCCGCCAGCGAAATCTGGGAAGCACAGTCATGGTGAACATAAAACTCAATGGTTTTTTGCCTGCTGTTGACGTAAGGGGATGAATGCGGTTTCATAATGAGTTCTTTTTTTATGATTTTTAAAATGGTCTTCCGGGGCTGAATGACGCCAAAACCCTGCCTTTCTGCAGGCAGATCCGGAATCCTTTTAGCAGTGCTGTAAAGAACTTCTCTTATCATGGGCGGACTGAGTTGCGGGTTGGCTTGCAGCATTTGCGCTATAACAGAACAAACAACGGGTGCGGCGAAAGAAGTGCCGTCAACATGCATATAATGCGGGGAAATATATTTACAGGTCTGGATGCGGTTGATGACGGATTCCCGGATAAAAGTTACATCATTTGATTCAAAAACCCGGCCATCCAGCTGAATTTTTTCTCTGAACCCCGAAAAATTTTTCAACAGGTCCGCATCTTCCTTTTTTAAAAGCTCATGCAGCAGGGCGGATTCCCGCTGCTCCTTTGTTTCGGGCAGGATGGGGGCGGCCATCCAGATGGAATGGGCCAGCAGTTCAGGTTTCATTAGTTTATCTATTGTTTCGCCGTAGGTGGAATGATACAGTTGTTTGGGCTCTCCCAGTTGGTTGCGGTCATCCACACCACCCACAGCAATTACATGCGGTGAATTGGCCGGAGGTTTTATGTCGCCGTGTTCGTCATTGCCCACCGCTGCTACCACTACGATCCCTTTTCCCACCAGTTGCTCCGCCAATTTATCTACTTCGCTTTGCCTGAAGGATGTTGGCAAATCATCACCAAGGCTCATGTTTACAATGCGGATATTGTACTTCTTATAATTTTTCAAGACCCATTGCAGTGCTTTCACAATGTTTTCGGTGGTGATATGGCCCTCATCGTTCATCACTTTTAGTAATACCAGTTCTGCCTCACTGGCAATGCCTTTGTATAACCCGTTGCCCAGTAATCCGTCCCCGGCGCATACAACTGCGGTCATGGTGCCGTGCCATGCATTGTTTTGAGGCTGCTGAAAATATTTTTTCGGTTGATTGCCGTTTGTGATGTCAACCACTTTCTTAATCCGGCTGGAATGTTCTGTCAGATCCGGATGCAGGTAAAATCCGCTGTCAATAAAACAGATGGTGACTCCCTTGCCGGTAAACCTAACATCCGCATCCAGGCGCAATGGTGTGGGAAGAATAATAAAATCATCAGCGCTTTTTACCGGGAAATAAGGGCCAATTTCAGGCAACAACCTTTGCTGCATCACCACTTCAGTATGATAATAATCCACACAGCGGCTGCAGAAGCCGTCGTTCACCGTCCAGTCAGGATTATGTTCCCTGATCTTTTCCACCACTACTTTTTCATTATCGAGATGATAACGGTAAAGCAATTTCTCTACCCGGTCGCCGCAAAGGGGGCAAATGATATTTCCCTGCTGGTTCATAGTGACAAAGAAAGCTACTATCGGGATGGGGCATTGTCAACCGGTTGACGAAGGGGCTTAAAAGCTGAACTGGTATTCGATTGCCGCCACAAATTTCCTCGTCAGTCCATCCGGACGCTGTTCTCTTACAATAAATGGTGTGCCGAGTGAGAGTTCAAAACCGCTGCCGTTCTTCAGGCGGTAATCAAAGAAAACATTTCCATTCAATGTAAGGCCGGTTGAATTATAAATGGGCCTCCTGTTTTTGCTGTTATCCACATAACTGTCGTTGCCCAGGTGATAAATACCCAGCAAACCGGGGCGGATGGAAAATCGGTTGCCAGTTTTGAAATTATAGGACACTCTTCCAACAACATCACCCTTTCTTTCAAATTCATTCGAGGGCCAGTACTTTAATGTGGCGGGAGTGGCGGGATAGTCGCCCGGCAGGAATTTATTTTCATTTCTTGCTTTCAGTGGTTGTTGCAGGGCCAGTGTAGCGCCGAATGATTTTCGGGAATAATTCAAGCCAAGTACCAGGTCAACCGTACCCAGGCTGGTTTGATAAGGCATGGGCAGGTGAATACCATTCTCCATAATATCGGAGCCATCAAAGGGAAGTTTCACACCAACCACAAAAGATTTTTGCCATTTTTTCTTAACGTCAAAAGCATGGTTGAGGGAAAGAAACAAATCCCCCAATCCACTGCTATTCGCAAGCTCTCCGCTGATTGCATTGTAACTCATTTTACCGGTAAGTGAAGTCCGTGAAGAAAGGCTCCTGGTGTACTCCAGGTAGCCGGTGTAGTTGTTGGTTGAACGTTCACCAATGCCATAGCCAAAACCAATACTCAGGTCATTTTTATCTCCTTTTTTTGATTCATGGGCTTCCGCTGCATTCTTAATGGAATGAATGGTGCATACCCCGGCATCGCTGCAGCCCTGGGCTTTTGATTGGTTTATCAAAATTGTCATTGCAAAAGCAAATACACAAATCCGTTTAGTCATATGATTAATTATTGATTATTAGTCCAATTTGCTGTATTCTTTTATCAGCATTGCATGCCCGTCCGGATCCCTTACAATAAATGATTTACTTTGCACTCCATTAATATGCTGGTGCACCAGTTCTTTTGAGACAAACAAATGCCCTGCTGATTTCAGCTTGTTGTAAAGTGATGCTGCATCATCCACAATCAGGGTGGTTTGCCAGTGCCAGATATCATCTGCACGGGAATCTTTGGGATATTCCTTACCCGGACCCGGAATTATGTATTGCAAAAATTCAATGCCGGGACCATTGGCAGCACGATAGCCGGTGATATGAAGGGATGCGCCCTCTACATTATTTAAATGCTCCTGCTCAGTTCCTTTGTTCCGGCTATCCCCTTTTCTTTCAACGCCGAGTAAATCCATATAAAATGAATGACTGTTCTCCGTATTGCTTACGCCAATGGCGGTATGGTCAATTCCTAAAAATATTTTTTCGTTTGATTGCTGCCATTTCTCCTGCCCTTTTCCCTTCGGGAAATAAATCAGCTCGAGGTTATGATTATCCGGGTCATGAAAATAAAATGCTTTAATACCTTCAGCAGCAGGAATGGATTTGGGTAATGTTTGCGGCGAAGTGGATACATGTTCCACATTGTATTTTCTCACCTGCTCATAAGCTTTGTCCATATCACTCACTACAATAGCGATATGCTGAAAAAACAGATCATTGCTTTTCTGGTCTTCAGGGATGCTGCGGCCACCGGTGGTTAGATAGTCAGTTAACTCAATAAATTCATCCCCTAATTGCAGCCGGACTACTCTTATGTTCAATCCAAACACTCCCTGCAACTTTTCAAACTCCGTCCCATTGTATTCGTTGTCGCTTACCTTTTTAAATCCCAGCACTTCAGTATAAAATTTCAGCGATCGGTCCATTTCTTTTACGGAAATACCTATTGCATCCACTTTGGTAACCTGTGAAATGCCAATCGCAGGAGTGAAAAAGACAAGCATCAACCCATAAATAAAACCGGAAATCCTTTTCATAACATGAATTCTAATGGTTCAAGAAAACTTTTTTTTTGTGTGTGCAACCGGTTCTTAGGATAATGATTGTTTGCCTTATTTCTCTCAACAAACAGATAAAACTCTGCTGCCAGAAGCATTCCGGCAAACGGGATGAATAAATAAATCCAGAAAGCAGTCCATAAATCCGCCGGTAATGCGCTTGCCAATGAACGGGCCGGGTTCATCCCGAATCCGGATACAGGCCCCGCAAATGTTACCCATATACAAACCAGGCAAGCGGCAAATATCCTGGTGAACTTTTTCAGCTTTTCATTTTGGGAGGTAAACAACACCATGTTCATGGTGGTAAATGCTACTATTAACTCAGTTATCAATGCCCACAACTTGCCGTGCTTTCCCGGAACCGTGGTAACAGAGTTTACGGGCGCATCCGTTAATATACTCCCCATCAGCCCTTGCATCAGAAAAACAGCTGCCATGCCTCCGGCCATCTGAAAAATGGCATAGAACAAAGCATCATACCGGCACATTTTACCTGTTCGAAAAAATGTAACCGTAACAGCGGGATTGATTTGTGAGCCACTAGGCGCTGTCCACGGTGAATAAAAAATAAACAAAGCCGTTGTTCCCATAGCTACCCCCATCAGGATATTTCTCGTCATGGTATCAGGTATTTCATGGTACCAGGTGCTTTTTTCTGAGAACAGCATAGCGCCGAAAAAACAGGCTGATATCATGAAGATGGCAAGCCCCAGCGCTTCCTGCAGGTAGTGTTTCCAGTTCTTGCTGAAAGCAGCTTTCATCTGCTTCACTCCTGAATGGCCGGTAAAAACCTGTATGGGCATTGCTCTCATATTGCAAATAGAAGAAATGAGGAGCGAGAAAGCTGTCGTGTAAGTGACGTTAAACCGGAGATTTCGAATGTTTCAGTTCTTTTTCAAGAAAATAATTAAGTGCAGTTCTAATTGTTGCTATCGCCGCAAGTTTCCCAATCTCATCCCAGGTGGGAGCAACAGCGGTGGCCAGCACATCAGCACCCAATAAAAGTTCTAATGAAACAGCAACAGCGCTGCCAAACTGTACTCTGGCATCCATAGCAGACAAACCACTTCTGATTTTAGCGATTGTCTGAAAATATTCAATCACCAAACGGATTAATGCTGCAGCAATCACAACAGCTGCAATGATCTCCAGTCCATGGCTGATGTAGTTTGTTATTGTCTTTGCTATTTCTTCCATTTATTTTATTTGAAATAAGGGCTTCTGGGAACAGAAGCCCGTAAACCAAAACTAACTGCATATGAGAAAATATCTAAACTGCTACTTGTCCGCTCATAGCAGAAACCTTTTTGTTCAGAATTTCATTAATAAGATGGTCGCCTACTCTCATAGCGTTCGCCGCTATCGTCAGCGCCGGATTAAATGCCCCGCAACCCGGAAAGAAACTTGCATCCGCCACATATACATTTTCAAGGTCATGTGTTTTGCAATTCAAGTCCAGTACTGAAGTTTTGGGGTCACTGCCAAAGCGTAGTGTACCATTCTGGTGGCTCATGCCGCTTACATCCAGGTCATAACCGCCCCATTTTACATCCTTGTAATCAGCATCCAGTTCACCGAGTTTCACAAATATTTCTTTCAGTTTATCTTTTAGTTTTTCGTAAGCGGTGTAGTTTGTTCTGGTGTAATTTACTTTTATCGTGCCGTCACTGCGAAGTGTAACCCGGTTATCAGGAGAAGGTAAATCTTCAGCGGTAAGCCAGAAATCAATGCTCTTTTCTTTTAACTCTGCATAGGATTTACCCGGAAACAAAGTTTCTCCCATCCAGTTAATGGTATCCGGGTCATTGCGTCCCATCAGTTGAATTTCTCCCAGCGGGTATTCACTGTCATCAGCCCGGTGATAGAAATCGGCGATGCCCAGGCTTTTCTGAAATACACAGTCATTTTTCTTTTTGGTGAAAGCGACAAGGCAACCGTTGTGATGCAGCATCAGGTTGCGGCCTACCTGGCCCGATGAATTGGCTAAGCCAATCGGATGATTTTCATTTGTACTGCGCAAAAACAAAGCGGCGCTGTTCACTGCACCGCAAGCCACGATAAAAATAGCAGCGCTGAATTTAATTTTTTCACCATTGATAATTACCAATACTTCTTCCACTTTGCTGCCGGCAGTATTTGTAATGAGTTTTTCGACGTATGCATGAGTGAGCAAGGTCACATTTTTATTCTTTAACGCCGGCCGGAGGCATATCACTTCACCGTCTGCCTTGCTGTCGGTCAAATCCGGAAAGCCGTCAAAATTTTCCAGTATTACCGGCGCCTGCGTAGCCGTATAATCCTGCGGCAGCCTCACACCCATCGGCAATGGAAAAGGACGAAGACCGATTTGTTTCATCTTTGCTTCCAAATCTTTGATCAGGGGCTCATAAGTTAGCGGCGGTAAAGGATAAGCTGACTTTGCCGCAGGTTCGGTGGGGTCAACGCCTCTTTTGCCATGTACACTGTATAATTTTTCCGCCTGCTCATAATAATTTTCATAATCCTCATATTTCAGCGGCCAGGCAGGCGAAACCCCTCCATAATGTTTTACTTCTTCAAAATCCGATTCACGGAAACGAAACAATGCGGCGCCATACATCTTGCTGTTGCCGCCCACATTATAATGAATAAAGGGTTTGAAAGGTTTATCATCTTTATCATACCAGTCTTCTTTGGGCCGGTATCTTCCGTTGGTTACGACCTCATGCGGGTCCCAGTTTTCTTTTTCTTTAGGGATAAAGCCCCCCCGTTCAAGAATCAGGATTTTTTTCCCTGTCGGTGCTAATTTATAAGCCATCGTACTGCCGCCGCTGCCGGTGCCAATGATGATGATGTCGTAATGACTGGTCATGAAAATAATTTTGCACTACAAAGAGAAACAATACCAGACCACGGCGATGTCGCCTGACTGACTAATAGATGTGATTTTGTGGGTGAGTTTACCGGGTAATTTTCCAGTAAAACCCTAATTGAACCGAGAAAGGTATTAATGGCCGGGTTTGAAAATCCTGAGTTACTATTTTACCGGCTTTCAGATAAATATCTGTTTTCTTAAAAGAATAACCTGTCTGCAAACCGTAATAGAAATTACCTCCGGTTGCCGGTTCATACCAACCATCTTTTACCCCCGGGTAAAGAGTTTTATAACTTTCTGTGTGTTTGAAGTGTGTAACGATGGCTTTATCAAAACCTGCTTCTCCTGCCACAAACCACTTTGATTTATAATAACCGGCAGTTGCGGATAAATCAGTTCCGAAATTTAATAACCGTGCAAAATCACTTTCATAACGCCGGAACAATCCGTATAACTTTGCACTGAAATTGATATTACCGGTTCTATAAAGCCTTATCTGTCCGCCAATTTTTGTTTTAAAATCATCAAATAATTTCTCTCCGCCCGGGAATGAATATTCTGCATTCAGTACTATGGGCAACCGGGATATTAGCTGATAACCATAACCCAAGCCAAATATCAGCCCATATTCAACACCTGTATTGATATTGAAAATATGCTTCTGGTTCTTTTTTAAATTTTGCCAATTTAAATTCTGCGATAATCCTATATCCGGTCTGTATAAAAAAAAGGTAATGATTATAAATATTTTTTTCATGCTGAGATTATTTTAAAGAATTTAAATAAGTTAACGCCACAGGATAAAAATTATTCCAGCCAGTTTGAAAATATAGTAAGTCATGACCAGCGCCATTTACTTTAAAAAGCTGCACATTTTGGAAAGCAGAAGAAACTTTTTGAGCATACTGCAAACCATAGGCTTTGTTATTTTCACTATAAACAAAAAGTACTTTGGTGGAAAATTGATGGATGTTTGTAATGAAACCTGGTTTTTCCCTGTCGCCGATTTCTGTCAGCGCATCAGCAACTACTTTACCAAATCTCCAGAATGGCGGTGTGGCTTCATTTCCGGTGGGATTGTCTTTGGCACCATCCGCCACAGCAGCCAGAGCATATTTATAATCCAGTATTGCATGTTCATCTTCTTTACCGGTAATAAACTGATCGGGATATGAGACATCACTAAAAAGTTCACCTGCCCGGCTTACATTTCTTGCCCGTTTTATATAAGCCTGTATATCATCATAAATCAAACCACCGGGCTCGGCAAGTATAACACCACTGGCGGCCGCAGGATATTTATTGATATAACCCGTTGCTAAAATGGCTCCCCACGAATGCCCCAATAAAAATAATTTTTGTGCCGGTGATCTTCTGTAGTAATTTATAACAGCATTCAAATCATCATACATCAACTGCAGCGAATAAGAATTTTTAGGATGACGTTTTGATAAGCCAGAGCCCCGCTGGTCATAAAAAATAACCCGATAACCCTGGCTGGCAAATTCTTTACAGTTTAACAATGACCTGTAATCAGCGCCGGGCCCTCCGTGCAATACGATGATCAGTGCACTGTCCGGATTCCCAAATGCTTCTGAATGCAATAATGTTCCATTAACTGATATGGAAGGCAAAGAGAGATCATACTCAACTGTTTTTGGCACTAAATTTCCTTCTTCGCTAATCAATTTTCCTTTTGTACATCCGGCAATCAATATTGAGGAGACAATAAAAGCCGCAACTAACCATAATTTATTTTTCATAATTATAATTCTTGTTCATTTGGACTCCAAAGAAAAATTTTACAGGAAAATAAATCTGTCAGCCCTGTGACGGAAAATACGTTTTAACAGAAATGCCAAAAAAAATTACATAGTTGTCATATGACAGACAAAGCAATGCGCTGTTTTCAATCAACTTTGTTGAAAATTTAAAAATGAAAAATCTATTATTAATTGTAACAGGTATTTTGTTCACAGCTCTTTCAGTAGGTGCACAAAAATCAGCTGTTTTTGAAAAGTCAGATAAGGCGATAAGAGGCTATGACCCCGTTGCCTATTTCACCGAAGGAAAACCGGTAGAAGGTAAGGAAGAGTTTGTTTACAACTGGAGTAATGCAAACTGGTATTTTTCATCCAGGCAACACCTTGATTTATTTAAAGCAAATCCCGGAAAATATGCTCCGCAATATGGTGGTTATTGCGCCTATGGTTTGTCCCGCGGCTATAAAGCATATACGGTGCCGGAGGCATGGACGATAGATAATGGGAAGCTGTATCTTAACTACAGTCTTTCTGTAAGGAACGACTGGGATAAAAACAGGCAGGAGAGAATTCAGAAAGCAGATAGCTACTGGCCGCAAATCAAAGACAAAAATTAATGATGAGAAAAATTGTAATATTCATATTTCTTTCCTGTTTATCCGGCGCTGCATCATTGGGGCAGTCGAACCAGCCAGACAACAGTCAGGCTGGTTTTATTAAAACAATTTTAAACCATCAGGTTAAAAAATTTGCTTTCACAGACCTGGCTGGAATAAAATGGGGGTCGGATAATCTGAAAGGAAAAATTGTTGTCATCAATTTCTGGTTTACCACCTGCAAACCCTGTATCCTGGAAATACCCCACCTGAATAAACTGGTGGAAGAAAATAAGAACAACCCGGTTGTATTTATCGCCCCTGCGCCGGAGAATGAAGCACAAATAAAAAAGTTTTTGGGAAAATATCCCTTTAACTATCATATCATTAGTTCTTCCCTGGATTATATCACATCAATGAATGTGGAGAATTTTCCGACACATTTGGTGATCGATAAAAAAGGAATCATACGGCAGGTGTGCATCGGCTATGCAGATAATATAAAAGAAAAGCTGCAGGCAGAGATTGATACCCTCATAAAATAAACAGTGCACAGATTAACACAGGTTTCCTTACCGGGGATGTTCGCCGGAATTAATCTGTGAAAATCGGTGTAATGAGAGAAAAAAAATGAATACCCAAACCGAAATACAACTGCAAAAAGAAACCCTCCGCCTAGAAACCTTCAGCGACGGGGTCTTCTGCATTGCTATCACCCTGTTATCCATTGAAATTGGAGTGGAACTCCATGGCGATGTAACGAATAAAAAATTATCCCAGGCGTTGCTTGCCAAATGGCCACTTTATCTTGCTTATGTCATTAGCTTTATAAATGTGCTGCTTGCATGGATCGGGCATCATGGCCTGTTTAAGATGTTTCAAATACCGGATAATGCCATTCTGATTACAAACGGCCTGCTGCTGATGCTGGTGGCGCTGGTTCCTTTTCCTACAAAAACGCTGGGTGAGTTTTTACTGACCGGCGGTCTTAAAACCGCCGCTATCTTTTATACGGGTTATTTTGTTCTGATCAGCATGGCTTTCTGGTTGCTTTGGTATGCGGCCCGCCGCAAACCGGGTGTTTTAATGACCGATGTTACCCCTGCACAAATAAAACAAACAACCCGAAACGAAAATATTGGGCTTATCTGCAATATCATTATTTTCGGCCTTGCATTCCTCAATCCATGGCTGGCGCTGTCGTTTAGCTTTGCTATGTGGGTTTACTGGGTAGGATTTGCGTAAAATAGTTTCCCGCCTGGTATTTGCCTTTTAACTTTGATTCAATGAAAGACGAAGCTTTCATAAATCAGTTGCTGCAAAAGGGCAGAGAAGCAAAAGAAAAAATCAGTTTAAACTTTTCGGTTATCAGCCTGGAACAACTCAACTGGCAGCCTGCATCCACCAGTTGGAGCATAGCCCAATGCCTTGGCCATTTGATTGTATCGCACAGTGTATATTTCAATGACCTGGAAAAAATTACCAAAAGGAAATACAGGAAATAAATTTGGGAGAAATACAGTCCGTTTACCGGTTTGTGGGGCAGCATAATGAAAAACCAGTTGCAGGAACAGGTAAAGAGAAAAATGAAAGCGCCAAAAAAAATTCAACCGGCGAGCGGGGCAGCAATTGAGATTATTGGGCAATATCACAAAAGCCTTGACACAATCCTGGATTATATCTCAGGATGCAGCATCATTGACATTGATAAAACAATTATCACTTCACCTATTGCTTCGGTTGTTACTTACAGCCTGCGGGATGCTTTTCAGTTTTTAATTACTCATGAGCACCGGCATATTAATCAGGCGGTGAGGGTGAAGCAACATGAAAACTTTCCGGAATTCTAATTTCCTTAAGGTTATACAGGCAAGCCAGTCCGGCGGTTTTTTGGCTTTGTCTTTTCTGTGTCTGGACTAAACAACTCATACTCTTTCATCACCCTCAACACTTCTGCTACACCCCATGCCTGCGCCACACAACCACGGGGATGGTGCGGCGAATCGGCATCAAAAATTTCTGAAACAGAACCGATGCAGGCTTCGTTTAAATGATAACGAATATTCTCAATCACTTTGCGTGCATCCAACTTCCGACCTCCGACATCCGACCTCATCAACGCATCCACATAAGCCCCCAGCAGCCAGCTCCACACCGTTCCTTCATGATAAGATGAATCCCGATGCCACTGGTCGCCGCCATAGCGATGAACGTAGCGGGCATCTTCCATTGGCAGACTGCGTAAGCCAACCGGAGTGTACAATTTTTCCTCCACAATCTTTAATACGGCTTCCGCTTTTTCTCCTTCAATCAATGCAAAGGGCAGGCTGATGGCAAAAAGCTGATTGGGACGGAGTGTTGTATCGGGCTGACCATTTTCATCAATTACATCGTACAAATAATTGCCTGCGGCATTCCAGAATAGTTTATCAATACTTTCTTTTGTTTTTGCTGCGCTGCCTTCAACTGATGCTGCATCCTTTTTCTGTTTGTTCAATCGCAGCAATTCGGCAAATATTTTTAAACCATTGTACCAGAGTGCCTGTATCTCTACCGGCTTGCCCATTCTTGGCGTCACTACCCATGTGCCGATTCTTGCGTCCATCCAGGTGAGTTGCTGACCAGCTTCACCGGCATACAATAATCCATCTTCATCTGCATGAATATTGTACCGTGTTCCTTTAAAATGCCAGTCAATAATATCTTTCAGTACCGGAAGAATTTCATTGAGTACAAATTTTTTATCGCCGCTTGCCTGCAGGTATTTATAAACAGCAATAAAATACCAAAGAGTGCCATCCACATTGTTATACTCCGGGGGTTCTTTTTCCTGGAAACGGTTGGGCAGCATGCCCATGCTTACACTTTGCGCAAATGCTGCGAGAATTTTCTTTGCATCATCAAATCGGCCGGTGCTGAGTGTGAGACCGGGTAAAGAAATCATTGTATCTCTTCCCCAGTCAGTAAACCAATGGTAACCAGCGATAACTGTCTTCAAATCTTCATCACGTTTAACGATGAGCTGATCAGCAGCAAGAATTAATTGTTGCAATGTTTCATCTTCTGGCTGCCCCTTGAGTAATTTCTTTCTTCGTTTCAGTTCCTGCCTGAGTAATTCATCAGCATCTCTGCCTTCCGGATTTTCAGTGGAGATAATGATACTGAGTTCATCTCCTTCTTTTAACTGAACCGAGAATGTGCCGTGATTAAATAGATCTTCAGTGAAATCCAATCCGCGGTATTGTTCTACGCTGTATTTAAAATTATTGAACCATCTTGGTGTATGCTGATAGGCGGAACCGGGGACAGAGATATATACATTATTTACACCATCCGGTTGATTGTGAAAGATTCCATTTTTAAAATCATCATCCCAGTGCATTCCTGGCGAGACATGACCCAGTTCATGATAACCCCTTGCGGCCATCAGCGGAAGTAACTCCAGTGTAAACGCAGCATCCGCCTGTTCCACTTCGTATTTAACCACGACCGTATTTTCTCCATGAATCATGCAGATGGTTTTCTTTAACTGCACGCCTCCGGCGATATAAATCCATTCAGGAAAATAATTTTTGGTGAAGCTTTCCAGGTATTGATTGCCTCCCGGATGAAGAACATCACCGTTATAAAGGTTACAACTTAACTCATGCCTGCTTTCGCCGGCAACAATTGTTTCGTCCAGCCTGGACAAGAGTACCATCCTGTCTGTCGGGGGATTGATAGCTGCCACAAACAAACCATGGTATCTCCTTGTATGCGCACCGGTAATGGATGAGCCGCTCCAGCCG
>JBQTHS010000025.1:0-56262 GCA_052389635.1 Bacteroidota bacterium | reverse complement strand
CATTTAATTGCAGATTAAATATCACTGAATTTTAGTTTATATCTTTTACAAAAACAATAATTTTAATAACACCATGCACCTCCGCATTGCCATATTTGACGATAATAAGAACATACGGGAAAGTATTGCCCTGCTGCTGGAAACGGAAAAAGAGTTTAATGTAGTTGGTTCTTTTCATCATGTGCTGGATTGCCTGGAGGATGTAAAAGCCAGCAAACCCGATGTGGTGCTGATGGATATAGAAATGCCGGGGATGACAGGCATTGAAGCCGTGAAGCTGATAAAAAAAGAATTTCCCAATGTCCTCATCCTGATGCAAACCGTGTTTGAAGATGATGACCGGGTGTTTGATTCCATCTGTGCCGGCGCATCAGGCTATATTTTAAAAAACCACCTGAATACAAGATTGATTGAGGCGATAAAAGAACTGCAATATGGCGGTTCGCCCATGTCGCCATCCATTGCCCGCAAAGTGCTGACCAAAATGCAGCAATTACCCTCAGCGGAAAAACAGCAGGAGACCCCGGACTACCAGCTTACCAAACGGGAGAAAGAAGTGCTGGCCTGCGTAGTGAACGGACTCAGCTATAAAATGGCAGCCGATCAGCTTTTCATCAGCTACGAAACCGTACGTACCCATGTAAAAAAGATTTACGAGAAACTGCATGTGGCTTCTATTTCTGAAGCGGTTTCCAAGGCCATTCATCAGCGGATAGTCTGAAGGTTTATCCCCGCCTGTGTAAATCCTTTGCTTGCAGCTTTTTTATTTTTCAGCTAATTTATCCCCGTATTACAAGCAACCTGTTTGAATTTACAAACGATTAATCCCGTATTACTTAAATAAACAAAGTATGAAAAAGACGACACTGTTTATTCTTCTCTGTATTTCACTTCAAATGATTGCTCAGGATAAAAAAGAAAGCAAACCGGTCCAGGTGTTCAGTTCCACCAAAACTATCAATGCCCGGACACCGGAACTGGTGGGCAAGGGAAAAATGGATTTCAACGTCACCCACAATTTTGGCGACATCGGCGGCAGCAACGGCGGAATCAAACGCTTCTTCGGATTGGATAATGCGGCCGATATCCGCATCGCCTTTACTGTGGGGCTGGGAGAGAATTTTGATGCGAGTATTGCCCGGGTAAAGGGCGCCAGTGCGCAAACACAGCTATACGAGATAGGCGCCAAATACCAGATCATGCAGCAGCGGGAAAATGACCCCTCGCATCCCATATCGCTGGCCATATTCGGAAATATGGTAATTGCGGCCAGCCCGCAGAACCTTTTTGCCAACCAGGATAACAGTTATGATGGCCTCGGTGAAAGAATGAGCAATGTGCTGCAACTGATCATCGCTAAAAAAACGGGAAAAGTGAGTGTGCAGCTCAACCCCACTTTTGTGACCCGGGGCTATGCCATGAGTTATGATCAGAAAAACTTTTTTGCAATCGGCGGCGCTATCAAACTGCCGCTGGGCCGCCGGGTAAACCTGCTGCTGGATTATTTTCATCCCTTCCGCAGCGATGCCAGCAAAGATTCATTCAGGATAAATGACAATATAAAATTCTATGACCCGCTGGGAGTGGGTTTTGAAATACTTACTGCCGGGCATATCTTCCGGCTGAACTTCACCAATGCAACTGAAATACTGGAAAACCGCTATATCCCCCGCACCATCACTTCCTGGGGCAAGGGGCAGTTCCGCTGGGGCTTTACTATTTCGAGGAAGTTTACACTGTGGAGGGAGAAAAAATAGTCAAATAAGTCATAAATGTCAGGGGATCCATTCCACTTCCCCAAAATCAAACCCGATAGTTGCCGGGTCTTCTTCTATGGAATGCTGAACTATTAATTTTCCTGAAGGGGAGACCGATTTTATTATTGCTTGAAAAACCCGGTTACCTTTTTTCAGCTTCACTTTTTCATTTCTTTTATACAGGTATTGCTGGTACTTGTCATAAATATTATCAAATCCCTTAATTATAAGTTGCTGAAAATAGTTTTCAATAATAATACAGAGTTCTTTAGCCAGCATTACGGGGTTATGCTCTTTCCCGGATATCTGTTTTAATGAAACCGGGTTAGGTAATTCAGCCGGGAAAGAAGTTTGATTGATATTAATACCAATACCAATTATTGCCCAACGCCAGCCGACTCCCGACTCCCGACCACTAACTACAGACTCAACCAATATCCCTCCTGCCTTTCTGTCCTGCCAGTACAGGTCGTTGGGCCATTTAATCTTCGTTTCATTTCCGGCGTATTTTATAAAGAATTCATGCACGGATACGGCCACACATGCACTCAACTGAAACTGCCGGTTAAGCGGCAATGGCGCTGGGTTCACCACTATGCTTATGGCGATATTGGCACCTGGTTCAGAGGCCCAGGCCCGGCCCCGCTGTCCTTTACCAGCCGTCTGTTCATGGGCAAAAAGGGTCATACCATGCTGTGCCAATCCAGCATGTATCTGCTGCCGGGCATAGTTATTGGTGCTGTCAACCGATTGCAGTTCAATGAATGGCGAACCAATGCTATTTGCGGGGGGTTTGTAAGGACTGCTTTGAGGGGGTTGTGGCAATTAATTGCTACTTTTGAAGCAGTAAACATAAACCAAAAAACAAACACTCTCAATTATTGGAACAATTGGCAGTACTGACCAACCGAAAGAAAAAAAGTGCAGTCCGGTTAACGGGGAATTCAAAAATCATCAGAACCATTATTGCTGCGATACAGGAAAAAAAGGGGGAGCATATCATTTCCCTTGACCTGAGAAAAATAAGTGAGGCTGTCGCCGATTTCTTTATTGTTTGCGAAGCGGGCAGCCAGCCACAGATAAGAGCCATAGCCGACAATGTGGAGGCAAAAGTGAAAGAGAAATGTGCTGAAAACCCTTATCATCATGAAGGTTACCAGAACCTGCAGTGGGTACTCATTGATTATGTAAATGTAGTGGTGCATGTAATGCTGCCGGAAAACAGGAAGTTTTACAAGCTCGAGGATATGTGGAGCGATGGAGCCACGAAGAACCATGATGACTAATCTTTGTTAAATGTTGAAAGCCATTCAACTTTTTTATTGCGATAATCATTAAATAGCAGAATACAGATATAACATGCCGCAGGATTCTAATAAAAGACCGCCATTTGGCAATCGTCCCCAGCAGGGCCCGGGACCCGGTGGGGATGACCCTAACCAGCAGCCAAGAAAGGGGCCCCGCTTCAGCATTTACTGGATTTATGCCATCATATTTGCGGTGCTGATAGGCTTTCAGCTTTTCGGACCTTTCTCCCGGAACATGGCGAAAATAAACGAGCTGGATTTTAAGAGCATGATAGCTTCCGGTTATGTGTCGAAGTACATGATCATTGACAACAAGAAAAAAGTAAAAGTTTTCCTGACCAAAGCAGGAACAGATAAATATGCAGAAAAACTGAAAAAGGGGGTGAACGGAAAAATAACTGAAGAAGGCCCCCATGTTTATTTTGCCATTACCAGTGGTGATACATTTAAAAAAGGAATAGACGATTTTTACAAAGAAAATCCCGCCATCATCAAAGTCCCTTTTGATGTGGACAATGAAAGGGACTGGTTTGGCGGCATCCTGCAATTTTTGCTTCCTGTGTTATTGTTTGTGGGACTATGGGTACTGCTGATGCGTAAAATGGGTAGTGGTGCAGGCGGTGGTGGCGGTCCCGGCGGTATTTTCAATATTGGCAAATCAAAGGCCACTTTATTCGATAAAGGAACCAAAGTAAGTATCACTTTCGCCGATGTGGCGGGTCTGGATGAGGCCAAAGTGGAAGTGATGGAGATAGTTGACTTCCTGAAAAGCCCCAAGAAATACACCAACCTTGGCGGCAAAATTCCCAAAGGCGCATTATTGGTTGGCCCTCCCGGCACGGGTAAAACGCTGCTGGCTAAAGCAGTGGCAGGAGAGGCACAGGTTCCTTTTTTCAGCCTGAGCGGTTCCGACTTTGTGGAAATGTTTGTAGGCGTTGGCGCCAGCCGGGTAAGAGATTTGTTCAAACAGGCAAGGGAAAAAGCGCCTTGTATCATATTTATTGATGAGATTGATGCTATCGGCCGTGCCAGGGGCAAGAATGTGATGATGAGTAATGATGAAAGAGAAAGCACCCTGAACCAGTTGCTCGTGGAGATGGATGGTTTTGGCACAGATGCAGGCATCATTGTTCTTGCAGCCACGAATCGTCCCGATGTACTGGATACGGCATTACTCCGCCCGGGGCGTTTCGACAGGCAGATCACCATTGACAAACCCGACCTCGTTGGCCGGGAAGCCATTTTCAAGGTGCACCTGAAACCTATTAAAATTTCAAAGACACTGGACATTCATAAACTGGCTGAACAAACTCCCGGATTTGCCGGAGCGGATATTGCCAACGTTTGTAACGAAGCAGCATTGATTGCCGCAAGAAAGAATAAAGAAGCGGTGGATATGCAGGACTTTCAGGATGCCGTGGACAGGGTGATAGGCGGGCTGGAAAAGAAAAATAAGATCATTTCTCCGGAGGAAAAGAAAATTATCGCCTTTCATGAAGCAGGCCATGCCGTCTGCGGCTGGTACCTGGAACATGCTTACCCGTTGCTGAAAGTAACCATTGTACCGAGAGGGACCGCAGCGCTGGGCTATGCGCAGTACACACCCAAGGAGCAATACCTGTATAACACCGACCAGCTCAGCGACCAAATATGCATGACACTGGGCGGCCGGGCCAGCGAAGAAATTTTCTTCAATAAGATCTCTACCGGCGCACAAAACGATCTGCAGCAGATTACCAGGATAGCCTATGCTATGGTAACGGTGTATGGCATGAATGATAAAATCGGTAATATCAGTTTCTATGACCCGCAGCAGGAAACCACTTTTACCAAACCTTATTCCGACGAAACAGCCAGGATGATTGATGATGAGGTTCGTAAACTGATTGATGAGGCCTATGAGAAAACTAAAACCCTGCTGACTGAAAAGAAGGCAGATGTGGAAAAACTGGCCAATGCGCTGCTGGAAAAGGAAGTGCTGTTTCAGAGTGATGTGGAAGCACTGATAGGCAAACGTCCTTTTGAAGAAAAGAAAACGCTGACGGTGGATGAGGCGGCTGTCGTACCTGCTGAAGAAGCGCCTGCTGTTGTTAAAAAGGAAACTGAAGAAAAGCCCGATGAACAGGTCGGCGGTTTTGATTTGGCGCCGTCGGTTTAATCAAATCTGTTGTTCATGAATGTTTCTCCCTCCAAAGAGAATATTTTAAAAAAAATACGCAAGGCGTTGAGTCACTCAACGCCTTTACCTTTTCCGCAGAGCGAGGGTAGCCAATCCGTATTTCCTCCGCTGCAGCAGGAGCCCGAAGTAGAATTTGCCGAGCAGTTCACCAAACTGCAGGGCAAGTTTATTTATTGCATCAACCAGCAGGAGTTTGCCTTTCAGCTTGCCAGTTTAGTTAAGAAACAGGACTGGCAAAAAGTGTTCTGTGTGGAAGAAAAGTTACTGGCACCGGTAGCTTCACAATTAGAAGACCGGCTGGTGAAAACTGACCTGGCTCATTGCGATGTATCCATCACCGGTTGTGAGTACCTGGTTGCAAGAACCGGCAGCATCGTACTCAGCGCCGCACAGCAAAGCGGCCGGTCAGCCAGTGTGTATGCACCTGTGCATATATGTGTGGCCTTTACTAATCAGTTGGTGTATGATATAAAGGATGCGCTGCAGGTCGTCAAAGAAAAGTATGGCAGTAACCTTCCTTCCCTTCTCAGTTTTGCCACCGGCCCCAGCCGCACGGCAGATATTGAAAAGACATTAGTGGTGGGAGTACATGGCCCGAAGGAAGTGTATTTGTTTCTCTTAGAAAGTTAATTGGGGATTAGTTAATTGGTTAATCAGGCCCTTAGATTGAAACTTCCTCACACTTAGATTTATTTCCGTGCCGCGGTCGGGCTTCGGGCCAGTTAAAAATATCCGGATAAGAAGCCCATTAACCAATACCTGATTAACTAATTCCCTTTCTTATCTTTACAACATGACCAACCCCGGCGTTTATCAGCTATTTGTGTACGGTTCCCTCCGCAGCGGGTTCCGCAGCCCGGTGTATGAGTATATCAGCCGTTTTTTTTCTTTTGTTGACGATGCAAAGGTGAGGGGCAAACTATTTGACATGGGAAGTTACCCTGCAGGCCTGCCTACCAACGAGAGCAATTTTATCGTTGGTGAATTATACAAAGCCAATAACCCGCATGAGTTTTCCTGGGCCATCGGCCAGCTGGATGATTATGAAGGAGTGTCTGTGGAGCCGGATGAAGTGCAGCTGTACCGAAGGGAAATTACGGAAGTGCATATCGGCGGCCAGGTAACCCATGCCTGGATATACTGGTACAACGGTGATGTAAGCGGAAGACCGGTGATAGTTTCCGGGGATATGCTGGAATACATGAGTCATAAGAAATGATCAAGCCGGGTGTTGCTTCCTCACAATAAAAAAACCTACTTTCTCTCCGACTTTCACCTCGGCGCACCCGATCATGCCGCAAGCCTTGAACGGGAAAAAATAATCGTTCAGTTCCTGGATGAAATAAAAACAGATGCTGCCGAAATTTTTCTGGTTGGAGATATGTTTGATTTCTGGTATGAATACCGCAGGGTGGTTCCGAAAGGTTATGTGAGACTGCTGGGCAAACTGGCTGAACTTTCAGATGCGGGAATCCAGCTCCATTTCTTTGCCGGCAACCATGATATGTGGGTGCGGGATTATTTTCAGAAAGAACTGAACATGCCGGTTTATTTTGAACCCGGAGAATTTGAACGCAACGGAAAGAAGTTTTTGATCGGGCATGGTGATGGCCTTGGCCCCGGGGACCATGGATATAAGCGACTCAAAAAAGTATTCCGCAATCCGGTCAGCAAATGGCTGTTTGGCATACTTCCTCCCCGTATGGGTATGGGCCTTGCCCATTACCTGAGCCGCCGCAGCCGGGCCCAGACAGGGGCCACGGAAGAAGTTTTCCTCGGAGAAGAAAAGGAATGGCTCATTATTTACTGTAAAGAAGTATTGCAGAAAGAGTTTTACAACTATTTCATATTCGGTCATCGTCATCTGCCCATATATTATTCCCTCAACCCCTCACCCCTTCTCCACCCCGTGGAGAAGGGGCAGGGGGATGAGGGTGAGGTCAGATATATCAACCTGGGCGACTGGATACGTTATTATACCTATGCTGTATTCGATGGGGAACAACTGGAACTGAAGTCATATAAAGGAAACGATGATAAGATCATCCGGAACTGAATGAAGAAAACGCTGAAGATATTGCTGGCATTCACACTGCCTTTCGTTGTAACGGCACAGAATGATACTACTTTCCGGATAGTTAAAACAATGAAAGGCGATATAGTTGACTTTACTGTTGACAACCTGGACAATATCTATATACTTAACAGCCGCAACCAGGTAAAAAAATACAATGCTGCCGGGGACTCAATGGCAGTGTACAACGATGTACGGAAGTTCGGGCAGGTTACGCTTATTGATGTGTCCAACCCGCTGAAAGTGCTGCTGTACTATAAGGATTTTGCTACGGTGGTCATGCTGGACCGTTTCCTGAATGTGGTAAATATGGTGGATCTGAGAAAACAGGGTGTGTTGCAAGCCAAAGCCATCGGCCAGTCGTATGACAATAAGATATGGGTGTACGATGAGCTGGAGGCTAAACTGAAAAAAATAGACGAGGATGGAAAATTGTTACTGGAAACACCCGACTTCCGGTTGCTGCTGGGACAGTCAGTAACACCCGTGAAGATCTTTGATGAGAACAGGTATGTGTATCTCTACGATTCAGTGAAAGGGGTTTATGTGATTGATTATTTCGGCGCTTTGAAAAACGGCATCCTTATACAGGGCTGGCAGAATTTTAAAGTAAGCGGCAAATACATCTTTGGCTCCAAAGCTGATACGCTGTACCGCTATGAAATAAGCACTTTCCGGTATGATGACTGGCCGATGCCGGAACCCATCCGCCACAGTAAAAGTTTTAATTTCAGTTCATCAGGGATCTATGCCCTGAAGAATAATTGTGACGGAAACACAAGCTGTCTGTATATCTACTCCATTCGCTGAGACCGGCAGTCTGGCCGGGATTCAATATTTTTAGGCCCTGAAACACACAGGCATGAACGATTTCCTGGAACAGATATGGCTGGACAATTCTGTAAAGCACTATCTCATTGTAGCCGGTGTCATCCTTTTTGCATGGCTGCTGAAAAAATTTATTTCCCGCTATTTTGCCGGCTTACTGTACCGGCTGGTGCACCAGGTATGGAAGGATTTGGACAAGCCATCCTTTACCAAACTGGTGGTGAGACCACTGGGTATGTTTCTGGCCATCCTGGTCTCCATTGTTGCCCTTTATAAACTAAGCTTTCCTTCGGAGCTGAATGCAGAGGTTTACAAATACACCGTAAAAGAAATTGTTCAGTGCATTGGTAATATCATCCTCATTGTTTCTTTCACCGCCCTGCTTATCCGTATCATTGATTTCATCGCCCTGATACTGGAAAAGAGGGCCAATCTTACTGCCGACCAGACAGATAACCAGCTGATTGTTTTTTTTAAAGATTTTTTTAAGGTCATCCTTGTCATCGTCGGCATCATGCTGGTGCTGCGTTATGCATTTGGTTTGAATGTTGGTGGTTTGCTGACAGGCCTGAGCATTGTCGGTGCTGCTATTGCCCTTGCATTAAGAGAAAGCCTGGAAAACCTTATCGCATCCTTCATCATTTTTTTCGACAAGCCCTTCATCACCGGCGACCTGGTGAAAGTACTGAACGTAACCGGTACCGTCGAAAAAATCGGGTTAAGAAGTACCCGGATAAGAACGGACCAGAAAACATTTGTAACTGTTCCCAACAAACAAATGGTGGACAGTGTGCTGGATAATCTTTCCCTCCGCACGCAAAGGAGAGGTGATCTGAAATTAGAGATTGGTTTACAAACACTGCCTGCCACCATTGAACAACTGATTGCCGGTATCAGGAAAATACTTGAGAGAAAGGGAACAGAAAATTCCGAAGTACACCTTTCTGAGATCACCGGCAAAGCGATCGTTGTCGTTTCTGAATACTACACAGCGCCGGTGACCATACAGGAATTCAACATTATCAAACAGGACATCAATCTGCAGAGTCTGAAACTGCTGGAAGAATTAAAGATTGAAATTACCGGGGCCAGTACAGAAGTGCGGCTAAGCAGGGAGGCCTAGTTGGATTTATTGAGTATTGCAGCCAGGTCCTTATCATACATGCCCGAACTGCCATATTCCACCACCCTGCCCATTTCTTTTCCTTTTTTCATCACAATAATGGTGGGTACATTTTTAATATCCAATGCCTCACAAAGATGGCTGAATGTTTTTTTAGCCCTGTCAACACCGATAAGGGTGATGCGGTTGCCGGAAAAACCGGCGGCATCCGTCAGCTTGAACAAACGGGGGATGATGAAATGCGAATCTTCGCACCAGGTACCCATAAATATCAACAATTGCACAGAGTCCTTATTATTCTGCAAGGCTTCTATTGCATCGGCTTTGGGGGTGTAAGCTTTCTGTGCGTTGGCATACCATTTGAAAGAAGTATCACTTTCAAGCACTTCACGGGAGATGATCCCCTTCAGCGATTTTTCATTGGGCCTTTCCACCAATACCTCGTATTGGTGCTGGGCTTTTAAAACATTCGCTGACAGAAGGGTAAGGGTAAAAACGGGCAACAATTTCTTCATTACTGTTCTCATAATGTGGCAAATGTAAAAGGAGGCAGGCAAAAGATGAAAGAGAGGGTGTTAAAGTTGCAGGGAGCTATGGACATTTGGCAATTTGCAAAAGAGCTCTCAAAGTACAGGGATACTAAAAAAATAAGAAAACTGTTGATTTAAAGATTCAAATTGCTTATTGCCCATTGCCTACAAATTCGCTTTCAATTCCAGCAAAAACCCCTTGATCTTCTCCAGCGACTGTATCATGGCGAATTTCTCCTCGGCTTTCTTGTTTTTTTTCAGGTATTCCTTGGCCCCTTCGATGGTGAACTTGCGGCGGCGGAGAAGGTCGTAGATCATTACCAGGTTCTTGATATCAATGGGGCGGAAGAAACGATCACCTTTGCGGTTCTTGCGGGGTTGCACTATGTCAAACTCAGTTTCCCAGTAGCGTATCAGCGACTGGTTTTCTCTGAACATCGCCGCCACTTCTCCAATGGAATAGTATTGTTTTTGAAAGAGTATCTCATCTTCGGGTATCTGGATCAGATCGGCGCTCACTGCAATTTCTTTCAGCGATTTGCGACCCCGTTTAACAGGAGTGGATGAAATAGCAGCTGGCTTTCCAGCCTTTTCGCTCCGAAGGGACTCCTGTGGAGCAGGCAGTCTTTCTTCCTTCATTGCTTCAGCCGGTACCTCTGCCACCGTTGTTGCTTTTTTCTTTTCAATAACAGCGGGGGTGATGGACTGAACATTTTCAGCTTCTCCTGCCTCCACGAAATCAAAAGTAATTTGTGATAGCTCCTTTCCCATTATTTGTAAAGGTACTTAGCTAATTGCCAATTTAAGACTGCTGAACCAGTGTGTGGAAAATTCAATTTAGGTGTTCTTTATTGACTATTGCCTATTGGCTAATCAAGGCTCTGGTTACTTGCCGCCGCTTTCTTCAGCAGCAGGTCAAACTGTGCCGGGGTAAGGTCGTTATAGAAAAAATAAATCGGGTCTATCTTTTCGCCGTTCTTATGCACTTCATAGTGACAGTGGGGCCCGGTACTTTTCCCGGTGCTGCCCACCCAGCCAATCACTTCAGCCCGTTTTACTTTTTGCCCTGCCCTTGCTTTTACCCTTACCATGTGGCCATATAAAGTTTCATAGCCATATCCGTGATTGATGATAACATGGTTGCCGTATCCATTGCCCGTATTGCCCGAGGTGGAAACAATTCCGTCGGCGGTGGCATAAATAGGGGTGCCCTGCGGCGCTGAAAAGTCAAGCCCCGCATGAAACTTAGTTGTTTTGTACACCGGGTCAATGCGGTAACCGAACCCGGATGCAACACGGTTCAGGTCTTTATTGCTTACCGGTTGAATAGCGGGGGTATGCGCCAGCAGTTGTTCTTTATTCTTCACCAATTCCTCCACTTCACCATATGATTTTTTCTGGACGGCTATACGGCTGCTGATATTATTAATGGTGGCAGTAATGGATGAAACAAGCTGATGATCCTTTATCCGTTCTACTTTGGCGATTTCCAGTTTCTCCTCTATTTCTTTTGCCCGGGCGCTGTCGGGTATGGGATTGGCTTCAAAAATGGCCCGATAGACATCGTTGTCCCTTTTTTCCAGTTCCTTCATCTGCTGCTGCAGGGACGCAAGGGTATCCTCCAGTTCGCTGTAATTATCCTTCAATGCCCTGTTCTGCTGCTGAAGTATCCGCTCTTTGGGTGAGCCGATGAACTGAAAGGCCAGGTAAGAGATAAGGGCAGCGGTAACGAAGGCAGCCGCAATAAAACCAAAAACCCGGAGCAGCTTGACCCGCAGGGGTGTTTCCAGCTTTTCATAGCGGAGCGTATTGGTATTATAGTAATACTTTATTTTTTTCATCAGCAAGCCTTAACCCTTGTTCCGGCCTTAAATGCGGCCTGAATATTTTACATTTGCGTCCCAGCCAAAGCCCTGGCGACGGCTGGCTTTCCATACGGGGCTGACAAATATAGCCCCATAAATAGCAAAAATCAACCCAGTTCAAGCGGCTATATGATGACCAGCGCAGAAATACGAAAGGCTTTTTTCGATTTTTTCAGTTCCAGGGGGCATGAAATTATACCCTCTGCCCCCATTGTGGTTAAAAACGACCCCACCCTGATGTTTACCAACGCCGGGATGAACCAGTTCAAAGATTATTTTCTCGGTAATAAAAGACCGCTGCACTTAAGAGTGGCCGACACACAAAAATGCCTGCGGGTAAGCGGCAAGCACAACGACCTCGAAGAAGTGGGAGTGGATACTTACCATCACACCATGTTTGAAATGCTGGGCAACTGGAGTTTTGGGGATTACTTTAAAAAAGAAGCGATACAATGGAGCTGGGAACTGCTGACAGAAGTATATAAACTTGATAAGAGCCGTCTCTATGTAAGCATTTTTGAAGGCGATAAAAAAGAAGGTCTGCCCAAAGATGAGGAGGCATATAGCGAGTGGAAAAAATGGATACCCGAAGACAGGATACTGATGGGTGACAAAAAGGATAATTTCTGGGAGATGGGCGACACCGGCCCCTGCGGCCCCTGCACCGAAGTACATTATGATACACGGCCTGTGGCGAATAATGACGGGCATTCCCTGGTGAACAATGACGATACGGGTATGGTGATGGAAATATGGAACAATGTGTTCGTCCAGTTCAACCGGAAAAAAGATGGCAGCCTGGAGCCCTTACCTGCCAAACATGTGGACACCGGGATGGGACTGGAAAGACTCACCAGGGTAATACAAGGAAAGACCTCGAATTATGACACCGATATTTTCACCGGCACAATAGCCGCCACTGAAAAAATTACAGGTAAGAAATATTACGGCAGTCAGTCAGGGTCTTCGGAGCTCCCTTCTCCACTTGCGGAGAAGGGCAGGGATGAGGTAGCTTTCCGGGTGATCGCTGACCACATCCGTGCAATTGCATTTACAATTGCTGACGGACAATTGCCTTCCAACACTGGTGCAGGCTATGTCATCCGCCGGATCCTTCGCCGGGCGGTACGCTATTATTATTCTTACTTAGATTATAACCAACCATTGCTTACCAGGTTGATACCAGTGCTGGCAAAACAGTTTGAAAATGTTTTTCCTGAACTGCAGAAGCAGGTTGATTTTGTTGGGAAGGTGGTGAAGGAAGAGGAGGAAGCATTTTTAAGAACATTGGAGAAAGGATTAAAAAACATTGATGATATTATAACAGCTACTGTCAATGAAACTGCAAATGCTACCGATATTACTGATGCAATACTCACTAAAGGGGGTGGTTTAATTGCAGGGAAAGATGCCTTTGACTTATATGACACTTATGGTTTTCCACTTGACCTAACCAAGTTAATTGCAAGTGAAAAGGGGCTTGTCGTTGATGAAAAGGGATTTGAAGAGGAAATGAAACAACAAAAATCCCGCAGCCGTGCCGCCGGTAAAATTGATGCTGAAGATTGGATTATCCTGAAAGAAGGCTCCAGCAAATTCACCGGCTACGATTCTTTAGAAACAAAAGCATCTGTTTTAAAATACCGGAAAGTAAAAGCAAAGGGAAAAGAGGCTTATCAAATCGTATTGAATAGAACACCTTTTTATGCCGAAAGCGGCGGACAGGTGGGTGACAGAGGGCAATTAATAATTAATAATGAACAATTAATAATTACCGACACTAAAAAAGATAACGACCTCATTATTCATTTCACCCAATCAATTCCATCTGATTTATCAGGAGAGATAACAGCCAAAGTAGATGCCTCAATAAGAAAGAACACCGAACTGCATCACTCCGCTACCCACTTACTCCATGCCGCATTAAGAAATGTGCTGGGCGCACATGTCGCACAAAAGGGCTCTTTGGTCAATGAAGAGCATCTTCGTTTTGATTTCTCTCATTTTGCCAAAGTAACGGATGAGGAAATGGCAGCTATTGAAGCCTTGGTAAATGAAAAAATAAGAGAGAACATACCTGTCGTCATTAAAACAATGCCTAAAGATGAAGCGATGAAGCTGGGTGCAATGGCATTATTCGGAGAGAAATACGGAGATATGGTGAGAGTCGTTATCATTGACCCCAACTATTCTGTTGAACTCTGCGGCGGCACCCATGTTGGTGCAACGGGTGAATTAGGATTGTTCAAACTAACCAGTGAGTCAGCTGTGGCTGCCGGTGTAAGGAGGGTGGAAGCAGTGTGTGGCAAACAGGCAGAAGAATATGTTTATGAAAAGCTTGCCCTTATTGATACACTGAAAGAGACGTTGAAAAACCCTAAAGACCTCCTGAAATCCGTTGAGAACCTGCAGGAAGAAAACAGCGAATTGAAAAAGCACCTCGAAGTAATGGAAGCAAGGCAGCTGGTGGGCATCCGCAATGAATTGCTGCAGAAAGATGAAATCATCAATGGTGTAAATTTTATCGGGGATATTATCGAAGTCAGCAATGCAGATGCCCTCAAAAAACTTTGCTTCGATCTTAAAAATCATCTCCGGGACCATGTGGCAGTACTTTGTGTAAATCTCGGAGGCAAACCATTTGTTGCGGTTGGTATTTCTGAAACTGTGGTGGCGGCCAAAAACCTGGATGCCGGTAAAATCATTAAAGAAACCGTAGCTCCGTTGATAAAGGGCGGCGGGGGCGGGCAGAAAACACTGGCAACAGCCGGCGGCCAGGATGCCGGTAACCTGAAACAGGTGATTGCGGCAGTAAAAAAACTGCTGTAACACTGTCAGCGTAACAGGAGTTCATCGTCATCTTCTTCATCCATTTTGGGGGCCAGTTTACGGTTTTCCTTCACCACTTTATAAGCAAGGACAACCACGCCAATACATAAGATAACGACAACACCAAAAACGATATAAACCATAAACCAGATTCTGAACAGAAATAATATTTCAAAAATCAGTGTTTTAAATTGCCAGACAATACCACTTTCAGGTAAGTAAAAGCACTCCTGCCATAGCCATGAATATCATTATAGAAACTGAGCGTCTGCTGCTGCGCACATTTACGGAGGATGATGGCGAACTTATTTATCAGCTCAACCAGGATCCGGAAGTGACCCGTTACACCCTTGACCCGGTAAAGAACATGGCTCATGCAAAAGAGATTCTTGAAACAACGATCCTTCCTCAATATGCACTATACAACTATGGCCGTTGGGCTGTGCATGTAAAGCCGGAACCTGATCCCGCAGTTGCGGGATTCATCGGCTGGTGTGGACTGAAAATGCGGGCGGAGATGAATGAAATTGATTTGGGATACCGTTTTATTAGAAAAGCCTGGGGCCGGGGTTATGCCACCGAAGCGGCGGCGGCTTGTCTGCAATACGGCTTTAAAACACTGGGCCTTAAGCGTATAGTTGGCAGGGCATTACCTGGTAATGAGGCTTCTATGAAAGTACTGGCAAAATGCCGGATGCAGTATGTGGGGGAAGAAATTGTGGAAGGGCTGCTGCATAAAACATATGAAGCAATTAATCCGCTCATCCCCTGAATAGCCCGCCCAAAAAGAGAAAACCATTTAACATTTCCGAAACATTTCGTATTTCCGATTTTGTCATTATATTTGACTACGAAACTCAACGTAGTTAATCTTAAAAACATAAGTGTATGCAAAAGAGATGGGTTAAAAATCTTGCAATTATCCTGGCGGTTTCCTTGCTCACACCTGTAGCCATGCCAGCACAGAAAGACGAGAAAGCTGATAAAGGTGATAAAGGGGACAAGGATAAAAAAGAGGTGCACCAGATCATCATTACCACCAAAGGCTATAAAAAGGAAAAAATTGTGGTGGAGATTGATGGTGATAAAGTGAACGTCAATGGCAAGCCGCTGGAGGAGTACAAAGACAAGAACGGCGACATCAAAGTAAATATGCACAAACTGAAGGACCTGGAATCGCTTAGTTATCTAAGAACTCCCCGTGCCGGTATATGGAACCTGAATGAAGATGGCAAGGATGGATTTACTTTTTTCAGTGGCGATGAAAAGAGGGCCATGCTGGGTGTAACGACAGAGAAAGATGCTGACGGCGCCAAAATCCAGGAGATCACCAAAGAAAGCGCTGCAGAGAAAGCAGGGCTGAAAGAAGACGACATTATTACCAAACTGGGGGATGCTAAGATCGAAAGTCCGGATGATTTATCAGAAGCTGTTAAGAAGCATAAGCCGGGAGATAAAGTGACCGTTACCTACCTGCGGGATAAAAAAGAACAAAAAGCAACAGCTGAACTTACCAAATGGAAAGGGTTGGGTTATACATTTACTCCCGGCCGGAATTTTGATATGAATTTGGATAAGATTGCCCCGAAGATTCATGCCGTTCCTGATGTAAAGATCCCTTTTGATCAGTACCGCAGTTTTTCATGGTCGGGCGGCTCTCCCAAACTGGGCCTGTCTGTACAGGATACCGATGATGGCAAGGGAGTAAAAGTGGTGGATGTGGATGATGACAGCAATGCCGCCAAAGCCGGTATTAAAGAAGATGATATCATTACTCACCTCGATGATAAAGCCGTGAATAATGTGGATGAGATTTCCCGCATGCTGAAAGAAAAGAAAGATCAGCCAACTGTCAGGTTCCAGTTGACACGCAACGGAAAATCGCAGAACATAGAAGTAAAAATGCCAAGAAAAATAAAAACAGCAGACCTCTGATCCGATGAGCATTACAGAGAAGAAATACCCCCGGCGGACGGGGGTATTTCTTTTATTGCAACTTCAAAATCCCCGCTGGGTTAAATGAATTACTTTTGCCCACTTATCAATGAGAAATTACAGTGCATACGAAACAGTAATAGGACTGGAGGTGCATGCCCAACTGCAAACAGCCAGCAAGCTGTTTTGCAGCGACAGCATTGTTTTCGGTGCTGAACCTAACACCCATGTCAGCCCTGTTACACTGGGGCATCCCGGTACCTTGCCGAAGATGAACCGGAAAGCGATTGAGTATGCCGTGAAAATGGGCCTTGCCTGTCATTGCGAAATTGTAAAGCAAAATTATTTTGCCCGGAAAAATTATTTCTACCCGGATCTGCCGAAAGGCTACCAGGTATCGCAGCATACCACACCCATTTGTTCGGGAGGCTACTTAAAAATCAGCACGGATTCGGGAGGAGAAAAAAAAATCCGGCTCAACCGGATACACCTCGAAGAGGATGCGGGTAAAAGCATACATGATGCGGATGAAAACAATACCTGCATTGATTATAACCGGGCCGGGACCCCGCTGATTGAGATAGTAACGGAGCCTGATCTCAGAAGCGGCGAAGAAGCCTTTGCTTATTTAACAGAAATAAGAAAACTGGTCCGTTACCTCGGCATCTGCGATGGCAATATGGAAGAGGGAAGCCTTCGCTGCGATGCCAATATCTCTGTACGCCAAAAAGGGGAGACGGCCCTCGGCACAAAAGTGGAAATAAAAAACCTGAACTCCATCCGTAATGTAAAGAGGGCCATCGAAGCCGAATCAAAACGGCTGCTGGATATGCTGGAGAAGGGGGAAACGGTGATGCAGCAGACAAGGGGGTTTAATGCAGACAACGGGGGCACCTTTTCCATCCGGGATAAAGAGGATGCGGATGACTACCGCTATTTTCCTGAACCGGATCTTGCTCCGTTTTCGCTGGACGATGAATTTATCAATACTATTGAGAAAAGCATTCCTTCCTTGCAGGAAGAGCGGATAAAAAAATACACTACTGAGTATGGACTGCCCGTTTATGATGCAACGGTGATTACGGGAGACAGGGCTTTTGCTGAATACTTCGAAAGTATTGTTGAGGCAATCCCCTCTTCTCCGCAAAGCGGGGAAGGGCAGGGGATGAGGGGGGTGAGGAAGGCTGCAGCTAACTGGATGCTGGGCCCTGTCAGGAGCTGGATGAACGAAACAGGGAAAGAATTAACAGAGTTCCCTGTTGAACCTGCCCGGCTGGCAACTGTCATTGAAGTGGTGGAAAAAGGGAAATTGAGTTTTTCTGTAGCCTCGGGCAAATTATTTTCGCTGCTGTTAAAAGAACCCCATGCTGATCCTGAAGAACTGGCGGTAAAGCACAATCTCATCCAGCAGTCCGATCTGTCAGCCATCGGACCCATTGTGGATTCGGTACTGCTGAAATTTGCAGATAAGGTGGCGGAATATAAAAAAGGGAAGAAAGGCCTGCTTGCATTGTTTGTGGGAGAAGTAATGAAACAGTCAAAAGACAAGGCCGATCCTAAACTGACCAATGATCTGTTGCTCGAAAAACTAAAATAAAAAATCAAACATTCATAAATGAAGCATATCCTGATCGCATTGATGCCCGTGGCGCTGTTGTTTTCCTGTAAGGACAAAACAGGGGAAAATAAGCTGGAAGTAAACGGAACGATCACCAGCAGCACTGCCAAAATGATCTACCTCGAGGAAATTCCCATGACTACCATGCAGCGACTAGTAGTGGACTCTGCCGTGCTTGGCAAGGAAGGAAAATATAAATTGAAAACGGAGACCGGTGAAGCAAGAGTGTACAACCTGCGACTGGACCAAAATGCTTACCCGCTGGCTGCCATTATCAATGATGCGGCAGCCATTACAGTAAATGCGAAATTCAGCAGGGAGAATAGTCAATTCCCCGAAAGCTATGAAGTGAAGGGCTCAGCCGCCAGCCAGGAAATGAAGGAGTTCATGGTGGCATTCAATAATAAGCTGCAGTTGATAATAACAGATGCACAACGGGCCGACAGTCTTGGCAGGGCCGGGGCGCCTGACAGTGCTATCCAGTTCTTGCAGGCCCATGCGCTGCAAACCGCTGATGAAACAAGAAGCCTGACCCTCGCTGCTTTGAAAAAAAGCAGTAACCCCGCATTGTCGATATTTATCCTGGGTTATTATCAAAGCACCTCTAACTATCCGGGTTCCGGCTTGCAGGGGTTAAATGATGCAGAGGTAAAGGGGATCGTAGAAGAAACAGCCGCTAAATTTCCAACCCACCAGGGTGTTATTACCATCAAATCCTCACTCAATGCTGAAACTGCTGGCTGGGTAGGACAGCCCGCACCGGATTTTGCACTGCCTGATCCGAACGGGAAAGAGGTCAAACTCAGTTCTTTCCGAGGTAAGTATGTACTGGTTGATTTCTGGGCCAGCTGGTGCGGCCCCTGCCGGGCAGAAAACCCCAATGTGGTAAACGCTTACAATAAATTCAAGGATAAAAATTTCACTATACTTGGTGTTTCGCTTGACAAGCCAGGGCAAAAAGATAAATGGATGAAAGCAGTGATGAAGGATAACCTTACCTGGACACAGGTAAGCGACCTGCAGGAATGGAACAGCCCGGTGGTATCACTTTATGGTTTTGGGGAAGAGGGTATTCCTTACAATATTCTTGTTGACCCGGATGGAAAAATAATTGCAGAGAGGTTGCGGGGAGCCGGTTTGGAAAGAAAATTACAGGAAGTATTGAAGTAGGCCTTCAATTCTCAGAAATAAAGAAGCCACTCATTAATGAGCGGCTTCTTTTGTATCAGGATAACTTTATTGTATCAGTAACCCGGGTTTTGCTGGCAGGCAGAATTCACCAGTAACTCTGCTATGGAAACAGGCCAGATATATTGTGCAGTAGCAGGAGGAACAGCAGCTACCACTCCTTTGGCAGGGAAAGTGGCGGCTGTACGGGCAATATCCGAGGTCCTGAATCCTTCACCTAACAATTCAATTCTTCTTTCATTCAGGATTAATGCAACAAGCGCATTTTTATCGGCTGGCGCAAAAGGCGTAATCGTTGGGTCTGAACGCTGACGAATTGCATTCAAAATGGCCAACGCCCTTGCATCAACAGAAGAGCCTGCTGCATTTCTCGCAAGCGCTTCTGCAGTATTCAGCATTACTTCTGCATACCTGATGATGGGACTCCAATCGGCATCGGCAGCAGGCTTGGGCCATTTACGCAGATAAGTATTTATGCCAGTAACAATGTTAAAGGCCCGGCGGGCATCAACGGCTCTCCAGTTCGGATCGGCGGCAATACCATTGCCGGTAAGATTTAAATAATACTCACCGCCTCCGTTGGGTCCGGGGTTGTAATACCATCCCAGGCCGTTCTGCGTTCCCGGTATATCCAATGTGGTGAAGGGGGCAGACCAGATAGATTCATTGGTGGTATAGCTGGTAAATACAGTCGCTATACTTGCATTGAGTCCATTTGCCACACCGGTAGGTGCATTCCAGGGGGCTGCAAGAGGAACCAATTTATTTCCCTCTGTAATTGCAGAAGCCCAGTTGCCCATATTCAAATACACCCTTGTCTTCATGGCAATTGCCGTGTTTTTATGCGACCTTGTTGTATTCAGTGTGCCCGGGCTGCTGTTACCGTAAACAGAGGGCAGGTCGGCTTCAGCCGCATTCAGGTCAATAAGAATTTGAGCATAGATATTTGCAGCGGTCGTCCGGGCCTGGTTGTTGTCACCGATAGAAGTTTCAGGGTTCAGTTTCAGGATGACACCGAGGTTACTGCCGTTGCCATCTGTAAAAGGACGGGCATATAGCTGCATCAGCATAAAATAGGCAGTGGCCCGGCAAAGCCTGGCTTCAGCAGTCAGGTTTGTCTTTAATGTACCGCTGATAGGTGCAGTGGCAAGACCATTCATTACTACATTGCAGCGATTAATGGTTGCATAGCAGGCGCCCCAGAAACCCTGCACCTCATTGGCGCTGGCGGTCAGGTTAAACTGCCAGGTAAGCCAGGCTGTTACAGCATTATTGGTTCCATTGATAAATTCTTCGCCTCTTACATCCTGGTAAACCATATAACGGCCGGCAAGCATTTGCCCTTGTTTAAGAGCTGAATAAATGCCATTCACCTGCTGTACACAGCGGGAGGAGTCAGCGAAAGCCGTCGCTTCAGACAAAAAAGTCTGTGGTATCGGGTTCAGCTTTCCTTTACTGCAACTGGCGAAAGCAAACCCTGCAGTTAAGGTATATACTATGATTTTCAGTTTCATTGTTAGTTAGTTTAGTTATTTAGAAGCCTAAGTTTACACCGATATTGATTGATCTTGCCTGTGGCACAGAATTCCTGTCAACGCTGGGGTTACCGAATCCGTTGCCATTGGAAGAAACTTCAGGGTCAAAACCGGAATACTTTGTAAAGGTGAAAGCATTCTGCATCTGCACAAAGAAGCGTACACTGGTAATGCCAAGTTTATCGGTAATATTCTTGGGGGCTGTATATCCAAGAAGCAGGTTTCTTGCTTTCAGGAAATCGCCTTTCTCCACATTCTCACTCATTACCACACCTGAACCATTGGATATATTATCGCCGAACACCACCCTCGGTATATTAGTTATATCTCCGGGCTTCTGCCAGCGGTTCAGCATTTCTTTCATATTGTTCCAGCTGCGCATATCCCTCATTCCGGATCTGGAGCCATTATACACATAGTTTCCGCCGGAGAAAAACAAAAGGATATTCAGGTCAAAATTTTTGTATTTGAAATTATTGTCAAACCCGCCCTGCCATTTGGGAAGCGCCGGGCCGATGATAATGCCGTCGTTGGCCTGGTCGGCTACACGGGGGGCAACGGTACCGTTAGACACCAATGTCCAGCGGGATGCAGCGGGTGCTGCATGGTTGTATTGAACAGCCGTACCATTACGGTAGTAGAAGATACGTTGTCCAGTCGCCGGGTTCACACCACCTACTCTTACTACATAGAAACTTCCAAGCGATTCACCTACCCGGATCATACTGGGCCTTTCAAGACCGGAAGTAGCAGGTTGAATGTCGGCATTTTGATTTGCCAGCTTTGTAACCACATTACGCAGGGTAGTAATATTAAAACTGCTGTTCCATGTAAAGTTTTTACTCTGCACCACTGTGGCAGCTAAAGTAACCTCAAGCCCCTTGTTGTTCATGTTGCCAATATTGGTAAGAATACTGTTTCCGGGGATACCCCTTGAAGGGGCTGTTGGCTCGGCAAGGATTCCATCAATGATGTTATTTTTATAATAAGTCACATCAAGGGTTATCCTGTTTCTGAACAAGCCAATCTCCACTCCTAGATCAGTTTTCTTACTGTTTTCCCAGGTCAGCTTTCTGTTGCCGGCTTGTGAAAAAGCGATGGAAGGTGCAGTGGCATATAGCCCGCTGGAATAAATAGTCCAGTATGCAAAATCACCTATCCCCTGTATGTTGCCCACTTCGCCATAGCTGGCTTTGAATTTCAGCAGGCTGATAGTTTTTGAAATACCGGAGTTTTGGTAAAATTTCTCTTCACTTAAAATCCATCCCGCTGACCCTCCCCAGAAGTTTCCATATTTTTCATCACCAAATGCTGAATACCCATCACGGCGAAAGTTGAACCGCAAAAGATATTTCCGTGCATAGTTGTAATCAAAGCGGGCAATATAAGAGAGGAGATAGTTTTCTCCGAGGAAATTACCTGCCGGTAAAATAGTATTGTACCCGCCCTGGTATTCATTGTAAAAAGGATCCGTTACTCCTTGTCTGCTGGCACCCCAGCCATCCTGTGAAGTATATTGCTCCTCAATGCCACCCAGCAAGCCAAGCGTATGTTTGCCAAAACTCTTATCATAGGTCAACAAGTTTTGCCAGTCCCACCTTCTGTAAGTCTGAAGTGTATTGGTGGCAGAGCCTGCCTGACCAACGCCATCTCCATGGATTGCATCCTGGAATGCTTTATTAGTGACCTGCAAATTGTCAATGCCAAACTGCATTTTGAAAGACAGCCCGTCCATGATTTTCACCGTTCCATAGGCATTGGCCAATATCCTGTCATTCTCCGAAGTAAATAAATTTTTATCCAACAGATACTTTGGATTGGTAAACTGTAAAGCAGTGATGTTGCCACCCTGGCCAATAGTGTTGTTTATAGTGTTGATATTATACTGGCCGTTGTTAAGTATGGCAGGAACATTGGGCATCAGGTTAAAGGCAAGCCTGCCTACGCCTGATGTGTTGAAGGCCTGGCCGGGTAATGAGCCGGTATTCAGACCGCTGTTTTTTGAGGTGCTGTATTGAAATTTACCACCTACAGTAAAACGGGAGTTTACCTTATGTTCAAGGTTCATGGTGGCAGTCAGCCGTTTGAAATCGTTGTTTACTATCATCCCCTTTTGTTTGGTAAATCCGGCAGAGAAATAATAACTGGTTCTGTCATTGGCGCCGCCAACGCTGATACTATGAGTATGCGAGACTCCCTGCCTGTAAACCACATCATACCAGTTAGTATTCACCGGCTGGCCATCCAGGCCGATATAGGGATAGAAACCACGGCTGGTACCGTTGGGTGGTGTGCCTAAGTTGGTCAGCCCTTCATTTTTTATCAGTTCATATTCTCTTCCATCCAGCAAGGGAACGAGATTGAAGGGTTTGGTAAAGCCAACCCATGTATCATAGCTCACCCTTGCTTTGCCCGGTTTCCCTTTTTTGGTGGTAACCAGTACCACACCTGTCGCAGCCCTTGAACCGTAGATTGCCGCAGCCGCAGCATCTTTCAGCACTTCCACGCTTTCGATATCTGCAGGGTTAATATCTGACATTACATTATTGGCTGCGCTGTTACCGGCATCTCCGGTAAATGCAGGAACACCGTCAATCACCACTAAGGGAGTAGAACTTAAACCCATAGCATTAACGCCACGGATACGAACAACCGGGGGGGCATTCAATACACCATTAGGAAGAGATACACTTACACCAGCAGCCCTTCCGGACAATGCCTGTTCAAAACTTTGTACAGGCAAATCTTTGGTCTTTTCGCCTGCAATTTTAGATACTGAACCGGTCACATCTCTTCTTCTTTGTGTGCCATATCCGACCACCACCACTTCCGACATGGTTTTGTCTTCTGCCTTCAATGTGGCATTTACCACCGATGCGGTACCAATGGCCTGTTCAACAGGGCTCATATCAACGGAAGAGAATACAAGCGCCTTTGCGATGGCAGGAACAGTCAATGAGTATGTGCCATCTTCTTTTGTAGTGGTACCTGTGGTGGTGCCTCTCACCAGCACTGACACATTTGCTAACGGATTGCCTTTATCATCGGTCACCTTACCGGTGACGGTACGCTGTGCCATTGCCTGGGTGGCAAAAAACACAGTTCCCAAAAGCAGTAAATACAGTTTTCTCATGTGCATGTTGTTTTAGTATATGAATAGAAATCAAAACCTCCCGGGCTTGTCGGAACATGAGCCAGCCGAAGGATGTTGTTCAACGAGCTCTTCGTCTGACAATCAGGGGCCTGAAATTAGTTAACCTCTGCCTAATTTTAGAAAAAAATGTTAAGTTTTTGTCCTCCTATCCGTTCTGAAATTCTGTAACAAGCGCAGATCTTCAAAGCCCTTAATGAACAGACAACCGGCCAACCCCGTTTGCTGCTTTTCTTCTGCCGTTTTTAAGCACTGATATTCAGCACAAAAACCCTATCTGACCCACTGCTTTTTAGGCCTGAAAAAGGAGATAAGAATAGCGGGTAACAGTACAAGGTTCGTAAAAGTGGCAGTAACCAGGGTAAGGGAGGTAAGCCAGCCAAGGGCCTTGGTGCCATCAAACCCGCTGAAACAGAAAATAATGAAACCCGCTATAAGCACCAGCGATGTGTAAATGATGCTGATGCCCGTACTGTGAATGGTCTCAATCACTGTCTGTTTCATGTCGAACTGGTTGTGCGGCAGTTCCTGTTTGTAATTCACCAAGAACCGTATGGTAATGTCAATCGCTATTCCCAGCGCTACACTAAATACCAGAACGGTGGAAGGCTTCAGCGGGATGCCTGCCCAGCCCATCACTCCTGCAGTAATGAGCAGGGGAATGACATTGGGAATAAGGGAACAGATGAGTATCCGGGCTGAGCGAAAGAGATACAACATGCAGAAGGCAATCAGTACAAAAGCCCAGATAATACTGTCTTTAAGTCCGTTGATGATGTAGCGGTTGCCCTCCACAAAAGTGACGCTGGTACCGGTAAGTTCAACGGCATATTTGTCAGCGGGGAAAAGCTGGCTGACTCTAATAGATACACTGTCTAATATCCGGGGCAGCCTGTGGCTCCCCACATCGGCCATGCTTACGCTGATGCGGGCCTGCTGGCGGCTGCTGTCCATGAAGGTGGCGAGCAGGCGGGCAAAAGAATTTTTATTGCTGCCGCTGTCCTTTCCGATTTTCAGGTAGGGCAGCAACTGCACATCAAATTCTGTTGGCATAGAATAGCTGTTGCTGTCGCCATCAAAGAAAGCCTGTTTTACAAATTTGAACCCATCGGCCACACTCAGCGGTTTGGCAATATCCGGCATCTCAGCCATGTACTGCGAAAGCGAATCTATCCGGGCAAGGCTGTTCAGATTGGTGGCGCCTCTTTTCTTTCGGGTATCAACGATAATCTCAAGCGGCATCACTCCCTTGAAATTCTTTTCAAAGAATTTGAGGTCAGTGTAGAGCTTGTCTTCTTTAGGCAGGTCATCCACAATGAACCCGAGTGGTTTTAACCGCAACATACCAGCAACAGAAACAGCAACGATCGCAATGGTGATACTATAGATCAGTTTCCGGTGATTCAGCGACCACCGCTCCAGCCTGTCCAGCCAACGGTTCAGCCGGGGATTTTGCAGGTATCTTGTATGACGGGATTTAGGGGCGGGTAAAAAACTCAGTACTGCAGGAATAAAAATCAGCGATATAAAAAACAAGGCGATAATATTGATGCCTGCCACAATGCCGAACTCTTTCAGTATCTGGCTTTGCGTCAGCGCAAATACAGCAAAACCGATAGCTGCAGCGAGGTTGCAAAAGAGTGTGACCACACCCATGCGGTCCACCATCATTACCAGTGATTTTTTCTTGTCACCTCCGGAGCCCGGCGAAGGATCATTCCAGGCGGTGTGAAATTTATTCAGGAAATAAATACAGTTAGGAATGCCGATAACCACAATCAATGGGGGTATCAGTGCATTCAGGATGCTGATCTTATAACCCATCAGCTGTATGGTGGCAAAACTCCAGATAACGCCAATAAAAACAACCGTCAGCGAAAGCCACATGGCGGTGAATGAACGGAAGAACAGTAAAAGGATCAGCGCCGAGAGAATAACGGAAGCCATAATGAACATCCGCATCTCTTTTACAATACGTACAGATAACTCAGTGCGTATATGCGGCAGGCCGCTTTTATACACAGTAAGGTTATTTTTTTTGCCAAACTCATCAGCCAGTGCGCCAATATTATGTACCACACTAATGCGGTCTTTAGAGGCCATCAGGTCTTTGTTGATGCGGACACCCATCAGCCAGGCATGGGTAGAAGGGTTGTACAGCAGGTGGCGGTAAAAAGGAAGGTTGAGGAATTCGGCAGCGCCGCTGTCCACTTCTGCCTGCGTAAGCAGTCTTTCTGCAAAAATGGTATCCGCTTTCAGCTTTTCTGTTTCGGGGATTTTCAACAGGTTTACAGCGGAAGGAACGGCAATCACATCATCCACGCCGTTTACTTTTCTCAGGTCCCGCTGCAGGCCGGCATAAGCATTGAATATTTTTTCTTCAAACAGTTTGTCGGTTTGTATGCCGATGACCAGCAGGTTACCATCTTCCCCGAATTTTTTCCGGAACTCCTGGTAGGCTTTGTATTTGGGATTGTTAACGGGAATGGCCCGTGAAAAGTCATAGCTCAGCTGCACTTTGCCGGCATGGTATGCCATAAAGACCGTGAAGCCTGCGAGAGCAAGCAATAACAATAACCTGTGTTTCAGGATAAATTTTCCCAGGCTGTGCCACATACAAGCAGGTGGATGGTAAGGCTGCAAAGAAACATAAAAAGTTCAGGGTTTAATGTTTAAAGTTTAAGGTTGTTTTTATTCCAATAATTTTGAAGAGTGAGATATTGCCTTCTTATTTTTTCTTTCTGGGTTTCGCTATTGTGCGCAGCGCAGGATCCCATACCTCCTATCGGGCAGTGGCGGGAACACCTGCCTTATAACAGCGCCATTGATGTAACAGCGGGAGACGGGAAACTCTATGCCGCTACTCCCTACAGTTTGTTTTCTGTAAGCACTGCTGATAACCTGGTGGAAAGGTACAGCCGTATTACAGGCCTGAGTGAAACAGGCATCAGCGCCATACGATTTGATGAAGCGGATAAAAAACTGTTCATTGCTTACAGCAACAGCAATATTGACATCATTTACCGGAATGATATTTATAATGTACCGGATATTAAAAGGGATAATATCATTGGCGATAAAACCATTTACAATATTTATCCTTTTTCTAAAAATTTCTATCTCTCCACCGGCCTCGGTGTTGTGATCATTGACGGAGAAAAATATGAAGTAAAAGATTCCTGGTTTATCGGCAACGGGGGCAACCAGGTAAAAGTAAACGGCTTTACCGGCGACGGCACTTTTTTTTATGCCGCCACGGATGAAGGGCTCAAAAAAGCTGTCATGAATTCACCCAACCTTGCCAATTATGCCAACTGGCAGCTGGTCAGCGGAAGCAATGGACTGGCAACCGGGGCCTGTCAGAATGTGGTAACAGTTCAGAACAGGGTGCTGCTGCAAAAAAACGATTCATTGTTTGTGCAGAATGGTACAAACTGGTCGTTGTTTTATACAGATGGATGGCCGTTTATCAGCAGCAACAGCACAGAAAATAAAATTCAGTTGTGTGAAAGGCAAGCGAATGGTATCGGCCGTGTTCTCCTACTTAGCTCAGATGGAACAGTTTTTCGAATAATAGCCAATTCGCCGGCTGTTTCCTTTCCCCGCAAAGCAATTTTATTCAACAACAATCCCTGGGTGGCCGACAGCGTGGCGTCTCTTTCACGGTTTGATGCAGGGTCCTCATTTGAATTGTATTTACTTAACTCGCCTCATGCTGTTGCAAGCGGTGAATTGACGGTTTACAATAGCGGGTTTTATGCAGCGTCAGGGACTGTTAACGGTTCATGGAACCCGCAAAACAACCCGGATGGAGTTTTTAACTTTAAAGAAGGAATATGGAACAACATAAACCGCAGGAAATATGCAGCCCTTGATTCATTGCGGGATTATATCACTATTGCCATTGACAAAAGGGATGAAACAATATGGGCCGGTTCATACGGCGGGGGGCTGCTGCATGTAAAACCGGGACCTTCATTTGAAATTTTCAAACAGAATAATTTGGGGCCTGCCCTTAATGACCCGGCCAGCTTCCGGGTTTCAGGCCTTGCATTTGATGCGGAAAACAATTTATGGATTTCCAATTTCGGTTCCACACAACCACTAAGGGTTCGCCAAGAGAATGGCAGCTGGAAAAACTTTGCACTACCTTTTCTTCTTTTCCAGAATGCACTGTCGCAAATAGTGGTTGACGATAATAACTACAAATGGATAGTGTCGCCGCTGGGGAACGGCCTTGTTTGTTTTGACCACGGCGCCAGCATTGACAATACCGGTGATGACCGATGGAGGAAGTATTCAGCCGGTGCAGGAAGCGGCAACCTGCCAGCCAGTGATGTAACCTGTGTCGCAAAAGACCAAAACGGGTTTATCTGGGTGGGAACTGCTGATGGTGCAGCCGTGATACAATGCCCCGAACAGGCATTTGATGCACAGGTTTGCGATGCGGTCTGGCCCGTTGTACCCAACGGAAATTTTGCCGGTTTTTTATTCAAAGGACAGGAAGTGAGGAGCATTGCCGTGGACGGGGCTGACAGAAAATGGATGGCAACAAAGAATGGTGTCTTTCTGATCAGCGCAGAAGGGGAAAAAGTGATTTACCGCTTCACTGAAGACAACAGTCCGCTGCTGAGCAGTGATGTAAAGAAAATTGCCATTGATGGGAAAACAGGCGAAGTATATTTTGCTACATTGAAAGGTATCTGCTCTTTTCGCAGCACTGCAACGGAAGGCGGCGAAGAAAATAAAGATGTGCTGGTGTTTCCCAACCCGGTGCCACCGGGCTACACCGGCACTATTGCCATCGGCGGGCTGGTGAATAATGCTATTGTAAAGATTACAGAATTAGACGGAAGATTAGTGTATCAGACAAGGGCGCTGGGCGGACAGGCGGTATGGGATGGGAAAAATTACCGGGGGCAAAAAATTTCCAGCGGTGTTTACCTGGTATTGGTGAATGATGATGGTAAGAAGGAACAAACAGCAACAAAAATTTTTTTCATTGCCCGGTAAATATCGGGTTTTGTAGAGACGCTCTCTCTGATATGGCCTGAATTTTACAATTATTAATAATAACAGCAATGCCCGAAAAATTTCAAGGAAAATACAGGATACCATCTGCCCGTTTGCAGGGATATGATTACGGACAAAACGGGGCGTATTTCATTACCATCTGTACAAAAGACCGGTTTCATTATTTCGGGGAAATTATTGCAGCGTCGGGTGGTGTAGAGGCGCAAAATTTTGCGTCTCTACAGGCGACGCCTGTTGGGATAATAGCCAATGAATATTGGCACAAAAATTCCGGAACATTTTCCATTTATAATCCTTGACGAATATATTATTATGCCTGATCATATACATGGAATTTTGTTTATTAATAAGGAGACGCAGGATATTGCATCTCCGCAGGATCCTGGGTATAAAAATAAATTCGGGCCTCAATCAGGGAATATCTCATCTGTAATCAGGGGATACAAGGCAGCTGTAAAATCAATTGCAACAGCAAATAATATTGAATTTGCCTGGCAGCCCCGGTTTTACGAACATGTCATCAGGGACAAAGAAGAATTGATCAGGATCCGGAAATATATTGTTAAAAACCCTGAAAATTGGATTAGGGATTGCAATGATAAGGACGGTTTGTATAGATGAGAGACGCAAAATATTGCGTCTCCGAAAATCATTAACATGCCCGCTGCATTATACAAAACAAAAGGCATTGTACTGCGTACAGTGAAGTACGGCGAAACCAGCATCATCGCCACCATCTTTACCGAACTGTTTGGTGTGCAGTCGTACCTGGTGAACGGGGTAAGGACGGCAACCAAAAAAGGAACCGGTAAAGCCAATTTGTTTCAGCCGTCAGCCATACTTGACCTGGTGGTTTATCATAATGAACTGAAACACCTGAACCGGATAAAAGAATTTAAATGGGCGGTTTTATATAAAAATATTTTCAGTAATGTACCAAAAAATGCCGTAGTGCTTTTCATGGTGGAGCTGCTCACCAAATGCCTGAAACAGCCGGAAGGCAATCCTGAACTCTTTCACTTTACAGAGGATGTTCTTTTCAAATTAGATGAAAGCAGTGATACCGTGATGGCCAACCTGCCATTGTTTTTTGCATTGCACCTGCCGGTTCATTTTGGTCTCAGGATAGATGATAACCACAGCAGTGTTAATGTTTTTCTTGATTTGCAGGAAGGCAGTTTTGCAAAAGAGCAGCCCCGGCATCCCTATTTCCTCGAAGGGAAACAGGCAGAGGCAGCCTCACAGATATTAAAAGTGATGCAGCCGGATGAACTGAACGAAATAAAACTTCATCATGATTTTCGCCGCAGCCTGTTGTATGCGCTGGAAAAATATTATGCGCTGCATATTTCAGATTTTGGGACGATGAAGAGTTTGCCGGTGCTGAAGGAGGTGCTGGGATAGTTTCTATTGTGATGAGAAATTATAAACATTCCCAAGCTTCCCTTTACATTTTATAAAAACGCTTTTCGGAATTCCAGTGTTAAAACTGATTGCAGTTTTTAATTTAGAGTCACAATCGGGATTGTTTGTGTTGACGAATATCAATAAGTTATTTTCAAGTTTCTCCGGTAAATCAAATAAGCCTCCGACAGAATATTCTCCCAAATATTGATTCTTTAAATTAAAGATTAGTATTCTTCCGGCAGCTCTTTTTGATTGTCCCCCACTACCGGCAGGATTTTAGCATTTTGAATTTTCGGCCATCCCTGATTTTCATATTGCCTAAATATGTCAGGTGGGTTTCATCATGATAATCTTTTTGGGAAAAATCAAAAACAAAAGTACTATCAGGTATGTTCTTGTATAAAACCTGTCGCCACAGTTTATCTGCTGATGTTTGTGAATGGCAAACCGCAGGAAGCATGTTTATAATAAAACAAACGAGAACAGCTTTCATGATAATAAATTATATCAATGTATCCTGCTTGAAATTGAGAAATCATTTTGAAGCAGCACTAACCCCGGCTTCTTTCCCTTCTCAAAACTTCCCAGCAGCGAATCCACCTGCAAAGCCCTTGCCCCATTACTTGTTGCCCAGCGGAGCAGTGTTTCAATTTCAATCTTTGGGAAATGTTTTAGAATTGTTTTTATCTCTTCTAAAATACTCAACTGATGATTGGAAGCAAGGCTGTCAGTGCCCAGCACTATATCACAATCATGCTTCATCAGCAGCTCAATATCAGGAAGCTGCCTGGAAATATATTGATTGGCAGACGGACATAAGCACCAGTACAATGGGCAACTGACAACCGGCAATTTTGAAAATTGCAGGTCTTCTTCAGTTGTGTGTACATTATGAACGAGAATAACTGACTGGTTATTCAGGAACCTGGGCAAATAAGTTTGCAGGCTGCTTTTACCCGATGGCCGAAAGAAAGAAATATCAATACCCATTTCCCGGTATAGCTCCAACACTTCACCCCGCTTATTCCTGAATAAATCATTTTCTCCGGCCATTTCCTGGTTGTGGATGGTCATTAAATGGTTGCCGGGGAAACCAATTATCATTTCCCACAATTCATCATCAACCGAGTAGGGCGCATGAGGAACAATTGAGTTTGATTCCACCGGGATGGAATAATTCTTTCCATATTCCCTGAAATAAGCGACACTTCTTTCAAACCGCTGCGTTGCTGCCTGCGGACTGAAGCCGCTGGCTTCAATAAAATTGTGATAATATATCCGGCCTTTATTTTTTTGTGGTATGGTCAGCGTATTGTTACAGATATCGCCAACAGCCGCAATTCCATTGGCCAGCATTTCATCTTCAGCTTTTTCAATAGCTGCTAAAATTTCTTCTTCGGGGAAGTGCCTTTGCTGCACCACATTCAGCACAAAATTTACCAGCCCGGTTCCTTCGGGGATCAGCCCTTTCATGTGGCTCAGCTCCAGGTGGCAATGACAGTTGATAAAACCCGGTGAGAGGATTCCCCGGAGGGTTTGAATATCATCACCGGCGTCAGCAGTGTCAATAATATCTTCTGTGGTTCCGTTCTCGTCTGTAATCAGCACTTTATCGCCTTCAGTGAAACGGTACCCGTCAAATATCTTGTCCGCTTTGAATTTTTTAAACCCCATGATGTAAAATTCCAGAAAACAAATTCCAAATCCCAAAAAACTATTCTTGTTAACTTTGCCCGCCATTGAAATTTATAATTTTATACCTGGAATTTCTCTTTTTATGTTAGACAGATTAGAAGCGATAAAAGCAAGGTTTGATCAGCTCGGTGTTGCACTCACCAATCCGGAGATCGTTGGCAACAACAAAAAATTTGCAGAGACGAGCAAAGAGTACCGCAGCCTGGAAAAAATAGTGACAGCGTATAACGGGTATAAAAAAATACTGGAGGACGCTGATTTTTATAGGGAGGCGCTGGCAGGCACCGATGAGGAAATGAGAGAACTGGCTAAAATGGAAACTCCTGCGCTGGAGGAAAAGAAAGTGCAGATGGAAGCCTATATCCGTCAGTTGCTGATACCCAAAGACCCGCAGGATGAAAAAAATGCTATCCTCGAAATAAGAGCCGGCACCGGCGGCGATGAAGCCAGTTTATTTGCAGGAGATTTGCTTCGTATGTACATCCGCTATTGCGAAAGACGGGGGTGGAAGACAGCCATTTTGAGTGAAAATGAAGGAACCGTTGGAGGCTACAAGGAAGTGCAGTTAGAAGTAACGGGCGATGATGTTTATGGCACTTTAAAGTTTGAGAGTGGTGTACACCGGGTGCAGCGGGTTCCCGACACGGAGTCGTCCGGACGGGTGCATACATCGGCAGCCACGGTGGCGGTAATGCCTGAGGCAGAAGAAGTGGATTTTGAACTAAACCCTGCAGATGTAAAGATGGAAACTGCCCGCAGCGGGGGCGCAGGCGGACAGAATGTAAATAAAGTAGAAACAAAAGTGATGCTTACGCATATTCCCACCGGTACCGTGGTGGTTTGCCAGACCGAACGTTCACAACTGGGCAACCGGGAGAAAGCGATGCAGATGCTCCGCACCAGGCTGTATGAAGAACAGGTGAGAAAACAGGAAGACGAAATTTCCCGCCATCGTAAAAGTTTAGTAAGCACCGGCGATCGCAGCGCCAAAATAAGGACCTATAACTTTCCCCAGGGGCGGGTAACGGACCATCGTATCGGCCTTACTTTATATAACCTTGACGCTGTTTTGAACGGCGATATTAAAGAATTGATTGATGCTCTTCAGTTTGCCGAGAATTCGGAAAAACTGGCTAAACAAAACTGACAACATTTCGCTTCCCCCGGCAGAGCTGCACCGAAATTTATTCCTTACAAATAACGGAATGGCTTACATTAGTTGTCCCAATAATTTTTTTAATCTTTACCTGACTGTAAGGAAAGGTATAAATCAATCACTATGTTAGATCAGCTTTTCAATATTGTAAAACAGCTTGGACAGGATGCTGTAGTGAACAATCCCGATGTTCCCAATGAGTACAATCAGGATGTGATGGCGGATGCCACCAAAACCATAGCCAGCGGTTTTCAGAATGTGATGGCAGGAGGCGGTTTTCAAAACATTCTTGATCTCTTCAAAGGCGGGAATTCCGGAGGAAGCAATTCCGCCGGCGGTATCGGCGGCTTGCTGAAAAACCCGATTGTGACTATGATGATTGGTTATTTCATCAGCAAACTGGTCAGCAAATACAAGATGAGCCCTTCTGCGGCCAGCAGTGTGGCGAATAACATTATTCCCCATTCCATCAATGACCTGATACGGCAGACAAATGACCCGGGCAATGAAAAAGCAACATTAGACAATTTTGTAGGGGCATTAGTGGGTGGGGCAGGCGCTGAAGAGCAACAAGCAGAGGCCCAAAACCAGGGTAGCGGAAGCGGAATGCTCCAGGATTTGCTGGACAAGTTTACCGGAGGAGGAAATGGAGGCTCAGGCGGCGGAGGCTTTGACCTCCAGGATATTATTGGAGGATTAACCAAAAAGGCCCAGAATAAATTCCAGGATCAGCAAAGCGGGGGCGGGGGCCTGAAGGACCTGATAAAAGGGTTCATGAATTGATCCGGGTTATCTTTTTTAAACCGTCCCGCTGTCAGCAGGACGGTTTTTTTATTGTCCAAATTTTTTTTGGCATGAAATTTCTAAAGTATTAAGAAGAACCAGCCGTCTGAATAATGCGCAGTTCTTTGTAAGTTGATTGTCAGCTTTAAGCAGCTTTTCTAAAATCTTCCGTGTTATAATTGGCGTAAACGTTTGCGGTGAGGTATCGTAAGCTTACAAACAACTGTACAGGGTTTTACGGGTGCAGGATAAGTGGAAATACGGAACCGGTTCTTTTAAACTTTCATTAACAGCAAACATCATACTACCGGCAGTAAATTTGCGTTATACTATTACAGATCTTATTATAAAAGCAGTCAATTTTCTCATAAGCAGTTAGTTTTGGTTGCGACCCCTGTTTCCACAGGGGTCTATTTTTTTATATACCTCCTGTAACTGAAAAGCCAGCCCAATGTACAGCCCCCGGCATCAGCCAGGATATCTCCTTTATCAAAAAAGCGGTTCACCACAAAATGTTTTTGAACAAATTCCATCCCGATACCATAAGCAAAGGCAAGTAGTGCAATCGTCATAAAACCCCTTTTCAGTTTTGATATATCCATTTTGTGACTGAGCAAAGACCAGCACCATAAAAAAACAAGCAGGGCAAAGAGGCCGATATGCACCCATTTATCAAACCAAATCTTGCTAAACCAGTCATCTTTGGGAAATGCAGAGCCGGGAAGGGTGAGTAAGACCGTGGAGATAATAAGCCACAATAATGCAGGCAGAACAGATGGCCGGAGTTTCTTCAATCTTTTTTGGCAATAATACTACTTCGCCCATTACATTGGCGACAAAATGTATATGAAGTTACCTGTATACTACTTCGTTGAGCTACGTAGTACACAGTAAAATAAGGATGGCTGCCCTGCAGCATTTAGTTTGTATAAACCGGCTTCTATTAATAAAAGGAGCCCCAAACGGGGCCCCTTGTTTAACCAACTATAGAACCAAAACTCCTATAGCAAGCATTGATGGTACCAGATACGGTAAAATGTTTGTTCCAGATTGATAAGAAGGGGAATTCCTAGAGTTTGCCCATTACATACATGTCTCCTTTGGGAGTGGGGCTGCCGCCTCTGTCTTCCAGGGTAATTGCAAAAGCCTCGGCGCCTTGTGCATTTTTTGCCTGAATAAGCAATTTTTCTTTTTTCATATCAAAAACACCGAGATCAACCGGCTTGCCATTGAAAATGGCCCAGAGCTGGTATTGTTTATCACTAGCAGGTATGGGCAGGTTATTCGTCAGAAGATAAACATCATGTGAAGTGGTATCCCAATAAACGGTAGCGTAAGAAGCAGGTGAAATTTCCAATCCTCTCATCGAAGCCATTTTGATATTGGGGTTTTGCTGAAGTACTTCTATATCTCTTTCTATGTCATTCAGCCTGGCCACAGTATTGTCATAATCGACTTGCAGCTTTTTATTTTTGCCGGATAAAGAAATATTCAGGTAAATGCTTCCGGCCAGTAAAGCAATGCAGGCAGCAGCGGCATATTTCCAGCCGTTCATTTTCCTTACCGGCGCAGCAGATATTGAAATAACCTTACCGCCTGTGTCAATTTCCTCCATGATTTTATTCTTCAATCCGGCTGCCGGGGTGATAGCATTGTCCATAGCCTGTCTCTCCAGCGCCAGCTCAAAATCAACTCTGGCCTGCAGCACTTCAGGATGCTGGGCACACATCTGCTTAAACTCCCTTCTTTCTTCATCAGAAGCGAGGCCGAGCACATAGCTCTCTACAATTCCGCTTAATATGTATTCCTGTGTATTCACTTTTACCGGATCATTATTCTTAATTGCATTAATGCGCTTCTTATCCTTGTCTTCACCGTTCCCAGGGGTATGCTGAGTATTTTGGCTATTTCTTCATGAGTGAATCCCTGGAAATACGACAGATCAATCAGCACCCGCCATTCCTCTTTCAATTTACCAAGCACTCTCTTCAGCCCCACATCATCCACTGAAGGACCAGTGACAGCGCCGGCCAGTTCCATATTTTCTCCGATTGGCTGGTTCTTTTGTGCATTCTGGTGGCTTTTAGATCGTACTTCATCTATCGCAGCGTTCCTGGCTATATTCAGCATCCAGGTAAACAGGCGGCCTTTTGCTGCATCGTATGATTCTATTTTCTTCCAGATGTTTACAAACACATTTTGCAACACATCATTGGCAGCTTCCCGGTCGGTGACAATAGCATTCACTATACCGAATAAAGCTCCTGAATAGTTATCATACAAGTAGCTGAAAGCCTGCCCGTCTCTCTGCTGAAGCATAGCCACCAGCTGTTGTTCGCTGTATGTCGTTCTGGGGTTCAATTAGTTGGTTAAGATACAATACTTGACTGAATCCTTTTTTAATGTACGGGTAAAAAACTGAATGAGATTTAGCCGGTGATGGCTTCGTAGGCGGCTGCATCCATCAACGCTTCTGCATCGGCCGGGTTGTTCACCTTCATTTTTACCATCCAGCCCCCGCCATAGGGGTCATTGTTCACTGACTCGGGTGCCCCGGAAAGAGCAGGGTTGAGTTCAGTAATGGTGCCGCTGACGGGCAAAAAAAGATCGGATACGGTCTTTACCGCTTCTACTGTTCCAAACACTGCACCGGCCTCAAGCGCCTGACCAATGGTCTCCACTTCCACATACACTATATCACCTAATTCCCGCTGGGCAAAATCGGTAATACCGATGGTGGCGATATTGCCGTCAAGCTTTATCCATTCATGGTCTTTGGTGTAGCGGAGGTCAGCCGGAAAATTCATAATTACTGATTTTTAGCTGCAAACCTAAGGGAAAACAGGGATAAAGAATTGCCGGTAAGAAAGGAGTCTAAATCAATTCACCGGAAATTCAATGCCGTTCATGCAAGGTTTTGCGCCATTGGTCGGGAAGGGCTTTTACAGTAACATGACACAGGGTATATTTGTCCCTCCTAATCAAAAATGAATTGAATATGAGAAAGTTAGTTTCGTTTTTTGGAGGCTTTGTGTTGATGGCATCCGTTTCCCAGGCTCAAAAAATAACCGGTGCGGTCAAGGATGCACAGGGTAAGGGGTTGGATAAATCAACTATATCCTTATTAAATGCCAAAGACTCATCAGTGGTGAAGCTGGCGACTGCGGGTACAGATGGCCGGTACTCATTTGCTGCACCTAAGCCCGGCAGCTACTTGGTCAACGCCACTTATGTAGGCTATGCGGCTGCCTACAGCCAGCCTTTCGAGGTTTCCGGTTCGGGTGATGTGAGTGTGCCTGAATTAACGATTACCAAAGCCACCGGTAACCTGAAAGAGGTGACAGTAACAGCAAAAAAACCGATGGTGGAAGTAAGAGCCGACAAAATGATTTTAAATGTGGAGGGCACCATCAATGCAATGGGCAATGATGCGCTGGAGCTGCTCCGCAAATCTCCCGGTGTAATGGTGGATAAGGATGATAACATCAGCCTCGCCGGCAAAAACGGGGTCAGGATTTATATTGACGGAAAACCTAGCCCGCTGGCAGGCGCCGACCTGGCCGCTTACCTGAAGTCGCTTCAGTCAGCACAGATAGAGGCCATCGAATTAATTACCAACCCTTCCGCCAAATATGATGCGGCCGGCAATGCCGGTATCATCAATATCCGGCTGAAGAAGAACAAAGCGTTTGGCACCAACGGCTCGGTCAATGCCGGTTATAACATTGGTATTTATCCTAAATACAATGCCGGTATCAACTTTAACCACCGCAATAAAGGCATTAATGTGTTTGGCAATTACAATTATAACAACACCAAACAGAATATGGCGTTCAATCTTTTCCGCAGTGTGCTGGATACAATTTTTAATAATGAAACTTCCATGATAATGCGGATGAAAAGCCATGGATTTAAAACCGGGATTGACTTCTTCATCAACAACAGGAATACATTTGGAGTACTGATCAACGGAAACCTGTCTGACAACAGTTTTAATAATGACAGCCGCACCCCCATCAGCTATAAGCCCACCGGCGTGGTGGACCGGATACTGGTGGCCAATAACCGCAACAACATGGGAAGGGACAATGTAAACTTTAACCTGAATTACCGGTATGCCGATACTTCAGGCAGGGAACTGAACCTGGACGCAGACTATGGCATTTTCCGGAATGACGGTAACCAGCTGCAGCCAAATTATTACTATGACGCCACCGGCAATACCCTGCTGAGCCAGGTGTTTTACCGGTTCCTGTCACCCACGGAAATTGATATCTATACACTGAAAGCAGATTATGAACAGAATTTTAAAAAAGGGCGGCTCGGTGTCGGGGGTAAGGTTTCTGCAATCAATACAGGAAATAATTTTCAGCGCTACGATGTTTCTCAATTGAAGCCGGAAATAAAAACCCTTGATATAGCCCGCAGCAACCAGTTTGATTACAAGGAAAATATCAATGCGTTGTATGTAAACTACAATAAACAGGGGAAAGGCGTAATGTACCAGATAGGCGTAAGGATGGAAAATACATCCACAACAGGCGATTCGTATGCTCTTAATGCAGATGGCTCCGTCAACAAAAGCAATGTGCAAACCTTTAAGAGAAATTATACTGACTTCTTCCCCAGTGCTGCTGTGACGTTTAACAAAAACCCGATGAACCAATGGGGTATCTCTTACAGCCGCCGGATAGACAGGCCTGCTTACCAGGACTTAAATCCTTTTGAGTTCAAGCTGGATGAATACACCTTTATGAAGGGTAATACCAGCCTGCGGCCGCAGTACACCAATATTGTTACGGTAACCAATACATACAAGTACAAGCTGAACACATCACTGAGTTACAGCCATGTGAATGATGTGTTCGCTCAACTGGTGGACACAGCGGATAAATCAAAGAGTTTTATCACCCGTAAAAACTTAGCTACACGGGATGTGGTGGGTCTTAATATCAGCTATCCGTTTATGTACAAAGACTATATGGCTTTTTTCAACTTCAGCGGTAACTATTCAAAATACCGGGCTGATTTTGGCGGGGGCAGCCGGATAATAAATGTGGAGAATGTTTCCTTTAATATTTATCAGCAGCACAGCCTTAAGTTTGGTAAAAGCAAAGCCTGGACAGCCGAAGTAAGCGGATGGTACAATTCACCTTCCTTATGGGAAGGCGCCTTCAGGAGCAACGCCTTGTGGTCAGTGGATGCGGGTATGCAAAAAAATATTTTCAAAGGCAAGGGCAGTTTCAAAGTATCCGTTTCCGATGTCTTCTTCAGTATGAAATGGAAGGGTGAGCTGGATTTTGCAGGGCAGAAGACCATTGCCAGCGGCAATTTTGAAAGCCGTCAGCTGAAGACAAGCCTGACCTGGAGATTTGGAAGCAATACAGTAAAAGCGGCCCGCCAGCGCAATGATGCCTCAGAAGAAGAAAAGAAAAGGACGCAAAGCAGCGGCGGACTGGGAGGCAACTGATGACTGAGTGAAATAATTTCTGTAAAGGCGTCTGAAAATGACGCCTTTATTTTTTCTTTCTCTTGACCAGTTGTGCTGACACAATCTTCACATCTTCCAGCGGCCTGTCCCGGTCAGTTCCTTTACTGGTAGGAACAGCGGATATTTTATCCGCGACATCAAGGCCTTTTATTATCTCTCCATAAACTGTATAGCCCTGGTCAAGATGCGGGATGCCGCCAATGGTTTTATAGACTTCTCTTTGTTCTGTGGTTATTTTTCTTCCGCCAAGCCTGCCATTTTCCAGGGCATCCAGTTCAGCGTCTGTATATCTTTTCCCCTGTGCCAGGTAAAACTGGCTGCCGCTGCTGGCCTTTTCCGGGTTCACATTATCACTCATTCTCGCCGCAGCAATCACTCCTTTTTTATGAAATAAAGTTTGCCTGATTTCTGCCGGTACAGTGTATCCTGGCCCGCCGTTTCCCAATGGCTGACCGGGCTGTGCATTCCGGCTGTTGGGATCGCCGGCCTGTACCATAAAATCTTTTATAACCCGGTGAAACAGGATTCCATTATAGTATTTCACTTTCACCAGTTTAAGAAAATTATCCCGGTGCAGGGGAGTGGAGTCTGAAAGACGGATGACAATATCACCCATGCTGGTTTGCAGCAGCACATCTTTTTTCCGGTCTTTCTTCTTAACGGTTGAATCTGTTTGGGAAACAGCCGTCACAACCATCAAACAATTCAGCAATACAACAATTATTTTCTTCATATCATAAATTGTTTTGTTCAAAATATAAAAGGATATGGTCTTTTAAAAAATTTTCCTGTTCAACCGCCGTCATATCCGGCATGGGTTTCAGTTGCCGGTAATGCGGCCAGCCATCCTCATCCGCACTTTCAAGCTCATAATAACCACTGGGCGCCAGCAGGCTGCACACCGCCACATGCATCAGGTCTTGTTTCTGTTCCTTGGTGAATTTTTCCCGTATCTCACCAAACTCCTGTATGCCTATCAGAAAAAGAATGGCTTCCATATCCGGTTTTTTCCCAAACCGCTCTGCCAGCCGGGCCTCCAGGTTCCACCAGCGCTGCTGCAAATCATCATTCACCAACATAGTCCGCAAATATAACAACAGGCACTCTTCCGGCTACCCTTTATCTTTGCGCAAAACTTTTGATAGCAATGTTGCAGCTTCAGGTAGTAAGACAGGATCCGCAGGCAGTGAAACATAGACTGGCGATAAAGAACTTTGCCGAACCACAGTTAGTGGACGAAATCATCATACTGGATGATGAAAGAAAAAAACTGCAGCTTGAATCAGATAACATCCTTGCCAAAATAAATACTGCATCAAAAGAAATTGGCCAGCTGATGGCAAAGGGGCAGAAAGAAGAGGCGGAAAAAAGAAAACAGGAAGTGGCATCTTTCAAGGGCCTGCTGCAGCCGGTAGCAGACAGATTAAATGAAACAGAAAAGCAACTGAACGAAACACTCATCTTGCTCCCCAACCTTCCTTCTGAGAAAGTGCCCGCCGGAAAAACACCGGGTGATAATGTGGTGGTACGGGAAGGCGGCATAAAACCACAACTGCCGACAGGTGCTGTGCCACACTGGGATTTAATAAAAAAATACGACATCGTTGATTTTGAAACCGGCGCCAAAATCACCGGCAGCGGATTTGCCTTATACAAAGGCAAAGGCGCTAAACTGCAACGGGCATTGATACAATATTTCCTGGATTATAATACTTCCGCAGGGTACATTGAGTATCTGCCACCTTTTATAGTGAATGAGACAACCGCTTACGGTACGGGCCAGTTGCCCGATAAGGAAGGACAGATGTATCATATGCCCGAAGATAAGTTCTACATGATCCCCACTTCCGAAGTGCCGGTCACCAATATTTACCGGGATGAAATAGTGAAGGAAGAAAACCTCCCCATTAAAATGACCGCTTATTCTCCCTGCTTCAGAAGAGAGGCCGGAAGTTTTGGAAAAGATGTGCGGGGACTAAACCGTGTCCACCAGTTTGATAAAGTGGAGATCGTTCAGCTGGTTCACCCGGATAAGAGCTATGAAGCGCTGGAAGAAATGGTGAATCATGTAGAAAAATTATTGAATACACTGGAACTTCCTTACAGAATATTAAAACTCTGCGGCGGCGATATGAGTTTTGCTTCGGCACTTACCTATGATTTTGAAGTGTACAGCGCCGCCCAGGATAAATGGCTGGAGGTAAGCTCTGTTTCCAACTTTGAAACTTTTCAGACCAACAGGATGAAGATCCGTTTTAAGGACATGGATGGAAAGTCAAGGCTGCTGCATTCACTGAATGGCAGCTCACTGGCTTTGCCCAGGATAGTGGCCTGTTTACTGGAGAATAAACAATCAGAAAATGGAGTGCTGCTTCCGCAGGCCGTTCATTCCTGGTTTGGTGCTTCTTCCATTACCTGAGAAACACTATATTTATTCTGTAAAAATTATGGTATGAATAAAATATTATTCTGTGTTATTTCGCTTACCCTGATTGTAGCGGCCTGTACCAAAAAAGCCCTGCCCCCGGAAGCTTACGATGTAAGACCGGTGGATAAAAAAACAGCTGCTGAAAAACCGGCAACCGATGCGAGCAAGCCTGCTGAAGAGAAAGCCGAAACAACAGCACAACCTCCCCCAAAAGACCCGGCTGCGCCCAATAAACCATCTGAAGAAGAAACGGGAAAGGCGGTGTACGCTTCCAAATGCACCAAATGCCATGCAGCCAAAAATGTCGGCAACTACAGTTTTAACCAATGGGAACTAATTCTAAAGAAAATGGTTCCAAATGCTAAACTTAGCGCCGATGAGGAAAACCAGGTAGTGGCTTATATCAGGGCCCATTCAAAATAATATCCTCTGAATAGTCCCGGGAAGGCTGCATTTGATTTAAGTATGGCGGAAAATCTGGCAATGAATTCATTTATCTTTTGACGTATTCTGCCACAAAGCTTAAACTTCTTTTATGCAGCATTTGTCTTATGTATTGATATGACGGGCTACAGCCCCCAATCTCCCGGAATGAAAAGGATACTGACAGCCGCTACAACTTTGTTTCTAATACTGGCAGCCTGCCAGAAAAAAGCAGTGCCTGTAATTACAGGACGAAAGGCAGAGCTTCCAAAAAAGTTTGAAAGTATCTATCCCCCCAAAGAAACTATGCCACCCGATACGCTGGCTGGTAAAAGAATATTTATGTCCCGCTGCGGCCGCTGCCATGCCCTGCCGGAGGCCAAACAGTTCAGCATTGAAAAATGGGATGATATTCTGCCCCTCATGTTCCCCCGTGCAGGATTGAACAATGTAGAAGCGCTGCATGTGAGAGCTTATGTGCTGGCGAACACTGCTAAGTAGCGGCAACCTGCATCTTTTTAATCCTTCTGTTCATCACATAAAACCAAGCGGGAGGAAATAGCGACAATAGTATCATTCCCGGGTAACCACTAGGCATCTGCGGCGAATGATCATGGTGTCGCAGCACCTGGTATTTGCGGCTGGCCAGGTAGTGGTGGTCACTGTGGCGGCTCAGCTCAAAGAGCATAATGCGGCCCACCACATGGTCGCTGTTCCAGCTATGCTCCGGCATGGCCCTTTCATACTTGCCATCATCGGTTACTTTTCGCTGCAGGCCGTAGTGTTCAATATAGTTCACCGTTTCAAGCAGCAGGATGCCAATAAATGCAGAAGCAAGAAAATACAGCATCACCAGCAAGCCAAACCAAAAATAAATAAGGGCAATAAAGGCAAGCTGGATGAGAGCAAACTGTATCATCTCATTACGTAAGGAATGAAACGGTCTGTTCTGTTTCCTCATCTCTTCATTGGCAATATGCCAGGCACTGATATAACTGAAAATAATGGTGCGGAAATAAAACAGGTACACCGGCTCGCCGTACCGGGCACTGCTTGGGTCTTCCGGTGTGGCCACCCTTTTGTGGTGACCTTTGTTGTGCTCGGTGAAGAAGTGCATGTAAAGCGAGGTCAGTAATAATGCTTTGGCCATTCCCTGTTCCCATTTGTTTACCCGGTGGCCCAGTTCATGCCCCACATTGATGCCAAATACGCCACAGAGCATTCCCATCACCGCAATTCTCCCAATAGTTTCGGTTGTTGTCAGCACATCATTTCTCATGACATCCAAAAATTCGTAAAGGGCAAAATACTGGAATGCCACCACTAAGTACAAAAGAACGTCATACCCTTTGTTCTTCCGGGCCAGTTCTTCCTCAGCGGCGCTCATATTGGCGGCATCCGGCCTGATGCAGATCTCCAGTAGCGGAATAAGCAGCCAGGCAAAGAAGATGGGCAACCAGATAAACCACCCATATGAGTGAAATGACCGGATGGAACCGATAAAAATGGTAAAGGGCAGCAGGAATTTTAGAAACCGTAGTTGCATAATGACTGATATTGCAAATTTAAAAAATATTGGAGGCTTTTTTAACGTTTTACGTCCTTATGATAGCCCCCTTTTTTAAACTAAATACGGACCTTACGGTCTGAAACCTAAATGTTAGCCTCATGTCACTGACCAACCAGTTGAAAAACCAGCACCTGATGTGGCGTGCCGGTTTTGGTCCGGCTGTGGAGCAGCTTGGCGATCTCTCTGAATACTCCCCCAAACAATTCTACAAAGCTCTGGTAAAAGCCTCGGATAAAAAGCCGGATTTTATTGATGTGGCCGATGATTACCTGAAAGGCCTGGTGATGGGTATCGAAGAAGTGGGCCGCCAGCAACGGAAAGAATTGCCGGCTGAAGACCGCAAAAAAGTACAACAGAAAAACAGGGAGGGCATCCGTAACCTGAACATGTACTGGATGCATGAGATGGTGAACGGCGCCGCCCAACTTCGGGAGAAAATGGCTTTCTTCTGGCATGGACATTTTGCCTGCCGCAACCTGAATGTTTTCTACCAGCAGGGCCTGCTGGATGTGATACGGAGAAATGCTCTTGGAAATTTTGGCACACTACTTAAAGAAGTGTCCCGTTCGGCAGCGATGCTGAACTTCCTGAACAACCAGCAAAACCGGAAAGACCATCCCAATGAGAATTTCGCAAGGGAGGTGATGGAATTGTTTACCCTTGGCCGGGGCCATTATACGGAGAATGATATCAAGGAAGCGGCAAGAGCCTTTACCGGTTGGGCAGCCAACCTGAAAGGGGAGTTTGTGTTCCGCAGGTTTCAGCATGACTTTGACAGCAAGACCGTACTCGGCCGCACGGGCAATTTTGATGGCGGTGAAGTACTGGATATCTTATTGCAGGAAAAGCAAACAGCGAAATACATCACTCAAAAGATCTATCGCTTTTTTGTAAATGAAAAACCGGACACGGAAAAAATAAACTGGCTGGCCGAAAGGTTTTACAAGAACAACTACGAAATATCCAAACTCCTCGAAGATATTTTTGCCAGCGACTGGTTTTATGACGAAAAGAATATCGGCGCATTGATCAAATCACCCGTCGAGCTGATGGTGGGTATCCAGCGGATGCTGCCCATGAAACTGGAAAACGAGGAAGCCCTGATGCTGGTGCAGCGGGTGCTGGGGCAGTTGTTGTTTTATCCGCCTAATGTGGCCGGGTGGCCGGGTGGCAAAAACTGGATTGACAACAGCAGCCTGATGATGCGGATGCGGCTGCCGAGGCTTATTAATGATACAGATGAAATGAATGTGCGGCCCAAAGATGATGATGACACCATGATGGGCCGTATGGATGCCAATGAAGACCCGAAAGGAAAAGCGCAAAAGATGATAGGGAGAGCAAGCAAGCCGATATTGGCTGATATAGACTGGAAACAATATGTAAAAAGCTTTGAAGCTGTGCCGAGGGAGGCGCTGACCGAATCCATTTCAAAAACATTATTACAGGTAAAGCCCTCTGTTAGTGCGGATATTATTAAACAACACTCAAACCAGACAGGCAGGGAGAATTTTATAAAAACGGCTACTATACAAATTATGAGTACGCCGGAGTATCAGCTGTCCTGATTGAACATTGATTGTTGAATATTGACTATTGTTTATTTAAGCCTTTTGTATGTATATAAAAAGAAAAGAATTTATCCAGATCGGTTCACTGGCCACCGCCTCCATAATGGTCCCCAAGTTCCTTAAGGCATTTGAGGGTGGCAGCATGGTGCCGCAAGGCAATAAAGTGGTGGTCATACTCCAACTCAGCGGAGGTAATGATGGCCTGAACACAGTTATTCCGGTAAGAAATGATTTATACTATAAGGCAAGGCCAAGACTCGGTATTGAAAAAGCAAAAACTCTTTCTCTTACCGATGATGCGGGCCTGCACCCGGCACTCACAGGATTTAAAGAACTGTATGATGATGACAGTCTTTCTATATTGAATAATGTTGGCTATCCCAATCCTGACCGCTCGCATTTTCGCAGCATGGACATCTGGCACACGGCCAGCCAGAGCAGTGAATACTGGAGCACAGGTTGGGTAGGCCGATATTTAGATGCGCAGTGCAACGGTTGCGATAAACCCACACAGGCCATTGAACTGGATGATGTGCTCAGTCTTTCACTGAAAGGAGAAAATATAAAGGGAATTGCCGTAAAAGACCCGAGGCGTTTGTACGGAACAGCCAACGAAAAATTCTTCAGGGATGTGATGAAGAACCATACTGATGAAAAAGGAGAGCAGCCGGTTGATTATTTGTACAAAACAATGGCGGAAACATTGTCAAGTGCAGACTATATCTTCAAACAAAGCCGGATGCACCCTACTAATGCCAACTATCCAACTACCGGACTGGGCAACAGCCTGAAAACAATTGCTTCTCTGATCTTCTCGGATATCAATACCAAAGTGTATTATCTGTCGCTGGGAAGTTTTGATACCCACATTAACCAGGAAGCGCAGCAGCAGCGTTTGTTCACCGAGATGAACGATGCGGTAAAAGCTTTTGTAAAAGACCTGAAGGCCAATAACCGCTTTAATGATGTCTTGTTCTTTACCTTCTCAGAATTTGGCCGCCGGGTGGCGCAGAATGCCAGCAACGGTACCGATCATGGTACGGCCAACAACATGTTCTTCATCAGCGGCGGATTGAAACAAAAAGGACTTATTAACGAACTGCCCAACCTGGCCGACCTGGAGGAGGGCGACCTGAAATACAAGGTAGATTTTAAAAATGCCTATGCCACGGTGCTGAAGAAATGGCTGAATGCGGACGATACAGTCATTCTTGGAAAGAATTATGATTACCTCAATTTTATTTGATTTCTTTCCTTATTTTATTTCATGCATGAGTTTCTTTACCAGCGGGGAAATCAGTAATAGCACCACTCCGGCAATGACGGCATAAATTGCCAGTTGTTTATAGCCGTCAGTATATGAAATAAGTTTTTCCTGAACTGTTGCATTTTCTTTTGCCACAGCCATACCCGCACCCAAAATACCCGCAACATATTGCCCGTAGGCGCTGGCAAGGAACCACATGCCCATCATTACCCCCCACATGGGTTTAGGTGACAGCTTTGTCATCAGTGATAAGCCAATCGGTGACAGGCATAGTTCTCCGAATGTAATGACAAGGTAAGCGATAGTGAAAACATTCAGTGAGGTTTTGCCGGATGCGTCGGCAAACATTCTTGTTGTATAAAACACATAGAAAGCTCCTGCGAGAAATAAAAATGCAATGCCAAACTTAATGACACCATTCGGTTCTATCTTCTTTTTACTCATCCAAAGCCAAAGCAAACCTATTATAGGGCTGAAAATAATAACAAACACTGAATTGGCTGTATTGTTTACCACATTAGGGTCGGCTGTTACTCCTGCAAGATTATCTTTTAAATTATTTAATGCAAAAAGACTGAGCGACCCCCCGCTTTGCTCAAAAAAAGCCCAAAAAATGACGGAAAAAAATATGAATACCAGGGCAGCCATCAGTTTTTGTTTTTCTGCCTTTGAATATTTTCTCATTTCATAAAAAACATACAGCAGCGTCAACGGGCCGATGATGTACATAAAAAGATCAGTGTACCGTGTATTGGTGACCAGTATCTTAATTAATGGTATCATCAGCAAAGACCCGATAAAAACAGCATATTCTATGAGTCTTCTTTTTGAGGCTTCCATGTTTTTGAGCGGGGATAAACCTATTGGCCCCATCATTCGTTGTGTAAAAAGAAATGTGATAAGGCCAATGATCATTACTATTCCGGCTAATGAAAATGCAAGACTCCAGGAATGAAATTTTCCAACATAAACACAAAGTAACCCGCCAAGAGTGGCCCCTATATTGATGCCTGAATAAAATAATCCAAAACCCGCATCTCTGCGGGAATCCCCATCTTTATAAAGAGCCCCCACCATTGTAGATATATTGGGCTTGAAAAAACCTGTTCCGATGATGGAAAAACAAGTACCTATATAAAAGAATTTTTGCGGGGCAGCGGCAATAATAAAGCTGCCTGTAATCATTAAAAGGCCTCCCCAAAACAAAGATTTTCTGAAACCAAGTATTTTATCGGCAAACAGTCCTCCAATGAAGGTAAAAGCATAAACAAATGCCTGTATAGCACCATATCGGAGGTTCGCAACCTCCTCCGAAAGCAACAATTGGGTAACCATAAAAACCGTCAGCATTCCCCTCATTCCATAAAAGCAAAAACGTTCCCACATTTCTGACATGAACAGGTACCATAGCTGTTTGGGATATTTTCCTTTGAAGTTCTGTATTTGCTCCAGGGCAAGCTGATTGTTATCCATACAAAGTATTTAGAAAGGAAGATAAATAAAAAAGGGGATAATTTAGTATCCCCTTTTTTATAAATGGATTGTGTTATTTATTTAACCCCTTTTTCTTTCATTACCCTATTAAGCCAGCGCAGCAGCAGAAACAGCGCTATTGCCGGCACGATTACAATAAAGAAGTTGGTGAGAAAGAACTTTGACTTATCACTGTATCCTTCCCACATACCGGACAACATGCCTGATAGTTTATTGCCGATACTTACCGATAAAAACCAGCCGCCCATCATCAGTGAAGTCAGACGGGGAGGGCTGAGTTTTGAAACTAAGGATAACCCCATTGGAGAAAGGCAGAGTTCTCCGATAGTTATTACGCCGTAGCTTGCCCATAGCCAAAGGGAAGAGGCTTTATCAGTGGATGTATTTATTGATTTTGCGGCAGCCACCATAACAAAAGCAGATAAAGCCGTAATTAAAAGACCTATTGCAATTTTAGCGGGTGTTGATGGTTCTTTGCCTCTGCGGCGAAGAAACCCAAAAATTCCAACTATAATCGGGGTCAGCACAATAACCCAGAATGGATTGATGGACTGAAAGAGTTCGGTGGATGCGAGTTTTAAATCCTGGTTTGGCGGCGGTCTTTTTGCTTCAGGGAGATTGTTGAAGTAGGTACGGGATTTATCACGGACAGTAATTGTTTTACCCAGCTCTTTTGCTGCTTCTGTATTTCCTGCTTTTTGAAGCGAGTCCTGCTGATGTTTAAGGCCGTCAAGATAAGGTTTCATTTTTGTGTCATCATAAGAAACCGATTCGTGGTAATTTACAGTTTGTGCAAGGTCAAAAGTATTGGCAGCTTTTGCGACGCCTGGCGAAAGTTTTCGGTCGGTATAATCTTCAGCCCAAACTGTGAGGGCATCTCCGTTTTGATGAAAAATTGCCCAGAACACAACCACACATCCGAAAACGGTAAGGAGGGCCGCCAATGGTTTTTTATCGGCCATACTGGCACGCCACCAAAGTGAGATATAATAAAAAACGACCGGTAAGCTGCCGATGAGAAAAGCGTCATTGCCATCAGAACCAAAGATATTGCCCGGAATTATCCATCCTAAAACACCAAAAGCAAATACGGGAATGAATACTGTAGCCAGAATTCTTTTCAAGGGAAGATCCTCTTTGGTCGTTGGTTTGATAACATCTACCTCTTTTACATGTTTCATACCATTCAGAAACCACACAAGGCCGATTAACATTCCAACACCGGCAGCAGCAAATGCATAACCCCAACCATAATTTATTCGCATATATGCAGCAACAAAATTGCAGAGGAAGGCCCCGATATTTATTCCCATGTAGAAAATGTTATAGCCTGCATCCTTTTTGTGTTGATATTCCGGTTTGTTGTACAGGTTTCCTACCAGTGTTGAAATGTTTGGTTTAAAAAAACCGTTTCCGACAATGATCAATAACAGCGAAATATAAAAGGCCATCTCACCCGGAAGAGCCAGACCCAGATATCCTGAAGCCATTAAAAGGGCTCCTATAATAATACTTTTCCGATAGCCTAATATTCTGTCTGCTAACAGCCCGCCGATGAAGGGAGTTAAATAAACGAGCCCAAGATAGGTACCATAGATGTCAGATTTCTTTGAAGCCGAAAAACCCATGCCACCGTTGAGTTGGCTGTCAATCATATAAAGTGAAAAAATCCCAAGCATCAGGTAGTAACCAAAGCGTTCCCATAGTTCAGTGAAAAAGAGGACATATAGTCCCCTGGGGTGTCCTTTTGCAGTTGCAGGTTGATTCATACAGATTTTTTTAGATGACTAATCAGAGTTGCCAGAAAATTATAGCAACCAAAATACAGAAATTTAATTACCCAAAAACTTTTTATCGCTAACTTTAACGGATGTGCCCGATATTCGCAACACCCTAAAATCCAGCGGCCAAACCAACTATGCGTATCCTCCTTTTAGGCTCCGGCGGCAGGGAACATGCCCTCGCCTGGAAAATGTCTCAAAGCCCCCTTTGTGATGAACTGTTTATTGCCCCGGGTAATGCCGGCACTTCCCAATGCGGAACCAATCTGAATATCAGTCTCACCGATTTCGATGCTGTCAAAAATGCCTGCATTGATAAAAAAATTGACCTGGTGCTGGTTGGCCCGGAAGAGCCATTGGTGAAAGGGATAACGGATCATCTTATCAGCGATCCGGCATTAAAAAACCTGGATGTGATAGGCCCGGATAAAACAGGAGCGCAGCTGGAAGGAAGCAAAGCATTTGCCAAGGCATTTATGTTGAGGCATAATATACCTACAGCAGTGTACAAGGAGTTTACGCTGGAGAACTATAACGAAGGTGTGGAGTACCTGCAATATCACCCTTTACCGATAGTAATGAAGGCCGACGGACTGGCTGCAGGCAAAGGAGTAGTTATTTGTGAAAATCACCTCGAGGCTATTGCTGAGTTTGAACTGATGATACAACGGGCCAAGTTCGGCGAAGCCGGAAAAAAAGTAGTGGTGGAGCAGTTTCTGAAAGGAATTGAAATTTCTGTGTTTGTTTTGACGGACGGGAAAAATTATGTCATACTTCCGGAGGCCAAAGATTATAAACGGGTGGGAGAAGGCGATAAAGGTCCCAATACGGGCGGTATGGGCGCCGTAAGCTCTGTCCCTTTTGCAAATGATGTGCTGAAAAAAAAGATTGAGGAGAAAGTGATCCGGCCTACTGTGGAGGGGTTGAAGAAAGAAGGACTGGAATACCGTGGCTTTATCTTTTTCGGGCTGATGATTGTAAACGATGAGCCGTATATGATCGAATATAATTGCCGCCTGGGAGACCCGGAAACAGAAGTAGTGATACCCCGCCTGAAAAATGACCTGGTACAATTGCTGGTTGCAGCAGCTAAACAGCGATTAGACTCCGTTAAAATAGAAACCGATCCAAGAACAGCCTGTACCGTAGTGGCAGTAAGCGGCGGTTATCCCGGCGATTATCAGAAAGGCCAGGTAATAAAAGGCACAGGTGATATCAATCCGGCTGACAGTATTTTATTTCATATGGGTACTGCTGTAAGAGACGGCGAAGTGGTGACCAATGGAGGCCGGGTGTTTTGTATCACTTCGTATGGCCGGTCCATTTTTGACGCAGTGGAAATATCCAATGAGGAAATGCAGAAAGTATCATTTACCGGAATGGAATACCGCAGCGATATTGGGTATGAATTTGAATAATTGACAGAAGGTTACATTTGCACAAACATATTTTATGGCCGGTGAAGTTCACTATCACGACTATCTCCAGTTGGATAAAATCCTCAATGCCCAGTCACCGGAAAGTGATAAGCTTGGTTTATCTGCTCATGATGAAATGCTCTTCATCGTCATTCACCAGGCATACGAACTCTGGTTTAAGCAACTGCATCATGAAGCGGATTCCGTGGTGGCCATCATGAGCAAACCGTCATTGAATGATAATTCACCCGAATTGCAAACCATAGTTCACCGGCTCAGCAGGTGCGTTACCATACTGCGGGTATTGGTTCACCAGATTGATATCATGGAAACCATGACGCCGATGGATTTCCTTGATTTCAGGGACATGCTTCGCCCCGCATCCGGTTTTCAAAGCTGGCAGTTCAAAGAGCTGGAAGCAAAGCTGGGATTGAAATTCGAAAACCGGCACGGCAAAGAATATTATACTGCACAGCTGCGGCCGGAGCATGTTGACCTGATCAAAAGGGCAGAAGGGGGTAAATCATTACTGCAATTATTGAATAGCTGGCTCGAGCGGACACCATTCCTGACAGGGGAGGCCGACAGCTCATTCTGGAGGAACTACAGAAAAATTTATGGAGACAGCCTCGCTGATGTAGAGAAAAGCAACCTGACTGCTTTCGGACAGATATTTGATGATGCAACCAGCGACAACGACCGTTCTTTATCTCCGGCTGCCTGCCGTGCCGCTTTATTCATCATGCTCTACCGCGGCTATCCGCTCATACAATTACCCTTTCAATTACTGAACTGTTTACTGGAGATAGATGAACAGCTCAGCAGCTGGCGCTACCGCCACATGAACATGGTGCACCGTATGATCGGAACAAGAATAGGTACCGGTGGCAGCACCGGAAAAGACTATCTGAAGGCAGCCGCTGACAAACATTATATCTTCAGAGAAATTGCCCAGTTAAACAGCTTTTTGATTGAACGAAGAAAATTACCGGCGCTTCCGCCCGGGATTGAAAAACAACTCGGATTTGTATAAAATAAGAATGCCATGATCCTGAACCATGGCATCCTTACTGATAACAGGAAGATGTATATTAAAAGGTATAACGGATTCCTAATCCACCCCAGCTGCCCACAAAACCACGGTTATCTCCAAACTCAAAAGAGGGTTGCCAGTCCAGTGAAATATTGATAGGTGCACCGTTGAATTTATAATCCAGGCCCAGCACCCCATCCACACCAATGAAAGAACCATTGCCAAACTTTGTACTGTAAAACCCGATATGTGCCCCCGGCCCTATGTACCATTGCAGACCAGTCGCTCCGCTGATGGGGCCATGTATCTCATAGAGGCCGGTTACCCTGGCTCCCCTGTTCCAGAAATAGCCTATCAATTCCAGTGCATTTTTACTGCCGGGAAAATGTTTGAAAGAGATGCCGCCGCCGTCCCACACTTTTACACCCAATGCAGTCCGGTACGAGGAAATGTTGGTACTTTTACTCTGACTAAATGCTGTTGTTGCAAAAAAAAATACTGCTGTTAACACCCATATCTTTCTCATAAATAAATTTTTTCTGCAGAAGATGCGTCGTCTTTAGCGTCAAGATCGCCAGAATTGTGCCAGAAATTTTCGGGAGAAAATAAAAATCAGCTGACAGACATCTTTCTTGCCTTTAATACAAGAAGATAGAAGCTCACCACGATACTTATCAAAGCAGGAACAAAAAAGGTATAATAACTTCCGCAATACGTCCACAGGCCACCGGCAATGATACTGGCCAGTAAAGCGCAGAGGCTTTCGCAGCTCGTATAAAAACCAATGGCAGTTGCCGTATTTTCCCGGTGGGCCAGGTTGGTGATCCAGGCTTTAATAACACCTTCGGTAGCTGCTGAATAAATGCCATACACCGCAAAAAGGATAAATATGACAGCCACGGAAGGCGAGAAAGCGAAACCTCCGTAAACAATGGCAAACAACATAAAGCCGGTTATAATTATTTTCCGGGGACTGAACCGGTCTGCCAGCACACCCATCGGATAAGAAGCAGCCGCATAAACGAGATTGTAAAAAACATAAGCCCCGATGGTAATGGTGTCTGAATTAAAAGTGGCGCCCAGTATGGTCAGCGTTTCATCGCCAATACTTGCTTTGGTAATGAGCAGTAAAAAAATATCTGAACTGTTGAACAGGGCAAAGAGTAAAAGGCCCGGAACCACTTTCCTGAACTCAGGCGTTGCAACATTCCAGTATTTAAAAAAGGAGAAAAAATTCCCTTTGCCCAGCGTGGAGACAGACTGTTTTTTTTCTTTCAATAGAAAAATAAGCAGGATGGAAAGGATGCCCGGAATGAATGCGAGATAAAAAAGTGTTTTGTATTCGCCGGGATAAAAAAACAGGAATACCAACGCCAATGCCGGGCCGATGGCAGCGCCCAGGGTGTCCATGCCGCGATGAAATCCAAACACCCTTGCTTTGGTTTCTTTGCTGGCTTCCTGTGAAAGCAATGCATCTCTTGCAGCTGTTCGAACACCTTTGCCAAGACGGTCAACCGTTCTCACAAAAAAGATCCAAAGTGGATAAGTGAAAGCGGCGATTAACGGTTTTGACAAAGCGCTTAAGAGGTATCCTAATTTTACAAAGGGAAGCCGTAATCCCTTTTCATCACTCAGCTTCCCAAAATATCCTTTGCTGATGCCTGCTGTAAAATTCACCACACCTTCCAGTATGCCGATAAGCAGAACACTGAAACCGATTTCCTTCAGGTAAACCGGGATCACCGGGTACAGCATCTCGCTGGCAATATCTGCCAACAGGCTTACCATGGAGAGAATAAAAACCGTCCGGGTGATGATCCGCATAGAGTGAAGTTAATAGAAAAACCAGTTAGCGGGATTTACTGAAAATCCAGCGTATTACGACAAAAAAAATCTTTTAACTGCAATTTCTCAAATATGCCAAATCAAAAAAATCCTTGCCCGGCAAGGGTTTCACTTTGTTATTTCAAATTATTTCCTCCACCTTTGCCCTCAAATCCGATAAAAATTAATGGGACTTTTTAACTGGTTTACACAAGAGATAGCTATCGACCTGGGTACCGCCAATACCCTTATCATACATAACGACGAAGTAGTAGTGAACGAACCCAGCATTATTGCCCTGAACCGCAATAACCCCAAGGAAGTGCTGGCGGTGGGAAAGAAGGCGCTGATGATGCATGAGAAAACCCATGAAAGCATCCGGACGGTCCGCCCGCTGAAAGACGGTGTGATTGCCGATTTCAACGCCGCGGAACTGATGATAAGGGAGCTTATCAAGCTGGTTTATCCTAAAAAGAAACTTTTCCCGCCCAGTTGGCGGATGATGATTTGCATCCCTTCTTCTATTACCGAAGTGGAGAAAAGAGCTGTTCGGGACAGCGCTGAACAGGCCGGGGCTAAAGAGGTCTATCTCATACATGAACCTATGGCGGCTGCACTCGGTATCGGGATTGATGTGGAAGAGCCGGTGGGTAACATGATCATTGATATTGGAGGTGGTACTACCGGCATAACTGTAATTGCCCTGGCTGGCATTGTTTGCGACCAATCCATCCGTATTGCCGGGGATGAGTTCACCGCCGACATTATGGAAGCCCTTCGCCGTTATCACAGCCTGCTGATTGGTGAACGTACTTCCGAGCAAATCAAGATACAGGTAGGCGCTGCCATGAAGGAGATTGACAACCCGCCGGATGATTTTCCGGTAAATGGCCGTGACCTGGTGACGGGTATCCCCAAGCAAATTATGGTCAGCTACCAGGAAATTGCAGAGGCATTGGATAAAAGCATATTCAAAATTGAGGAGGCTATCCTGAAAGCACTGGAGCAAACCCCCCCGGAGCTGGCTGCCGATATTTACCGCCGCGGCCTCTATATTACCGGTGGCGGCGCCTTGCTCCGCGGACTCGACAAAAGGCTCAGTAATAAAATCAAACTGCCGGTGCATGTGGCCGACGACCCGCTGAAAAGTGTGGTAAGGGGTACAGGAATTGCACTGAAGAATTATGACAAATATCCTTTTGTGATGAGATAAATAAAAGGCACAAGGTACAAGGAACAAGCAATGAAGTTCTTGTACCTTGTACCCTGAATCTTGTGCCTTGATCAATGCGTAACGTATTCCTTTTCCTTCGCCGCTACAGGACTTTCTTTACTTTCCTCATTTTGCAGGGAGTAGCATTGTGGTTTTTGTTCAGTTACAACCGTTTTCACCGGGCTAAATTTCTATGGGTGGCCAATGAGATGACCGGAAGGATCAACACCCAGTACAATAAGGTGGAAGACTATTTCTCCCTGAAAGAAGAAAACCGGCGGGTACACCGTTTAAATGATTCACTGCTGGGCCTGCTGCCGGGAAATTTCTACAGGCATGACACTACCGGCCGCTTAATACAGGACTCATTGCCATTTGATACACCGGGTAATTACCGCCGGTATTATTACCGCCCGGCTACAGTAGTGTATAACACAGTAAACTCACAGAAAAACTTCATCCAGATAAACCGTGGCTCGGCACAGGGTATAAAAGACAATATGGCTGTCATCAGTTCAGGTGGCGCCGTGGTGGGTGTGGTGGTGAATGTGAGCCCCAACTTTTCGCAGGTAATGAGCCTGCTGCATGTACAAAACTCAGTCAGCGCCTCCTTGAAGCGCAGCGGCGATTTTGGCACCGCCGAGTGGGACGGGAAAGATCCCCGTTACCTTATCCTGAAAAAGATACCAAAGACTGTGGACCTGAAAAAAGGAGAAACAGAGCTCACCAGCCCGGTGTCTTTTAACTATCCACCC
>JBQTHS010000024.1:0-23243 GCA_052389635.1 Bacteroidota bacterium | reverse complement strand
TAAGAACCCGCAAAGGGACCTGCCGAGGGGAATGATCTACTCACTGATCATCTGCACCGTTGTTTATGTATTGCTGGCCCTGGTGTTGACGGGCATGGTTCACTATACAAAGTTGAATGTAGGCGATCCCCTGGCGATGGTGTTTGATGAAAGGGGATTGAAATTTATCGGGGGAATAGTGGCAGTAAGCGCCATCATTGCCACGGCCAGCGTATTACTGGTATTCCAGCTGGGCCAACCGAGGATATGGATGAGTATGAGCCGGGATGGATTGTTGCCTAAAATATTTTCAAGGTTACATCCGAGATACGGGACACCGTCTTTCTCTACCATACTGACGGGTATTGTAGTGGCAGTTCCTGCTTTATTCCTCAACCTGAATGAGGTCCTGTCGCTGACCAGTATCGGGACACTCTTTGCCTTTGTGATGGTATGCGGGGGTATTCTTGTTTTGCAGCAGCGCAAGGACAGGCCGGAAAGTAAATTTAAAGTGCCTTATGCCAATGCTCAATTCATTTATCCTGCTTTATTGATTGGCGCCATCATACTTATTGCTGATAAAGTGCCTTCGCATTTTACAGAAGATATCTGGACAAAGGATACCTGGCCCATGGCAGCTTTCTGGGTCATTGCGATCACAATGGCTGTACTGGCATTTTTGAAAAAGTTATCACTTATTCCAATAATGGGCATGATCAGCTGCTTCTACCTGATGGCACAGGAAACCCATAAAGTATGGATGCGGTTTCTTATCTGGTTGGTGATAGGCCTTGCCATTTATTTCCTGTACAGCTATACCCATAGCAAGCTGGCGAAGAAGAAAGAATAAAAACATAAAAAAAATCACTCGTCGCACATTTTTTACAGCTGTAAATTTGTGCGACTTTTCTTTTCTCAACATTCAAAACACCCCTTTAGGGGCTGGTGGCATGAAATACCAGGTAGGAGACACGGTGCTGATTTTGCACTCCGGCGAAGAGGGAGTGGTAACTGACATCATCAATGATAAAATGCTGATGCTGGATGTGAAAGGGGTGACCTTCCCCGTGTACATGGACCAGGTGGATTTCCCTTATTTCAAGCGGTTTACCGAAAAGAAAATGACTCCTGCAAAAAAAGAGAAACAATATATTGATGATGTGAGAAAAGAAAAAAGGGCAGAGCAGAACAGGGTGGAGGATGGAGTCTGGCTCACTTTTTTGCCGGTGATGGATACCGATGAGTTTGGAGATGTGATAGTGGAGGAATTAAAGCTTCACCTTGTCAACCATACTTCGTTGCAGTATAACTTCACCTACAAACTGCATTATTTCGGCAAACCAGATTTTGATCTGAAGAATACTGTTCATCCTTTTGAGGACTTCTACCTGCATGATATTCCCTTTGAAGACCTGAACGACAGCCCCTCGTTTGAATTTGATTTTACGTTGACCGAACCCAACAAAAAAAAAGCCACCCATTTCGAATCATCGGTCAAACTGAAACCCAAACAGCTTTTTGCGAAGATTGAGGAACTGAAACTGAACAACCAGGCTACTTTTTCCCAGCGTTTGTTTGAAACGTATCCTGACAAGCTTATTGAAGACAAATTGGATCCCGATAGCTATCGGGAGGGCAGGCTTGCGGCCAAAGGGTATAAGATATATGAAGCATCACAGGCAAGACAACACCTGGACCCTGCCAGGACAGTGATTGACCTGCACATTGAAAAATTGGCAGATGACTGGAAACACATGAGCAATTACGAGATCATGAGCCTGCAATTAAAGACCTTTGAAAAGTATTACCAGCTCGCTATTGTTCATCATCAGCCCTCACTGATCGTGGTGCATGGAGTGGGAGAGGGGGTGTTGCGGGATGAGATACATGATATACTCAGACTAAAGAAAGAAGTGAAATCTTTTGTAAACCAGTATCATCCTAGTTTTGGTTATGGAGCGACAGAAATATTCTTTCAGTATTAATTATTCTACCTTTGCCTCCGCTACAAGCCAGGCTATCGCCTCTTCGCTTCCAGAAGGGGAGGAAAGTCCGGACAGCAAAGAGCAATGCACCGGTGAAGAGCCGGCTCCCGATAATTTTCGGGAAGAGACAGTGCCACAGAAAATAACCGCCTTCGGGTAAGGGTGAAAACGTAGGGTAAGAGCCTACGGCTTTTGATGGTAACATAACTAGTGGGTAAACCTTGCATGCTGAAATGCCGCGTATAGTACCGTTTTGAGGGCTGCTCGTCCAAGGTACAGGGTAGGCAGATTGACCCCGCAGAGTAATTTGCGGGGCAGATAAATGATAGTCCACGACTAAATCCGGCTTACAGGCTTGTAGTTTTTTACTGTCTGACACCTGAAAGATGTCAGACACTTCCGCCGATATAACCACCCAGTTCCATCAACCACGCAATGCCCAGGTGAACAAGCAGCCCGCCAAAAATGGAACGGGTGTTATAAACGATGATCCCTAAAATGATCCCGCCGAAATAGGAACTGATGCATTCTCCCACCGGCTTGCCAAAATGTATGGTACAGTAAAAACAGGCCATAGGCAGAATGGCGTCTTTACCGGCCCATTTTATAAAAGCCAGTACTAAGAAGCCACGGAAAAAAAGTTCTATCGTAATAAAGTCGCTTCCATAAGAAAGCTCGAACAACAACTTATGCCACCCGGTTATCCGGTCATCATGAAAAACCCCTTCAATGGACTTCAGTTTAGGATAAACAGCCAGAAAATCCGCCTGCGTGGAAGCGGCTGCCACCAGCGGCAGCATGATCAGCAGCATCAGCAGGTAGGGCTTCCAGTCAATACCTTTTATTGTAAGGCCATAAAAAGGCTGATACCCGTCAAAGATTTTCCAGATAATATATAATATGGCGCTGATAATGACCACCAGCAGCGGCCAGTAAAAGATATGGTTCCAGTAATTGTTCCATTGTTTGTTATCAGAAAAATGCAGGGGGATGTCCAGGGCCAGCTTCAGGGCAAAAATGGCCGGGGCAATAAGCAGTAATGCCATAAAACGGAGCTGATGAATATACTTTCTGCGGCCGACTGCCTTGTAAACAAGGTAAGGCAGTATAAAAGCGGCCGCAAAGACTATATACCAGGCGGTAAGTTTAACGGGGAAAGAATTTTTTCTTACCCGCTCATCCAGCCCGAAACAATAGTTAAGAAAAATGAGAAGGGCGGTAAATACCGAGACAAGCGTCAGCACCCTTTTATCCACGCTGAAAATGTATTCTTTAATATAGTTGACTATGGTTTTCACAGGCTTGAAAAGTAAATTATTTTGCCGGTCTTTAAACTTTCTTGCTCCATACGGTTCAAAAGTTGCGTTAATATTTTTGAAACCCTAAAAAAAGTATAGCCATGAAAACTATCTCAATCAACCGGATAACCCTTGCTGCCATGGCAGTGTTATTTACCGGTTTTCTTTTCTCCTGCCAGAAAGAAACAAGCTCAGACACATTAACTGACGAGCAGGCTGCCACTTATTCTGATGAAAGCGCCCAGGCCGAAGCCAGCTTTGATGATGCGGAAGATGTAGGTATGATCGCCGCAGAAGAAGAAGGCGTTGCCAGCGAAGGCGGCCGGGGATACATGCCCCTGTTTGAAGAACTCCGTTTGCGTCTCGGCCCCTGCGCCACTATCACTGTTACACCTAACGACAGCACTTACCCCAAAACAATCACCATTGACTTTGGCGACGGTTGTATTTGTGCCGATGGCAAGTTCCGTAAAGGCGCAGTTATCCTGCACCTCACCGGCCCCATCCGCAGAAGCGGTTCAGTGCTTACCATCACTTTCAGGAATTATTACCTGAACAGGGCCCATATCGAAGGCACCAAGATCGTAAGCAACCTGAGTGAGAACGGTAATATCAAATTCACTGTACAGGTGGTAGGTGGTAAGGTAACATTCCCCAACGGAAGAGGATGGGAGTATAACGGGCTGAAGTTTGTAGCCCAGATAGAAGGCGGTTCCACAAGAATAGTAAGGGATGATGTCTATAAGATAGAAGGCCGTTCCAAAACAGAATTCAACAACGGCTTTACCGTTACGCTGAACACAGAGACTCCGCTGATCAAGAAAGTGGTTTGCCCCTGGATACGCGACGGTGTGCTGAAAATAAAGATCAACGACAGGGTACTGTTCCTTGATTATGGTGCACCTAACAACGGCGATTGCGACAACAAGGCATTGCTTACCTGGAACAATGGAAATAATCACAGACTGATTACCCTGCCCTAATCAATCAATATAAATGACGAAAGTCAAAGCCCTGACCGTAAGCGTCAGGGCTTATCAATTTATTTCCCTTTGGCGAAATTCTGCTTTATCCAGTCAACGGCTTTCTTTACATAGTATTCCTCATCAGCTTCAAGGTTCTTAACCAGGCGTCTGATTTCAGGATGGTATTCTTTCATCCGGGTGTACCATTCCACCATCACCAATGAAAGACGCCGTTGCCAGAAATTTTTTGAGCGGTTATATTTCTGCGCCAGCGCAAATATTTTATCCGCATGGGTTTTTCTTATCCCGCTGAGGAACTGCATACCCAGCCCGTCGCATACAGCCCAGCTGTCAATGCCTTTTAAAAATTGCTGAAAGAGTTTTAGCAGCCGGACAGGGTCTGTTTTGCCTGTTTTCTCCAATATCTTAATGGCAATGATTCTTTCTTCCATGAAACCTGAAGCCCAGAGCTCTTCCGCAAGGCTGAAGGAATATGATTTATACCGGGCAGCCAGCTCATTCAGGTACGGTGTTTTCACTCCATAGACTTTTTCCGTGCCCGGAGCCACCCTTTTTACAAACTCAATCAGTTTTGGGTCTGATTTGTGCTGAAGTGCCTGCTGTATTTCTTTCAGTTGTTTGGACATATCAATCCAGTATACTGTTTTTAATACCATGCTCCCGGCAAAGCCGGGCTGCTCTTTCTTTCAGTTGCTGCTGGTAAGAAAAGGGGGTATAGAAATTATCGCCATATAAATCCCGGTAAAAGGGCAGGAGGGAAGCATCATAACGTTCAAGGAATCTGTAGAAAAGTGTTTTGCTGTCGGCAGGATTTTTACCAAACAATGTTAACCCACCGGCCAGTATATAATCAGCGCCATGTTCCTTGGCTGCCACGATCATCTTATCCATTTCTTCATCTGTATCTGATATACGGGGCAGCAGTGGTATGGCATTTACTCCCACCAGGAAACCTTCCTTGTTCAGTTCTTTTACTAACTGCAGCCGTTTAACAGGGGAGACGGCGCCGGGTTCCAGCATATGGCTGATTCGTTCATCCAGTGTGCAAAGTGAAACGGAAAGTATCAATCCTCTTTTCAGTGTATTCTTTAAATCTTCGGGCAGGATAGCTGCAGCATCAATTTGCTTCAACAAATCAATATCCCTTTTGATCAAAGTGCATTTGGTGCTGATGAAAACGGGGAAACGGTATTTCAGCAGCAGTTGCAGCATTCCAAGGGTCATCAATTGACTTTCTTCATGATGGATATAAGCATCGGTACCGGATCCAACCGCTACAATGCCATATTGATTTTTCTTTGCTCTTGCTGCCAGTTGCTTCTCCAGTACTTCCAGGGCATTGGCTTTTACCGCAAGACTGTCTTCCATGTTCTCGCCGTACTTGCTGCCGCGGATATAGCAGTAAAGGCAATTACAACTGCAGCCCTCGTAGGGATTGACAGAATAGTCATCCAGGAACAAGGTATCCCTCTTCTTGTGTTTGTTTAAAACAGATTTGACCTGCTTTTGCTGCAGCATAAATTAAAAGTACTGCCAGATTTGAACTCTCCAAAAGTTTATCTTTTGTGAAAGCAGAAATTTGCGGCGGCAAAACTTTTGGAGAGTTCAGGTATTTGATATCGCCTGCAGGAGCTATTCAATATGAAAAGCCACCAGGGTCATTATCTTTTGCATCTTAATAACCCGTTGACCAAAGGGGGCTTTTTCCTGGATGTACTTCAGCACCCCAACACCGGGTTTGAAATACAGCTGGTCTTTGCGGTAGTTGCGGGCATTTTTTTCAAAGTAGATACATTCATCAAATTCACCGGCAGGAGTAGCGAATGCCGTGTTCATTCTCAACGAACGGCCCTGTGCGGCAATATCATCAAAACCGGCTAGGTAGCGGGCAGAGTCGCCGGGGAAAAGGAAGTAGTCCTTTTTGGCATCTTTAAAATCAGGGTTATAAAGTTTTGGTTGCAACCCAAAGAAGGAAGAATCGTTGCTGTATAAAGCCTTGGGCAGGCCCACATATACATCACTTTTCCACCAGGTAAGTCCGTCGCTGAGGGATTTCACATTGCTGGTAAAGCGCAAAGTGTCATACTGGACTCTTACAAAGGTTCCGTTGTCAAAAACAGAATCTTCATATATCCAGTAGCTTTCGGAACTGAGCGGCATCATACCACAGTGCTTGTCTGTACATGAGTAGTCTATCAGGGAATCAGTGTCATATGAACGGCCGGCGGGATTTTCTATTTGCTCAATGCAGGGCAGGGGCATCGCCATGGGTGCAGGGGGCATATCCAGCGGCTCAAAAACTCCTTCTTTCCTGCAGGCAGTAAACAGCACACACCCTGTTAGTAAGGATAGAATTGACTTTTTCAAAGGTTTCCGATTTAAATGTCCAAAGGGCTGACAAAATAGAAACTACTTTTCAAAAATCATAGCTTTACTAAGTAAATTTCCGATTATGCTGCACCGTATTTTGTGCAAGCCATTTAAACTCAGCAGCCTTGTATCTATTACTTAAAATAAAAAAAATCCGGCAGGGTTAGTGCCGGATTCACAATCAGTTAATCTGTTTATTGAAATATCCGCTTAAAGAAAGCCTTCATGTCTTCCCAGGAGGCAGAATCGGCAGCAGCATTGTATTTAATCGGCAGTTTGAATTTTTCACCCAAAGCTGTAGCGTCAGGGTTGGTGAAGGCATGGGTGGCGCTGTCATAGGCCTTAAAGCTGTATTTGGCGCCGATGGAATCCATCTGCTTTTTGAACAGATCCACTTCGGCTTGAGGAACAAACGGGTCGGCGTTGCCATGACAAACCAATATCTCGGCTTTCAGCAAATCTTTATTGGCAGGCGCCACATTCAAGTTACCATGGAAGCTTACGGCCCCTTTCAAATCGGCGCCCAGCCGGGCCAAAGCGATGGACATACCGCCGCCAAAACAATAACCCATCACGGCCATATTTGCCGGGTCAACCGCTGTGTTCTTTTTAAAATTTTCCATAGCCGCATCAAAATGTTTTTTGGCCATTTGCGGGTTCATGTAAAATGGAACTGCTAATTTTTCCGCTGAAGCCGGGTCGGGCCCCATCTGACTGTTGCCATACATATCAACAGCCATGGCTATGTAACCCAGTTCAGCTAATTTTCTTGCCCGCATTTTAGCATAGTCGTTCAGTCCCCACCACTCATGTATCACCAATACGGCGGGACGCATGCCTTCAATATTTTCATTATACACCACATAGCTGTTCATCGTAAGACTGTCCACTATGTAATTGACTATTTCTTCTTTCAGTTTTGGTTCTTTGGCTACAGGATCTTCCTGCTTTTTGTCTCCGCTTTTGCAGGAAATAAACAAAGCACTTGATGCCAGCAGGATAATAGAGAGTTTTTGCAGCAGTTTCATGATTTTATTTTTTGGGCAATAAAGGTGAGGAAAAATTTACAAAGGGTTGTTTCTATAAATCTGCAATAATGCCTGAATGAGTATAACGGTAATGAAATCTCACAAATGAATGGTAAAACTGGCCGAAGCAAAAAATTAAATGAGGTCGTCTGCATGATAAAGCCTACTTTACAGGTCAACATCGTTGTTTTCATTCCGGTATTCCCCCCAATTTTTAATGTTAGTAATATTTTTGTTTTTTGTGTGTCACTGGTATGTTGCCATCTTTTCCCAGACATTTCTCCAACACCGTTACGCATCTCATGCTGCCTTCAGCATGAGCAAATTTTGGGAACGTTTTTTTTACCTGCTGGCCTATATCGGCCAGGGTTCTTCTTATGTCAGCCCGAGGGTCTATGCCATCATGCACCGCATGCATCATGCCTATACGGATACGGAAAAAGACCCGCATTCACCCAAGTACGATGACAATCTCTGGATCATGATGTGGCGCACCAGGGTATTCACTTCCTCAGTTTTTAAAGGTCAGATGGAGATCGAAGAGCGGTTTTTGAAAAACCTTCCCGACTGGCCCGGGTTGGACAGATTGGCCCACAACTGGATGTCAAGAGTGGGGTGGATCATTTTTTACATCACTTTCTATGTCCTATTTGCCCCATCTGCCTGGTGGTACCTGCTGATCCCCATCCATATCGTGATGCTGCCCCTGCACGGCGCTGTCATCAACTGGTTTGCCCATAAATATGGCACGATAAATTTCAAACTGAACAATACTTCCCGGAATTTATATCCCATGGATTTATTACTGATGGGGGAGGCCTATCATAATAATCACCACAAAACCCCTTCGGCCATCAACTTTGGGAAACGCTGGTATGAGTTTGACCCCACATACCCGATCATCCGCTTTCTTAGCTGGGTACGGGTGATCAAGGTGAATAAGATCAATAAAAGCAGTAATGTGGAGCTGGAGTGATTATCTTCACTCGGACCTTCTCAAATCAATTATAATCCAGAGCACCACAAAACTCAGCAGGGCTGCAAAAAAGCACCATACTGAAATTACAAAGCCGTTATATAAGATGACGGCAAACAGATAGGTGGCCAGGAAAACAAATCCCAGCCATTTCATTTTCTTTATACTGGAAGTAAAAGGTGTAATAATGGTGGCCAAAATATACAGCACCGTGAATGCTCCAATAAGTCCTTTCGGAACCGGGGGGAAACTAAACTTGTAATGAAGGTGTTCATTTAATGCAGACGTGGAAGAAAACGGGCAGGTTAAGCATTCTGGGGTCATCACCTGAACGGGATACAAAGACAGCACAAGCGCAACACAAATGGCAACCAATGTCCCAATGCCCACCAGCACATTCATGATCCTTTTACTTCTTGCATCTTTCTCGAGCAACCGGATGGTCAACGGGACCCAAAGCGGCCATATGGCCATGGCAAATACCAGGTAGATATAGGTGAGTAAAGATTGCCAGGCTGCAATGTCAGTATTGCTCAGCGATAACCAGAGAAGCCCTTCGGTAAACTGCTGTACGGCGAAGATCAGTGGGATGCTACCGAATGCCTTTTGAGGTCTTGTCCTGGCCTTTGCCACAGCTATCACACCAACAACACCAAGTACAGCACTGGCTCCGAAACTTGCTGTGGCGGAAAAACACATGGGACAGGTTTTTGTTTGTGGGGGTAAGATAGGCTTGTTTTTGGGAAGGAGTGGTGGAATCGCCTGAGGCGATGGAATATCCCTGCGAGGCTGCAAGCCTCGCAGAACAATCATGATGCTCATAACTACAAACCATAAGCTATAAACCACAAACTTCTCTTACCTTTGCGTCATGACAATCGAAAAATTGAATGATATGCGGTCCCGCATTGCCGGGATAAGGAGGTTTCTTTGACGTTGAGAACCGCAACGCCAAAATTGAAAATGACAAACAACTTTCGCTGAGCCCCGGTTTCTGGGATGATAATGCAAGGGCTACTTCCATCATGAAGGAGATCAAGCTGAATGAGTATTGGGTAAACCTATATGAGCAAACCAATACCGCCGTGGAAGACTTTGCAGTATTATTTGAATTCTGGAAGGCAGGGGATGCCACTGAGGAAGAAACCAAGGCCGATTACGACAAGGCTATTGCTGCTCTTGACGACACCGAATTCAAAGCCACCCTGAATGAGCCCGAGGATGAACTGCCCGCCGTGTTGCAGATCAACTCCGGCGCCGGCGGCACCGAAAGCCAGGACTGGGCCGAAATGCTGGCCCGTATGTACCGCATGTATGGCGAGAAGCAGGGCTGGAAAGTAACCGAACTGGACTGGCAATGGGGCGATGGGGCCGGTATCAAAACCTGTACACTTCAATTTGACGGGGCTTTCGCTTATGGATTTTTAAAAGCCGAAAGCGGTGTGCACCGGCTGGTCCGTATTTCTCCTTTCGACAGTAATGCAAGAAGACATACCTCCTTTGTCTCCGTCTATGTATACCCGCTGGTGGATGATACCATCAATATCGAAATAAAGCATGCTGATGTAAAGATGGAAACAAGCCGGAGCGGGGGCGCAGGCGGGCAGAATGTAAACAAGGTGGAGACCAAAGTGCAGTTAACGCATATTCCAACCGGTATCGTAGTTATATGCCAGCAGGACCGGACGCAGCTTGGCAACCGGGAACTGGCGATGCAAATGCTGAAAAGCAGGTTGTATGAACTGGAACTGCAGAAAAGAAATGCACTAAAGGATGCCACTAATGCCAAAAAGAAAAAGATAGAATGGGGCAGCCAGATACGCAGCTATGTTTTTCATCCTTACAAAATGATCAAGGACCACCGTACAGATTATGAAACCGGGAATATACAGCCAGTGATGGATGGCGAATTGGATGGATTTATTAAAGCGTATTTAATGAGTGAAAAGGAATCCGAGAGCTAAAAGTTCACCGCAGAGAACGAGAGAAGCAGAGGAAACGCAGAGATTCGGTCGCTTCTTTGCGAAAACTCCATAAACTCATGTTCTCTGCGGTTAAAAATTATAACTTACAATAAAATTGTTTATATGAGCCTTGGTACATTCTCTTACCCCATGCCGGTCAATGAACCGGTTTTATCATATGCCCCAAATAGTCCGGAAAGGAAAAGACTTAAAGAAGTGCTGGCAGAGTTGAAAAAGACACAGATAGATGTTCCGATGTACATCGGAAGCAAGGAAGTGCGGACCAATAAGAAAATAGCCATGCACCCTCCGCATGAGACAAAGCATACACTCGGTTATTTCCATGCAGGAGAGGAGAAACATGTGCAGCAGGCCATTGAAGCGGCGCTGGCTGCTAAAGAAAACTGGGCCAGTATGAGTTGGGAAAACAGGGCGAATATATTCCTGAAAGCTGCTGATTTGATGGCGACGAAATACCGTCCCTATATGAATGGCACAACGATGCTGGGACAAAGCAAGAATGCTTTCCAGGCCGAGATAGATTCCGCATGTGAGCTGATTGACTTTTTACGTTTCAATGTTCATTTCCTCTCTGAAATTTATAAGCAGCAACCTATCAGTAGTCCGGGTATGCACAACCGGATGGAGTACCGTCCGCTGGAGGGTTTTGTGCTGGCTGTAACGCCTTTCAATTTCACCGCCATTGGCGGCAACCTGCCAACTAGCGCTGCCATGTGCGGTAATGTGGCAGTGTGGAAACCAGCCAACACACAGGTATATGCGGCGCAAATGACCATGCGGATACTAAAAGAAGCCGGCTTGCCGGATGGTGTCATCAACCTGATCTATGTGGATGGCCCAACGATCGGGAGGGTTTGCTTCAACCACCGCGACTTTGCCGGGGTGCATTTTACAGGAAGCACAGGGGTGTTCAATAATATGTGGGAAACCATCGGCAAGAACATGGCGAATTATAAATCCTATCCGAGGATAGTGGGGGAGACGGGTGGTAAGGATTTTGTGCTGGCCCATAAAAGCGCTGACCCGGATGTAGTGGTGACCGCATTGCTCCGCGGCGCCTTCGAATTCCAGGGACAGAAATGTTCAGCTGCTTCGAGGGCTTATATCCCTTCGAATATTGCAGAAGAAGTAAAAAAGAAACTCGTTGCTGGTGTAAAGAGCTTTAAGATGGGCAGCCCGGAGGATTTTACCAATTTCATCAATGCCGTTATTGATGAAAAAAGTTTTAATAGTATTAAACGCTATATCGACAATGCAAAGAAAGACCCGAAAGCGGAAATATGGGTGGGTGGAAAATGCGACAGTAAGGAAGGATGGTTCATCCAGCCCACCATCATAGAAGCCAAAGACCCGAAATATGTGACCATGTGCGAAGAGATCTTCGGGCCGGTGCTTACGGTCTATATCTACCCCGCCAACAGTTTTGAAAGGGCGTTGACATTGGTGGATTCCACTTCGCCTTATGCGCTTACCGGCGCTGTGATTGCAAAGGACAGGGCAGCTGTTGAACTGGCAACAAACAAACTCCGGAATGCAGCCGGTAATTTTTATATCAACGACAAACCTACCGGCGCGGTAGTAGGCCAGCAGCCGTTTGGAGGAGCCAGGGGAAGCGGAACAAATGATAAAGCTGGTTCTATTTTGAATCTTTACCGCTGGCTGAGTGCAAGAACGATCAAAGAGACATTTAACCCGCCAACGGATTATCGTTATCCTTTTATGCAGGAGAAATAAGGATATTAATCCGGGCAATTTTCTTTGATGAATGCCTCGTAGGCAGTCAACTTTCCAAATTTATTGGACAATTTTCTCATTTTGCTACAGGAAAAAAACCCTTCTTCGTACATCGCAATGGCAGTTTTAAATGCGTTTTCCGTCTCTTTAGAATAGAGGTATGAATACATCAGGTCTTCCATCAGCAGCTGCCGGTCATATTCATCATAGTCCTCATTTTTTTTGATCCATTCCCTAACCTCAGCTTCTCCGTATGATTTTTTCCGGAGATAACGTAATAAACTATACATATACTCTGCTTGCGAAGGATCGAGTATCACCGCCTGGGTGTAGAAATGATAGACCGAGTCCTGGTAAGGATGGTTCTTCTTATCGAAGCGTTTTGCGAGACTATGAAAGAAATAAGCCGAATCGATATTGTCCGCCAGTTCATTTCTTGCCGAGTCGAGTGCAGCCCTGCCTTCCACATCATCCTTATACTTGTCATACTTTATCTGGTTCAGCCTTTTTTCATACTCAGCCATTTTTTCGAAGATGCAGCGGGCGCAGTCGAAAGTGCGGTACAACGAATCTTTCTCCATCACCTCCTTATAATAACTGAGGGCTTTACGGTAATCTTTTTTATACCCATAGGCCACGCCAAGGTAATATTTGGGGATCAGCCAGCCGGGGCTCATCTGTGTTGCCTTCTCCAGGATCTGTATGGCATTTGTATAATTATACTCCAGCAACTCAAGGGTGCCTTTGGCAGTTAGCAGGTAGGCAGCATCCGGCTCCTGTTTCATGGCGGAATCAAGGATCATGGAGAGTTCGGTCCTGTCGGATCTCCAGTTCCAGAGCAAGTCGCCCACTACTTTTAAATATCGTTTGAGGTTGGTCAGCTGTTCCTGATAGGGAAGCTTCAGGTCATTCAATTCCAGCACCTGGTCATAGAGGTCAATGGCGTAGGCATATTCCTTCTCCTTGACGAAATTTTTCCCGATGAATGAATTGTTGACGATCTCCTGCGCCGTGTTCATCAGGGCGGAAAGAAGGCGGGAATTGGACCCCAGTATAAAGTCCTGGTCATTGCTGCAGGATCTTATTTTCCGGTAACTGGCTGCCGCCGAATGGGGATCAGCCCGGTCAAATTTTTTCCCGGCAATCGCTGCATTCATTTGCTGGTAATAAAAAGAGCAACTGTCTTCCGGTATCCGGAACTTCCGGAAAAATACAACACTGTTGCCGGCTGGCTTGCCTTTGCCCTTATCCGGCGACGATTTGATACTGGCAATAACGGTGGAGTATTCATCAGGCCCGCGGACAATGGGTTGCTGTTTTTTATCCGTTTCTTTTACTACGGTCTGTCCGAAGTATTGCCGAAGCTCATCAAGGGTGATGAGCGAATCTTTATCGGCATCCGCAGCACCGCTAAGGCCATTGACCAGGTAATAGGAAAATATCCCTCTTCCATTGCCCCACTGCGGGCCTTCCAGCGATTCCTGGTTGGGCTGTGAACTTAATATCTTGATCTCATTATGCCACATGGTTTTCAGGGCATTCCCCGTGTATTCAACCCCCTGCCGGCCGCCTGCCAGCTTACCCGCCCTGCAGGCGTCAGTTATTACGATCACCTGCACCGTGTCTTCCGCAAGTGTCACAAAAATATCCTTAAGGTCATTGACTGATAAAGCCCCGGCCATATAATTATTGGAATAAGTGTCCTCGGTGAGCAGGTATCCTTTTTTAAATATGGTGAAGTCTTCTGAGCCTCCGTGACCGGAGAAATAGAATATGAGTTTATCGCCGGATTTTGATAAGAGGGCCAGGCGATACAACTCCGTAATCAGGTCTCCGCGTTTTGCTCTTTCGTTGGTGAGCAATATGATGTCGTCTTTAGCGATATTCCAGAAACTGTTATGGGCAAGATAATCAGCAAAGACTTCGGCATCCCTGTCTGCATATTGTAATTTTTCAATGAACTGGTATTCGGAAATGCCGATCACCAATGCCCTTGTTTTGCCCTGCCTGACAGTTTGTTCATTCCGGGTGATGGCTCCTTTGGGGTTTTGCGATGAAGCCGGATACGGACAAAAAAATAGCAAGCCCGTCAGCAGACTAAGTATCCGGCACTGAAGGCAAATGCTCATCATGCAATAAAAGTACTTAATGCTGCGGCATGAAACAATACCCGCTTATACGGATAAAAACTTTGTGTACCGTATTCCAGCTCCGGTACAGTCTGTATCTTCACTGCAAAAACAGGAATGCAGGTTTTACTTTCATCCAAACAGCTGCATGAAACTATCAGCGGACTGGCCGCCTCTTTGCATGCAAAACACCCCCATCTTGCCGATGTCGTATTTGTTGGCATACAGCAGGGTGGCGCCGTGCTGGGGACAAATATCGTAGCAGCATTGCAGCAGCTGAATTCTTCGCACAAAGTTCAGTATGGTCAGTTGGATATTACTTTTTACCGGGATGATATCCGCAAAGAGATACTGGCCCCGGATACCATGAATATACCATTTGACATTGAAAACAAAACGGTGATACTGATTGATGATGTGCTCTTCACCGGCCGTACAATTAAGGCAGCCCTTGATACATTGCTGGATTATGGCCGCCCCGGCAAAGTGGAACTCTGTGTACTGATAGACCGCAAAGAACACCGGCAATTTCCCATACAGGCTGATTATGTGGGCAAAATGGTGGAAACAGGTAAGAATGATAAAGTAAAACTGGTAAATGGAGAAGTCGTTCTTCTTTAGGTACTGTCTTAGTTTAAATTTTTAGCCACTAAGGCACAAAGACAGGAAGCAACACAAAGTATTTTTTGTGACCACTTAGTGACTTAGAGCCTTTGTGGCATATTTATCGGAATTTTGAAACTGATACACAGCTCTTTTCAAGGAAAAATAATCCGTGTCCGTCTGAGTTAATCTGTGGCCAAACCTATAACTTCGCCCTTTAATGCAACTATCCACTCGCCATCTGCTCGGCATTAAAAACCTCACACCTGAAGATATTTCCCTTATTCTTTCCACCGCTGAGCAGTTCAAGGAAGTTTTACAGCGGCCTGTCAAAAAAGTCCCTTCCCTCCGGGATGTTACCATTGTCAACCTCTTTTATGAAAATTCCACCCGGACGAGGTTCTCTTTTGAACTGGCAGAAAAAAGGCTGAGCGCTGATACCATCAATTTTGCAGCCTCCACTTCATCTGCAGCCAAAGGAGAAACACTGCTGGATACTGTGAATAATATTCTCTCCATGAAAGTGGATATGGTGGTAATGCGACACAGTGCCAGCGGGGCGCCCCACTTCCTGGCGCAGCATATTCCGGCTGCCATCATCAATGCTGGCGATGGCATCAATGAGCATCCCACCCAGGCTTTGCTAGATGCATTCTCCATAAAAGAAAGAACGGGTTCGCTGCCCGCAAGAAAAGTGGCCATCATCGGCGACATCATGCACAGCCGGGTGGCGCAGAGCAATATTTACCTGCTGAAGAAAATGGGGGCTGAGGTAACGGTCTGCGGCCCGCCCACTTTAATCCCCAAATACATCAGCGAAGCGCTTGGGGTGACAGTGAACTACAATTTGAGGGAAACACTGGAATGGTGCGATGTGGCCAATGTACTCCGGATACAATTAGAAAGACAGAACCAGGTTCTGTTTTCGTCACTGCGGGAATACAGTATTGCTTACGGGATAAACAGGAAGCTGCTGGACAGCCTGCAGAAAGAAATTATCATCATGCACCCGGGCCCCATCAACCGGGGAGTGGAGATAGACAGTGATGTGGCCGACAGCAAGCAGTCCATCATCCTGCAGCAGGTGGAGAACGGGGTGGCGGTAAGGATGGCGGTGCTGTACCTGCTGTCCGGAAGAAATACAGGCAATAATTAATAATTATTAATTAATAATTATTAGCTTGTCGCTGACAATTATTTTCTATGCAACGTATTTGCCTCTTTCCCGGAACCTTTGACCCCGTTACACTCGGCCATGTGGATATCATCAACCGGGCATTGCCTTTGTTTGATAAAATCGTTGTCGGAATAGGTTTGAATACCTCAAAAGCTCCTATGTTTTCGCCGGAGCAGCGGCTGGACTGGATAAAAGAAATTTATAAAGATGAAGAAAGGGTGGAGGGGGCTGTTTATGAGGGGTTGACCATTAACTTCTGTCAGACAATAGGGGCTCGTTTTATTCTGCGGGGTATTCGTTACGTAAGCGATTTTGAATACGAAAAAACGATAGCCGACGCCAACCGCACATTAGACCGAACAATCGAGACCATCTTTCTAACAGGTGAACCGAAATACACTTCTGTTGCCTCCACTATTGTAAGGGATATTATCCGCAACGGCGGCGATGCCAGTCATTTTCTGCCCGATGCGGTGTTTAAAACACTTCCCAAATAACAGGGATGGCTATCTGGTTTCATAAAGAACTTACGGTTTCAATGCTTGGTCAGACGGGCAGGGGGACCATGGGTGAACATATCGGTATTGAATGGACAGAGGTCGGGGATGATTACCTGAAAGCAAGGATGCCGGTTGACCACCGTACCAAACAGCCCTATGGCTTATTGCATGGCGGCGCTTCCTGCACTCTTGCTGAAACAATAGGCAGTGTGGCATCGGCCATGGTGATTGACCAGGCCCGTTTTCAGTGTGTGGGGCTGGAAATAAATGCCAATCATGTGCACAGTGCGACAGATGGCTATGTAACGGGCATAGCAACTCCTCTGCATCTTGGTAAAAGCACACATGTCTGGGATATAAAAATCTATAATGAAAATGATAAGCTGGTCTGTGTATGCCGCCTCACCGTTGCCATAATAGAAAAAAGAGATTTTACAAAGCCCCGGTCACTATAACAGGATTAGCCGGCTGATTTCTTTATCACATCAATAACGGAAGGATAGCATTGCGGGAATAATTTCTCAGCATCCCGGTAACTCAGCCATCTTATCTCCGTGATGACTTCTTCGGCCTGGGGAACCAACTGCTGGCCGCTTTTCACTTTCATGCTGTACCAGTGTGATTCTTTGAGAATAAACCTTGCCCCTTCATGATAGGTATGATAAGTAATGGTAAGCGGAGCTGACAATTTCACCTTTTGCAGCCCTGTTTCCTCTTCTACCTCCCTTACTGCACAGCTTTCCAGGGTTTCCCCTTTATCTAATTTTCCTTTGGGCAAATCCCATTTTCCCCTGCGGAATATCATCAGTATTTCTTTTTCCTCATTCAGCACAAGGCCCCCGGCTGCCTGTACGATGCTGAACTTTTTATAAAATGCTTTCCTTAGTTCTTCCAGGGCGGGGTGATAAAAAACGCCTGCATGAATCTCCGGTTGCTCCATTTCATGGATCATTGTCTTGACCGTATGAGTATTCAGTTCATCAATGAAGATGGCATCATCATGATGGATGTATGGCTGAAGCACTTCATCCACTGTATCGCACAGGAAGAGGGGTTTGCTATCGAAATATATTTTTATGAACATAGCCCTTAAGCAACAGGCAACAAAATACCGGATTTTTATTGTTTTACCGCTGAGAACATGAGATAAGGAGTTTTCGCAGAGACTCTGCGTTAACTTTGCGTTCTCCCTTTCTCTGCGGTGAAATTCTGACTTGCAGAATGTACCTTCGCTTCATGACAGATGCAAAGGCGGTAGCCGAAAAACTCCTCCAGGTCAACGCTGTAAAATTAAATCCCGGGCAACCCTTTACCTGGGCCAGCGGCTGGAAAAGTCCCATCTACTGTGATAACCGCAAAGTGCTTTCCTTTCCCTTTATCCGTGATTTTATTAAATCAGAAATGTGCAATGTAGTCTTTGAAAAATTTCCCGGTGCAGAACTGCTGGCAGGGGTGGCCACTGCCGGTATTGCATGGGGAGCCATGGCGGCCGACCAGCTGAAACTGCCCTATGTGTATGTGCGGCCAAAACCCAAAGAGCATGGGCTGGGGAATCAAATAGAAGGGTTTTATGAGCCGGGCCAGAAAACCGTGCTGATAGAAGACCTCGTCTCTACGGGCAAAAGCAGCCTGCAGGTGGCGGATGTGCTGAAGGAGCAGGGGCTGGAGGTTTCAGGTATGGTTTCCATTTTTACCTATGGCTTCCCGCTTGCAACGGAAGCTTTTACCAAAGCATCTTTGGAATATTATTCGCTTACTGATTATCCCACCCTGATTGAATCAGCCATACAGAAAGGCATTGTTTCGGCGGACCAGCTGGATGTTTTGTTAAAATGGCGGGACAACCCGGCAGAGTGGAAGGGGACATCGTAATTTTATTTCAGCTATGAAAAAAATACTTCTTTCCGTTATACTCACCGGGATAACTGCAACAGGCTTTTCCCAAACCAAACCCATACTCACTGCCACCATCAAAACGCCCAATGCACTTTGTGAGAACTGCAAGAAAAGGATTGAGGCCTATGTAAAGCCTTACGACGGTATGCTGGAAATAACAGTGAACTACCGTAAAGGCGAGACGAAGGTGAAATACATCACCGACCGGATAAATATCGAGGAAATAAAAGCCTATATCGCCAACTGCGGGTATGATGCCGATGATGTGCCGGCCGCTGAAGACGCCTATAACCGTCTGCCAAAAACCTGCAAGAAATTTGAAGATGGGGGAGGGCATCCTAAGCCTAAGGCCCCGGCCGTTCCGGCGCAGCAGTAGCGAGTTTTAAGTTTAATGTTTAAGGTTTAAGGTTGTTTCGGAGTTAGGAATATCACCCGATTGCAAAACTGCCGGGAGATAAATGAACCTTAAACATTAAACCTGCAACCTTAAACTATTTAAGCAACTTCTCCAGATCCTGCCTTCCCTCATATCTAATGGGATAATTGATATAAAAAATTCCTTTACCCACTTTCGCCTTTCCCTCAACCCTTACCGTCACTTCCCTGTTCAGAAAAGCAGACAGCGAGTTTTGCAGCAGCTTGCTCATATCCACCTGCAATGTTACCGGAAGGGTAAATTCTCCGTTAGCTTGGATATGCACCAGCGTATCCATGCTGAACTGCCCGAGATAGCTGTCATCCAGCCAGGCTTCGCCGCTAACTTTTTTCAGTTTCAGCCGGGTTTTGTTGGGGTTAAAGTAGCGGACATCCATAGAGAGGGTAAATTCCTGGCTTCCAAAGCGGTTTATCTTTAAGTTATCCACATCACGGAATTCCGGCTCACTAAACTCACCGCAGGAGCCCAAAAAGACTACCGGCAAAAATAGCAGCAAGAGGAGGGGTCGGGCGGACAGCCCTAACCGGGGCAACCAGTACAGGGCAATTAAGGACTGGTTTCCAGGGCTGGACATAGGGGCTAAGCTTTTTTCCATCCTAATTCATTTAGTTTTCTTCAGGAAATTAGTATCGAAAAACCCTGCCAAGATTAGGGGCCATTCTTTTATTAACAAAGTATAACTTAATCAGCTGTTTATAAAGAATACCGGGAATCAAATTTTCAAATATTTTGGGTTGCTATTGTTTCAGGCTGCGTTTAAAGATAAGGCTTAAACAAATTTCAAAAACATTGACTTAATGGCTGAAAATCAGAAACTAATTTTCGCTGCCCGCAATTACGGTTCAAAAATAAAAACAGATAAGCTTTTTCTGCTATGCAGTTTCAGGTTCTGCCTGCTGTTTAGCCCATAGGGAGCAATCAGGATTCCCGGTTTTTTAATTGAAAAGGGGGATAAATTTTGAACTATTTCTTTACCGGAACGGCGTCGAAACACTGAACCATTTAATCAATTCAGCCGCAGCTCATTCGCCCGGGCTTTGGTTTATATCAACAAATACAGGCCTGTCCGTAAATCTCCGTAGGAATATTAACTTGTTTAATTTAAATTAGCTCCGCTTTCTTAACATTCAGGACTTTGGACTAATGAGAAAACTCTGCTTTTTAAGTACCCTTGTACTAACTGTACTCGTTTGTACCCCCGTTTCTGGACAAGACTTCTCCAATAAAGGAAAGGATTTCTGGGTTGGCTATGGTTATCATGAAAGAATGATCGGTGGTGGCAATTCGCAGGATATGGTCTTATATTTTGCCACTGACCAGGTAACCAATATAACAATCACAATCCCTGCAACAGGATATACGCAAACAATAACTACGCCGGCAGGTAATAATGTCATTACCTCTGCCCCCATACCCAAAGCACCCGGCCCTGGTGATGTCCGCTTACTTACGGAAGGGACTTCTAATAATGGGATACATATCACCAGTGATAAACCAATGGTGGCTTATGCTCATATTTATAATCAAAGTGTATCCGGGGCCACCATTTTATATCCCACCAATACATTGGGCAGGGAATGCTATTCAGTTAACTACAAAAACTGGTCGAATCTAAATAATGCTAATAGCTGGTTTTACGTAATAGCAACAGATACCGGCACCACAACTGTAGAAATAACACCCTCAGCTAACACGACTGGTGGCTGGATAGCGGGTACTACATATACGGTCTCCCTTACCCAGGGACAGATATATAATGTTATGGGTATTTTAACCGGGGGAGGGCCACCACCGGGAGGCAACCCATTTACCGGAGTTGATCTTACCGGTTCAAAAATTGAAAGCATTAATACGGGCAGCGGGTGTAAAAAAATAGCTGTTTTTTCAGGCAGCGGAAGAATAAGTATTACCTGTAATCTCAGCAGTTCTTCTTCGGATAATTATATGGTGCAGGCCATGCCAAAAAATGCATGGGGCAAAAAATATTTAACGGTACAGGCAAATGGCAATCAGAGCAATAATATTTACAGGATTTGTGTTTCAAACCCTGCAGCCATTGTCAGGATAAATGGCGCTATAACAGGGTTGCCTTTAATTAATAATTTTTATTATGAAATATCGGCTACCAACCAGCCCCAGTTGATTGAATCAGACAGTGCAATAATGGTAGCCCAGTATTTTACATCGCAGGGGGCCTGTGGCAACGGTGGTAATCCGGGTGACCCGGAAGTGATTTACCTGAGTGCTGTGGAGCAGAACATAAACAGGGTGTTGTGGAATGCGACACCCAACTTTGCCATTACTGCCCACAGTTTTAATGTGGTAATCCCCAATACGGGTACAGCGCTTAGTTCTTTTTCCTTAGACGGAGCCCCTGTTGGGGGATTTATTGTGCATCCCCAGGATCCGGGCTATTCTTATCTCAGACAGTCGGTAGCTCCTGGTTTTCATATCATCCAATCAGATTCCGGCTTTAATGCCATCGCTTATGGATTTGGTAATGCAGAGTCTTATGGATACAATGCGGGTACAAATATTAAAGACCTGTACCAGCAAATCGGCGTTACTACTGAATATGGTATTGAGACCACCCCTTCTGTTTGTACAAATTCACCATTTAAGTTTAAAGTATCGCTGCCTTATTGTGCTGACTCAATAACCTGGGATTTAAGTAACCTGCCCGGACCGCCGGCACCGTCAATAATAACTATGGTGTATTCAACATGCACCCCCGGGGCCGGAGGCCCTGATTCAACAACCGTTGTAAACGGGAGAACAATTTACTGGTATTCTTTACCAACATTTTACAGTTTTTCAACAGTTGGTGTTTTCCCGGTTAACATTCTTACCTATTCTCCGAACGGTGAATGCGGAACAGTGCAGGAAATTGATTTTGATTTAACCGTTTCCAACCCGCCTGTTGCAGATTTTACCTGGACCAGCAACGGATGTGCAACCCAGCCTGTTCAGTTTATCGAAACCACACCACAGGTTCCTAAGCCTACCTATAGCTTCTGGTGGGATTTTGGTGATCCTCCCAGCGGAGCTGCTAATAACTCTACACTAAGAAACCCTGTACATTTATTCTCTGGCCCCGGTACCTATACGGTCAGGTATGCAGCTATTACTACACCTGGCTGTTTAACTGATACAGTAAGTCATCAGGTAACGGTTGACGCTATACCAACAGCACTGTTTTCTGTTACCCCGCCTCTGTGCCCCAATGTGCCGGTAACATTCACCGACCAGTCAACAGCTTCCGGTTCTTCCACACTGGCTCAGTGGACATGGGACTTCGGCGATGGTTCGCCAATAGTAGTAAGGACTAGCAGCACCAACGAAATACATACCTATACCTTACCAGGTACCTACAATGCCACCCTGCAGGTAGAGACCAGCACTGGTTGCCAAAGCACAGTGTTCACCTTCCCGGTAGTAATACTCCAGGATGGCACTATAGCTCTTTCGTCAGCTCCCGGAACGGATAACCAGACAGTTTGTATCAACACACCTATTATTAATATCACCTATGCCGTGGGTGGAAGCAGTAATGGCGGCAGTGTAACCGGCTTGCCTGCTGGGGTTACCGGCACTTATGCCGGAGGTGTCATCACTATTACAGGTACACCGACCGTGGCCGGAACTTTCAATTACACCGTGAACACCACAGGCCCCTGTGTGAACCCCTCAACTACAGGAACAATAACTGTAACACCCGATGGCACAGTAACACTTACTTCAGCCCCGGGAACGGATAACCAAACTCTTTGTATCAATACAGCGCTTACACCTATTACTTATGCAGTAGGCGGCAGCGGCACAGGAGGCAGCGTAACAGGTTTGCCTGCCGGTGTTACCGGCACTTTTGCCGGCGGCGTTATCACTATTACAGGCACACCCACTGTAGCGGGAACCTTCAATTATACTGTGAACACCACCGGCCCTTGTGTGAACCCGACAGCTAACGGAACGATAACTGTAACGCCTGACGGAACTGTAACGCTTACTTCAGCACCCGGAACAGATAACCAGACTGTTTGTATCAATGCGCCAATAGTCAATATTACCTATGCAGTAGGCGGAAGCGGAAACGGCGGCAGCGTGACCGGCCTGCCTGCCGGTGTTAGCGGTACTTCTGCGGGAGGGGTCATCGACATTGCT
>JBQTHS010000023.1:0-2140 GCA_052389635.1 Bacteroidota bacterium | reverse complement strand
CGGTATAAATGTTTTATCCGGCGCCGCCCAATAACAGTTGCGCCTGCAACGACTGCCCGCATATGAAGCTGAACACCCTGGAGAAGCTTTATCTCTGCATGGAGTATGAATTGCCGAAGATCATTATGGAAGAAGAATTGAGATTAGCGGCGAAGAAACCGATTGACCGGATGCTGGAGATTTCTGCGATGGCGGGACTGTAGTTTTAAGAATACTGGTCCAAAACTTCGTTGATTATCAAAGGAAATCTGTACCAGGGGTTTCGTATATTACAGAGTTGTGTGCTATGCTCTGACAAACCTCAAACCTTATGGCAATTTTTGAAAATAATCCCGATGAATGGCAAAGGCTTGACTGGCGAATTTTACAAAATGGCTGGACAAGTTTATATTGGCAACAAAGTATTTTAAACGGTGACCTCGACTGGTTTAAAAACGAGCAATATAACATTGTTGACTTTGACTGCACAAAGTGGACAGATGAAAATATAATTCACAAAGACCTTAAAAATCAACTTAATTTTCCAGACTATTATGGAGAAAATCTGAACGCTTTAAATGATTGCCTTTCTGACATTGAAATCAATGACGCAGGTCTTGTAATTGTTTTTCGACATTTTCAAAATGTTGACAAAGACATTGCTCATGGTTTGCTTAACATTTTTGCTCGTAATTCAAGATTACATAATTTGTTGGGTAAACGACTTTTGACACTTGTTCAAGTTGACAATCCTAATTATCAAATTGACCCAGTAGGTTCAAGTCCGGTTCTATGGAATGGTTCAGAATGGTTAGACTCGAAAAGAGGTTTATAACAAGCATTCGTTTGACAGATTAGCACAGCACACAACATTGGTATTTGCAAAAGCTGGGCGGACGGAAGCCGTGTTTCAACTTTTTGTTTTTCACTTTGGCTTTATATCGGGCAGACGAATAACTATTTAGCTATGTGCAAATCATCAACTTTTAATTATAAATTTAGCTTCAGGTAGCCGGGCAGACGGAATTCTATTCCCTGCACTTCGGCAATACCTGCCCGTTAGCTACAAACCCACCAGCAGCCAGTTTATTTTTTCTTTGATCAGATCCCGCACTTTATTAAACTCCTCCGGCCCCATATTCTTCGGGTCGGGTATTTCCCAGTCAATAAATTTTTTGGCCGGCATCCAGGGGCAGGCATCGCCGCAACCCATGGTCACCACGGCATCAAAAGGGGCATATTGTTTTACTTCATCGAGAGATTTGCTGTCATGCCCGCTCAGATCATAGCCCAGTTCTTTCATGGCCGCAATGGCTTTGGGGTTTACGATACCGGAGGGCTTGCTGCCGGCGCTGTAAGCTTCCACGGCATCTCCTCCCAGCATGGTTGCAAAAGCCTGGCTCATCTGGCTGCGGTTACTGTTCTCCACGCAGACAAACAATACTTTCTTTTTAGCCACCGTTTTTTTCATAACCACCGCTGATGAAGGACAAAGATGGCTGAATTCTTTGGATGCCTTCAGAGGTTCGGGCACTTCATCCCTCCTGACCATCCGAAAGCCCTTCTTTTCAAAGTATTTTTCTGCGGTTTCGGTCAGCAGGTAAATTTCTTTCAGCCCGGCGCCTTTTGCATATTGAAACAATTCATTGACCAGGGCTGTTGCCATTCCCTTATTTTGGAACGAAGAACGGGTGGCCATGCTCCGGAGCAGCCCGTATGCGCCATACTGTTCCAACCCGATAACGGCGGCAACAGTATCTCCCGCTTTTGCCATCCAAAACAGCTGCTGCCCGGGAGCAATATCCTCTACAGGTAGTTTATTTTCCTTCAGCAGTTCAATAATGGCTGGAATATCGTCGCCTGTTGCTTTTTGATGTATCATGAATGGAAGATTAATTTAAAAACAGGCCCCGCTTGCCGCAAAGGGCCTGTTTGTTTCGCTTAGCAGCACCCCCATTCTCCGGGGCCGCCGCAACAACCACCGTTGCCGGGGTCTTTCATGTTTGTGTTCATGGCTTTACTTTTGCCCCCAACCCCCTGAAGAGGGGTTAAGGATGTTAGAAAATAGAAATAAACTTTATTAGCAGCAACTGCTGTTGGGCTCACAACATTTACGGTCATCCTTTTCCGGCTTCTCTGCATACACCGTAATGCTGGTAAT
>JBQTHS010000022.1:0-24687 GCA_052389635.1 Bacteroidota bacterium | reverse complement strand
TCATCGCAGCTTTTTTCCCTTTCAGTTTCCACAATCTTTACAAAAGCTTTGGCAAAGGGATTAAAATATAGGATGGTTTTAATGATATTGAGGATAAAGTTCAGCAGGTAATCATGCCGGCGGATATGGGAGAGTTCGTGGAGCAGCACGGCTTCCATTTGCTGCGGGTTCAAATGATTAATGGCTGCCATGGGTACCAGTATCACCGGTTTCAGAAAACCGATGGTAACAGGAGAGGTCACCCATTCAGATATCCAGATATGAACCGGTTTGCGGATACCCATCCGGACGGCAATATTGTTTACAAAGATCCGCCATTCCGGCGCTGATTTGCTGAGCCCATACTTCCGTATTACTTGTACGTAACGGTAATTTTTTACAAAATGCAGCAGCGGGATAATCAGCAGAGCCAGGTAAATAACAGAGGCTGCAGGCAGTATCCTTTGCAACCAATTATCTGTACCTATACCGGGGTTTTCGTTTACCAAACCTGGTGCGATGATTATCTGACTGGTATTACCCGTGCTGTAAGTAATAAAGAAGGTAAAAACAAACCAGGCAAACCCCAGCATCAACAATGAGGAGGCAAGCAGGCTTTTGGCCGCAGGCCTGGCAGATTTAAATGCAGCGGTAAGAATTTGATAAACCACCCAGAGCAGGGCAAGCTGCCAGAGGCTGTTGAACACAGCCCATCCGAGTGATTGCAGGAAGTTGGCCTGGCCGGTCATGCTTATTTTTTAAGACTGTCTAATAATGCCTGTATCTTTTCCAGTTCCTCCAGGCTCGTCTTGTGGCGTTCATCACCCAGCGCCTGTATCACCAATTGGGTGGGGGAGCCGCCAAACAGGTTATCAATCATCTTGCTCAGCAAATGTTTTTGGGTTTTTTCCTTGTTCACGGCTGCCTGGTACACATGGGTCCGCATGGAGTCGTCCCGCTTCACAATCCCTTTCTCATTCATGATCTGCATGAGCTTGAGGGTGGTGGTATAACCGGCATCTTTGGTGCGGGACAGTTCCTCATGTACTTCCCGTACAGTAGCTAATCCTCTTACCCAAAGGATCTGGAGTATTTCCAGTTCGCTTTCAGTAGGCTTTATCAATTTAGGGGCTGACATAGTATCCAGATTTGAGGCCGAATATACGACTATTTTCGTAAGACGGACAAATGGCAAACTTATTTAGTTTTTTTTAACAGGAATTAACAGTGAGACGGGCTGGGGGGCTGAATGTTACACCCGGGACCGGCCGGGTTAATACCAGCGGAGCAGGTTGTTTTTTAGTTGGTTTTATGAAGCAGTTTTAAACCTTGTGAACAGGTTGAGTTCCAAATCCTGATTCAAAAGATTAATTTTATAGTAAATTATTTTTTCTTGAATAATAAGACGGTCATTAATTTCTGCCCTACCGGGATGGTTCCTGTAAAAACACAAAATCCATCCTTACCTGTGACGCCGGATGAGGTGATTGAGCAGGTACATGAGGCTTATGAACTTGGGATCACAATAGCCCATCTTCATGCAAGAGACGCGGAAGAAAAGCCGACCTGGAAACTGGAAGTATACAGGGATATTTTTGAAGGGGTCAGAAAATATTGCCCTGATCTCATCATTTGCGGAAGTACATCCGGCCGGTCGTTTAGTGAGTTTGAAAAAAGATCTGCCGTTATCGAGCTGAGACCCGATATGTGTTCACTAACGCTCAGCTCACTTAATTTCAGCAAACAGGCTTCTGTAAACAGCCCGGGTATGATCACCAGCCTTGCCGTTAAAATGAATGAATATGGTGTGAGGCCTGAACTGGAGTGTTTTGACCTGGGTATGATCAATTTTGGAAATTACCTGGCTGAGAAAAAGGTCATTCAATCTCCCTGTTACTGGAACCTGATTTTTGGGAATATCGCGGGGTTCCAGGCCGAATTTTCACAGGTCGGAGCTGCGGTGACAGCGATTCAGCAAAACGGGGGAAATAACTATATAGCATTTGGCGGCATAGGCCCAGTGCAGATTACTGCTGTATCATTGGCTATTGCCGTCGGTTATGGGGTCAGGATCGGGCTGGAAGATAATATCTGGCACGACAGGAAAAAATCTTTGCCTGCTTCCAATAAAGAGCTGTTAACACAGGTACATCTTCTCATGCAAATTCATAACAGGAAACTGTTCACTTCAGCTGAACTGGGAAAGGCAGGTTTTTACAATGCAGCAAAATCTTATATTGGGGTACAGTGAAAATGTTCTCTCCCTCCTGCTGGAGATATTTCAGCTTACAGGTAAGCCGGAGCCAGTAACTATTCTGCAAAATATTGACCCGGAATTGAAACGGACAGTACCCTTTATGCCAGCCGGAATGAAAGTTGAGATCGTTAAGCCCAATGACCCGTTCAAGCTCCCTGAACGTTTCTGCACCTGTCTGGGTGTTTATAACCCGCATATCAAGAGCATTGTTTATGAGTGGTTCTTTAAAAAATATGATATCGCAGAGTTGAACTATACAAACCTGCTGCACCCATCATCCGTTATTGCTTCGTCGGCGGTTTTAAATAAAGGAATTCATGTAGAGCCATTATCTGTTGTTTCACCGTTTGCGGAGCTTTCTTTCGGAGTTTCGGTGAACAGGAAAGTAAGCATTGGCCATCACACCCGAATCGGGCGATTTACCACTATCGGACCCGGGGCGGATATTGGCGGGAATTCCCGAATCATGGACCATGTACAGATTGGGATGGGGGCTGTTATTTTCAACGATGTAAGAATAGGTCAGCATACCATCATTGGGGGAGGAAGCGTTGTTACTTCGGATATACCCGATAATGTAATTGCCTGGGGAAACCCCTGTAAAGTAATCAAACCGGTTACTGCCGGATAGCGCTATGAGAAATGCACCACTTGTTTCAGTTTGTATCCAGACATACCAGCATAAAAAATTCATTGCCGCCGCTATTGAAAGCGCCCTTGCGCAGAAAACTGATTTCCCCTATGAAATTATTATCGGGGAGGATGACTCAACCGATGGCACCCGGGAGATCTGCAGTGAATTTGCAAAAAAACATCCTGACAGGATCAGGTTATTCCAGCGCTCGGAGGCTGATAAAATATATATCCACGGTAAAAAAACGGGCCGATTTAATTTCCTTAGTAACCTGCGGGAGGCCAGGGGCGAATATATTGCATTACTGGATGGTGATGATTGCTGGATTGACTCCGGGAAGCTGCAAAAACAGGTCGATTTTTTTTCCTGCCATCCCGGTATTTCAATTTGTGCACACCGCTATATCAAGCAGATGCCCGGAGGAAAAACTGTTTTGCAGCGGTCCCCGTATTGGAAAGAGGAAGCATCGGTTTATCCTTCTGCCTCCTTGTTGAAAGAATTTTACATATTAATGTCGGTCTCCATGTTCCGCCGGTCCCTTGTACATGAATTGCCAGCCTGGTTCTATGAAGTTCCTGTTATCGATTACCCTTTGCTGGTCTATCTGTCACAATTTGGCGATATCGGGTATTTGCCCGACATCATGACCCGCTACAATATTCATAAAAAAGGGTTGTGGTCAGGTACAAAGGCTCCGGGAAATCAGGTGAGAATATGGCATGTATTAACGCTGATGTCTACAGGTTTATCAGGCAGTTACGGGGCTGAAATGGAAGCGGGAAGGGAAAGAGTAGGGAAGGAGCTGATCACCTTTTACAAAACACATACCTGGCACAGGTCTGGTTGGTTAAAAAAGGAATTAATTGAAAACAGGTTTGCAGCTGACCGCCGGCTGCTGCAGGAGTATTGCAGAAAAATGAACCTAAATGAATCGTTTAAGAATATATATAATGGCGTCAAAGAGATAGCCAGGTTTTTAATACGGCCATTCAGGTAAATGTCTGGTCCAACAGGTTCATTGTTAAAACAAATTCCGCTGCATTCACGGCAGGAATAATGAGATAGCCGGGTTAATTTTACTTTTAGTTTCTTTTACTTAAGGATCTTCTTCGTGATCGCTGTCCCCTCTGCCGTTCTCACCACTACATGATAAATACCAGCAGGAAGCCAGCGGGAATCCCATTCAATAAAATCAGTACCGTTTAACAGCGCCAGGTTCCGGGAGGCTATCATTTGGCCCAGTGAATTGTAAAGACCAATGCTGGCGGGTGAAGAAAAATTGCGCAGGTAAACATAAAACTGTTCCCGTACCGGGTTAGGAAAAACCTGAACGATGTTCTGTCCGCTTATTGCATCGGTAACTTTGCGGGAGGTATTGTTTTTTGTAATCAACCAGTATTCGGGGTCAATGATAACTGTATCGGCAATAAAACCAATGTCACGGATAAATATTTCTCCGTTTGTCCTGTTGTCAATCACTATTGTTTTTGTCTGGGTGGCATTTTTGAACTGCAGGGCCACGGGCAATTCAAAAAAGTTGACAGAAGAATGAGAACTTGCCTGGTTCATTTTAATCTTTACAAAACTGTTTCCCAGTTGTGTCCAATCCACCGTATAAGTTGGATAGCCCTGGCCTTTGAACCAGTCAGCAAAAAAGCCGTCTAATTTTTTCCCACTTGCCTGCTCGAGTTGCCGCTGAAGGTCTGCGGTTCTGGCAAACCCGAATGACAGGGCAGGATCTTTCAGGTACTGCCGGATGCCGCTGAAAAAAACCGAATCGCCCAATATCCAGCGCAGCATATACAGCAGGTGTGAGCCCTTTGTATAACTCAGCCTTCCGCTGAATATCCGGCCCACACTGGTTGTATCATCCACCCAAACAGAACCGCCAGGGACAGATGTAATGGAAGCAATCTCATTTCTCCGGGTATTGATGATACTGGCGGGGTATTTGGCTTCCATGTAAATACTGGTGAGGTGGGTGGCAAATCCCTCGTTCAGCCAGATATCTTCCCAGCTGCCGCAGGTTATCTTATCACCAAACCACTGGTGTGCCAGTTCATGCGCCATCAGCCCTTCATTGGCATTTACAATAAAGGAAGCTGTCTGGTGCTCCATACCACCACCCCAGCTGAACTGCACATGCCCGTACTTTTCTTTGATAAAAGGATAATCGCCAAACAGGTTGTGGAAGAGCTGCATGGCATTTAATACAAGTGGTGTATTGGCCTGGAATGAACCCAGGCTTTCGGGGTAGCAATAGGTTTGCATGGGCAGACTGACTGCTCCTAACTGAACAGTATTATTGAATACTGCATAATTGGTGGTGGCAAAGCAAACAAGGTAGGATGTTATAGGGTAGCGGTGTTTCCACCAGGCGGTTCTTTTGGTGCCACCTGCGTTCAGCGTTTCAGTTTGCAGCAAACCATTGGAAGCTGCTCTGTAAGCAGCAGGAGTTGTGACAAGTATATCAATGGAATCAGCTTTATCATCCAGCCCGTTTTTACAGGGCCACCAGTCACGGCTGCCGTAGGGTTCGCTCAGCGTCCATAGCACAGGCACCCCGGCATGTGTGCTCTGAACAAAAGAACCGAACCCGGTATTCGGCGGCACCCCTTTGTAAAAAACACTGATGGAATCAACAACCCCGGCGTTGACGGAGGCAGAAAAGTTTACCTGCAACAGGTTGGACGCATGCTGCGAAGCAAGGATAGTGTTTCGCTGTTTTACGCTGTCAACGGTAAGTCCATTCATCAGGTCGAGAGAAATGGATACGGAGGCGGCTGTCATCATGTAATAAACCGTCACTTTTCCGGTAATATACCGGATGGCAGGGTCCACTTCCCATTCACAGTGGTAATATTTTACATCAAAATTTGCAGAGGCCTGTGTTGCTTCTCCTCTTCCGGCTATCCGCTCATGGTTCAGCCTTTCCATCAGCACAATATCATCTGCTCCTTTGCACCCGGTTTCTATCGGGTCATTTTGAGCAGGAACACTTAAAGTCATTATCAGCAATAAAAAGAAGAGGCAGGCAGAACGCATAAAGTTTTTATATCCCCAAATTTAAACAAATAAAAGCAGGAACTATAGCCCTTACATAACAAATCCCGCTGTAGACACAGCAGGATTTGATGTAATGGTTCTGATTAAGCTCTTATTTATCTTTTATCTCTTCTCTGCTTACTAATTTCAGTTTGGTTTGTCCCTGCACAAGATTACGGTATTTTTCCAATATTTCAGCAGACTGCAGCTTGTCGTTGATCAACAAAGAATCGCCGCTCAGTTCGATGCTGTAATTGGTCCCTTCAATCAGCCGGTCGGCTCTCAGGGCTTTTACCAGTTCGTTTTCGGCGCCGTTATCAGCCGTCACAGTTATCTCAGTGTCATGGGAGGCTTTATTAGCTTTTGCCTCCATTTGCGCAAGGGTGGGTGCTATCACCAGCGAAACGATAGACATCAGTTTGATAAGGATGTTCATGGAAGGGCCTGAAGTATCTTTAAACGGGTCACCCACGGTATCACCTGTTACAGAAGCTTTATGCGGCTCTGATTTTTTATAAAACATCTCGCCGTTAATTTCCACGCCTTTTTCAAATGATTTTTTTGCATTGTCCCATGCGCCACCGGCATTGTTCTGGAACATGCCCATCAGCACACCGCTTACTGTTGCTCCGGCAAGAAAACCGCCCAATGCTTCAGGTCCGAGCAGGAAACCGATTACCAGCGGGGAGATAATAGTGATAGCGCCGGGCAGCAGCATCTTTTTAATGGATGCCTGTGTGGAAATGGCCACACATTTATCGTACTCGGGTTTGCCTGTGCCTTCCATAATACCGGGAATAGTGCGGAACTGGCGGCGTACTTCTTCCACCATGCTCATGGCGGCTTGTCCCACCGCACGGATAGCCAGTGAAGAGAATATCATTGGTATCATGCCGCCCACAAACAAAGAGGCCAGCACTTCTGCTTTATAGATATTAATGCCATCAATACCAGCCACACCCACAAAGGCAGCGAACAAAGCCAGCGCTGTTAAGGCAGCGGAGGCAATGGCAAAACCTTTACCGGTGGCAGCAGTAGTGTTACCAACGGCATCCAGCACATCTGTTTTTTCCCTCACTTCTTTGGGCAGCTCACTCATTTCAGCAATACCACCAGCGTTGTCGGCAATGGGACCGAATGCATCAATAGCCAATTGCATAGCAGTAGTGGCCATCATACCGGCGGCAGCAATAGCCACACCGTAGAGACCTGCACATTCGTAAGAACCCCAAATGCCACCTGCCAGAACCAATATTGGCAGGAATGTTGATTCCATGCCGACAGCCAAACCGCCGATCACATTTGTTGCATGACCAGTTGAAGATTGCCGGATGATTGATTTTACCGGTCGTTTGCCCATGGCGGTATAATATTCGGTGATGATGCTCATCAACGTACCTACTACCAGGCCGACGCCAATAGCGCCGAGCACACCCCATTTGGTAAACTCATGATTGCGCAACACCATTGTTTCCGGAAGAATGAAATAGACAAGTCCAATTGAAGCAAGTGCGGTTAATATGATAGAACCCCAGTTACCCATATTCAAAGCCTTCTGCACATTATCGGTATTGATACCGGCTGCATCACTTATACGAACAAACCAGGTGCCTATAATAGAGAATAATATCCCGGTACCGGCAATCATCATCGGCAGAAGGATGGGGGCAAGGCCGCCAAATTCATCCACCGATCTTGTTTCCTGTCCCAGCACCATTGTTGCCAGTACAGTGGCCACATAGGAGCCAAACAGGTCAGCGCCCATACCGGCCACATCACCTACGTTGTCGCCTACGTTATCTGCAATTGTTGCAGGATTTCTCGGATCGTCTTCGGGAATACCGGCTTCCACTTTACCAACGAGGTCGGCGCCTACATCGGCTGCTTTTGTATAGATACCGCCGCCAACACGGGCAAATAATGCGATAGACTCGGCACCCAGTGAGAAGCCTGTCAATACTTCAATAGCTTTCAGCATTTCTCCGCCATTTACTGAAGCGCCGTCCGGTACAAAAAACATTTTAAGCGCTATAAACAAACCACCCAATCCCAATACTGCGAGGCCAGCAACACCCAATCCCATTACAGAGCCCCCGGTAAAAGAAACATTCAATGCTTTGCTTAAACTGGTGCGGGCAGCATGGGCCGTTCTTACGTTAGCTTTGGTGGCGACTTTCATTCCAATATAACCGGCCACAGCGCTGAATACAGCGCCGACAACAAATGCACCAGCGATCAGCCAGTGGGAGTGGGGGTTGGTGCCGGCCATCACTGCGAGCAGTATGCCGACGATCACCACGAAGTAACCAAGGATCTTCCATTCAGCTTTCAGAAAGGCCATAGCGCCTTCGGCAATGTGGTTGCTGATTTCTTTCATTCTTTCGTTGCCCGCATCCTGTTTTGCCACCCAGTTGAACTTGACCAGGGTGTAGAGTAAACCCACCAGGCCCATAACGGGAACGAGATAGATCAATTTGTCCATAAGAGTTGATTCTTAACCAAAATTTACTGAAAGACCGCCTTCGCTACATGCCTTCGCTTAAGCTATGGCAGTTAAAAAAAGCAAGGCGGTCAAGGGCGGCAAAGATAGGGGAAAATGGGTTTCAGGATATTGGTTCAGCTTTTTTGAGTACAAGCTCTAACGCACTGATTGGGCTAAAGTTGCAGGGTTTATCCTGAAAGAAAACAAGGACTCCGTTTATCGCTATTTTCGTTCATCATCATACCGGTTCAAGTCTCTTAAATGACTCACTCAAACAGTCAATAATATCACCTGCCAGCATCGCTTCCTGCGAAAATTCTTTTACTGCAATATCTCCCGCCAGTCCATGCAGGTACACCCCGAGAATAGCTGCCTCAACCTGACTATATCCCTGCGCAAGCAGACCTGTTAATATACCTGTCAGCACATCGCCGCTTCCGGCAGTGGCCATACCGGCATTGCCTGTTGAATTGAAGAATCCCTTTCCCTCAGCTGTTGCGATGAATGTATGATGCCCCTTAAGCACAATAATACAATTCAATTCTTTTGCTTTCTGCAAAGCCAGCAACACCCGGTCAAAATCATTGGCCGTTTCTCCAAACAGTCTTTCAAACTCTTTGGGGTGAGGGGTAAGGATGGAACCAGCAGGAACTGATTCGAGTAAATCTTTTTGTGATGCCATTATGTTCAGCGCATCTGCATCCAGCACCAAAGGATTTCTGTAAGAACCAAAAAACTCCTGCAACATCGTTTTTGTTTCGGCTGCTGTTCCCATACCGGGGCCAATACCCACACTATCATAGTCCGGCTGGTCCCAGTCGAACTTCGTATTGAATGATGAGTTGAAATCCGTCACTACCATTGCCTCCGGTACAGATATTTGCAAAATATCATAACCACATTTTGGGATATGACAGGTAAGCAGCCCGGCACCGCTTCGCAGGCAGGCTTTGGCGGCGAGAACCGCAGCTCCTATTTTTCCATAACTGCCCGCCACCAGCAGGGCATGACCAAATTTCCCTTTGTGTGCAAAGCGTTTCCTCGGTTTGTAAATGGAATGAATGATGTTGTCATCCAGCAGTTCAAATAGTGAAGGGATATTGTTGTAAAAATCCTGGTGCAAACCAATATCGAGTAAATGAACTTCACCAACGGCATGTTCATTTTCAGCAAAAAGAAAAGCGGGTTTATAACACTGGAAACTGAGGGTGTGACAGGCCTGGACTGCTATTGCATCTCCCGAAGAACGGTCGGTGAACAACCCGCCGGGAACATCAATGGAAATAATTTCGCAGCCGGATTTATTAATATGTTCAACCAATGATGCTGTTACTCCCTCCAGAGGCCTGTTCAGCCCTGAGCCGAACAACGCATCAACGATGATTTGACCGGCAGGAAAGGAATGAAAATTCTGTTCAGCCTGTATAAAGTGAATATCATGGTCGGGTAGTTGATTCAGCCGGGCCAGGTTGGTTTGAAAGTCATCGGTGCCCTTATGGCCGAACTCCAGTATGTGAACAGAAACCTTGTAGTTCTTTTCCATCAGCATTCTTGCTATGGCAAGACCATCACCGCCATTATTTCCCTTGCCGCAGAAGATGCTGAACGACTCCCCATCAGGAAACTGCTGCAGCAGCCAGTCAGTGCATTTCCCTGCCGCCCTCTCCATCAGGTCAATGGAAGCAATGGGTTCATGCAGAATAGTGTATTGGTCCCATTCCCTGATTTCTGCTGCGGATAAGATTTTCATTACAGCCTAAAGTTGAGAAAGAATCAGGATAAATACTATGATTTACGGGTTAGTTTTTTTTACGGGATTTTTTCCTGAGGTTGAAAGCAATGAGGTTTTCAAGCTGTCAATTTCATCTGAATCCGGCACCTGGCGCTGCTGGTAGTCGCCGAAGATGTCATAACATAAGTGGGCGGCAGAATAAATGCTGCGGGTAAATTTATTCCCCAGGATGATGATGGTGGCCTTCTCATCTGTAAGTCTGGTAAAAGTTGCATTGAAGCCATGCCATCTGCCAAAATGATAGATCACCTTTTTACCCTTCGGTAAAAACTGCAGCCTCCAGCCCATGCCATAATTATGTACAGAGGGTTTCTCAAAGCTATAAGGAGCAAAAGCCGAGTCAAGCAGCGATGGCCGGATGACATGGTCAGTGTATAATGCCTGGTCCCATTTCAACAGGTCCTGCGGAGTGGAATAAATATTCTTATCCCCGTAAGTGGCATCGAGAAAATCATAATCCCAGAAAACACCCGTTGGGGTAAATGACGGAACAGCAGTCAGGGTGTCTTTTTGGGTGAACACAAATGTGTTTGCCATCTGCAGCGGTGCAAAGAATTTTTGCTGCATGTACTCCGGGTATGATTTGCCGGTCAATTTTTCAATGATAAGGGCCAGCAGTACATAATTGGTGTTGCAATAGTTGAAACGGCTGCCGGGGGCAAAAGCCCTGTCAGGCTTTTTGTCAAACATCATTTTTACCACATCATTGTTGGAGGCCAGTTTTTTGTTCCATTTCTTATTGGGAAGTATGCCCCATTTGAGGTTACTCATAAAATGAAGATAATTGGGCAATCCACTCCGGTGGCACAAAAGCATCTGAATAGTAATGCCGGGATAAGGAAACCGGGGAAAGAATTTCTCCAGTGAATCATTAAGCGACAATTTGTTTTCCTGCACCAACCGCAGCACGGCTATCCCTGTAAAAGTTTTGGAAGCAGAAGCAATATGAAGGGGGGTGCTACTGGTCAGCGTATCTTTTTTCCGGATGTCAATCCGGCCCTGGTATTTCTCATAAATGACCGCTCCGTTCTTGGCAACCAGTATCCCCCCGTTAAATCCTTTATTCAGCAGGATAGTGTCAAAAAATGCGCTCAGGCGGCGGTAATAGTTCCTGAATTCATCCTTGCTGATTTGTACGGGAGTGGGCGGATAATATTGCAGGGAATCGTCTTCCCCTTTTTTATCAGCAGTAGAAAAATTACAGGAAATAATAACAATTGTTAGCAGGGAAATGCGGGAAAAGTTTTTCAACAGATACCTGTTTAAACAAAAATAGCAGCGGCCCGCTGTAAGAAGAAGACTGAGTTTTCCCCAAGCCTGTAAAAACCTTAATATTGCAGCATGGCAGGTACAAGCACTACGAGTTATCCCAAAGAAAAAATACGGATATTGTTTTTGGAAAACATCAGTGAGGTGGCGGCGAAGAATTTCCGCCAGCATGGTTATGTGCAGGTGGATAAGATATCAAGGGCGCTTACCGAAGATCAACTGATTGATGAGATAAAAAATGTTCACATACTCGGTATCCGTTCCAAAACACAAATAACCGGGAGAATACTGGAAGCTGCCAGGAAGCTGCAGGCTATCGGCTGTTTTTGTATTGGGGTGAACCAGGTGGACCTGAAAGCAGCAACGAGGAACGGAGTGGTGGTATTTAATGCGCCATACTCCAACACAAGATCCGTGGCCGAACTGGTGATTGGCGCTGCCATCATGCTTATCCGGAGAGTTCCTGATAAGAACAAAGCCGCACATGAAGGCATCTGGATGAAAGAAGCGAAAGGAAGTTATGAACTGCGGGGCAAAACACTCGGCATCATCGGCTACGGCAATATCGGCAGCCAGGTAAGTGTGCTGGCAGAAGCGCTGGGGATGAAGGTTTTTTTTTATGATGTGGAGACCAAACTGCCGCTGGGCAACGCCGAAGATGCCAAATCACTGAAAGAACTGCTGCGCCGGGCCGATGTGGTAACGTTGCATGTACCGGAAACATTGCAAACAAAAAACCTGATCGGTAAAGCCAACCTGAAACATTTTAAAAAGGGTGCTATCCTTATCAACTATGCAAGAGGAGAGGTGGTGGACCTTGATGCCCTGCGCAAAGCTATTCTCGATGGTAATATCAGCGGGGCCGCTGTAGATGTGTTTCCCCTTGAGCCCGAAAAGAACGGGGACCATTTTAAAACACCGCTGCAGGATTGTCCCAATGTAATTCTCACCCCGCATATCGGCGGCAGCACCGAAGAAGCGCAGCAAAATATCGGGGAGGATGTGAGTGTAAAGTTGTTCAACTATTTGGAGAAGGGAATCACATTCGGTTCTCATACAGTTCCTGCACTGGCCTTACCGCCGCAGGAAGGTAGCCACCGCATCCTGCATATCCACAATAATGTGCCCGGTGTACTTTCGGAGATCAATACCCGGCTCTCCAACAATAAAATAAATATTCTTGGGCAGTACCTGAAGACCAATGATGACATCGGGTATGTGGTGCTGGATGTAAACAAGAACCTTTCAGCCCATGCACTGCAATTGCTGCGGGAAGTGAAGGGGACCATCAAGGTGAGGATGCTTTATTAATCATCTTTTCTCCCCGCTGATAATATAATACCCGAAATGTTTCCGGTACAGTCCCATCAGCATGCCCAGAAAAGGAGCATACACATTATGCCATCTTTCTTTTTTCATACGGAGACTCCGGTTCTTCCAGAGTTCTTTGAAGAAGAATTTCAGGCAGACGAGAGGCACATAAGCAACAGAAGGAGCTATGCGATAGCTGATCTCCCTGACCTTAATATTTTGGAGGCCATGGTTCTTTATTTTATTTTCAAAGTCCCTGATGCAAGCAAAACCGGGAACAGCCCAATAGTTAGCTATTCTTTTATACAGCCATTTAAAGAGACGGGGTTTCTTGTCATTATTCTTTAAGAAGCCATCAGCAATACAAAACCGGCCACCTTTCTTCAGTACCCTTGCCAATTCCGCAATGAACAATTCCTTGCTGGTTCCACTTGCATGGCAGGCACTCTCCAGGGCATAGGCATGTGTAAAGGTTTCATCGGCGAATTCCAGTTCTTCGAAATTACCCCTGACAACCGCTACCTGCTCATCCAGTTTTTCTCCGTTGGTCAGCTGTTTTCCCTTTTCTACCTGGTAATCAACAATGGTAATGGCCACCAGTTTTGCATTGGGATATTTTTTAGCGGCCTGCCGGGCCACAGTGGCCATACCACAGCCAAGGTCTGCAATTGTGGCTTCTTTTCCGGGGGTAATATGCAGTTGACCGAGTACTTCATTATTCATATTCATAAGCATTTTCTCCAGCGAGAAAATATCACTGAACTTCCGGCAATAGCCAAAGTGCATATTGAAATTGCTGCTCCATGTTTCGTAATCAGGCCCGGCAATATCATAGTACTTTTGTATGTCATCGTACCGGGCTTTTAAAGAGGAATGGCCGGGATTATGTTTTTGTGCAATGGGAGGGGAGTATGCGGTTTCCATACCTGTGATTTGATGGCATAAAGGTAAAATAATTTATTTAGAACTTTCAATAATTATTGAAAATAGTGTAATTTTGTGTTGTCAGGTAAAAGGCAAACTATGAAAGTCGTAATTGTTGGAGCAGGGTTTGGCGGGCTGAGGCTTACCCGTAAACTAAATAATAAGGCAGGATTCGAAGTTGTATTGATTGACCGCTTCAATTATCACCAGTTCCAGCCCCTGTTTTACCAGGTGGCAACTGCGGGGCTGGATGCCAGCAATATTTCCTTTCCGCTCCGGAAAGTATTTCAGAAAAGCAAGAATGTAAGGATAAGGCTGGCTGAGCTGAAGCAGGTGATACCAGCGCAAAATAAAATCATCACCGAAGCTGAAGAGATAACTTATGATATACTGGTGCTGGCCACCGGGGCCGATACCAATTTCTTTGGAAATGAAAGGCTTTCTCAAAACGCTTTTCCGATGAAGTCAACCGTGGAAGCCCTGCAACTGCGCTACCGGCTGCTGCAGAATTTTGAAAAGGCGCATACAATCACTGATCAGCAGGAATTGCAGCGCCTGATGAATATCATGGTGGTGGGTGGCGGGCCGACAGGAGTGGAGCTGTCCGGCGCCCTGGCCGAGATGAAGAAATATGTATTGCCTAAGGATTTTCCCGAGCTGGATTTTGCACAAATGAATATTTACCTGGTGGAAGGAACCGGTAAGACGCTGGGGGCCATGAGTGAAAAATCATCAGTCCAATCAAAAAAATATCTGAAAAGACTGGGAGTGCAGGTATTGACGGATTCGTTGGTCAAAGATTATGACGGCCGCCAGGTGATTTTAGAAAATGGGGACAGCATTGCTGCGGCAACAGTAATCTGGGCAGCAGGTATTAAAGGAAATATTCCAAATGGAGTTGACAAAACTCTAATAGCCAGGGGAAACCGGATTAAAACAGACAGGTATTGCAGGGTGACTGGGCTTCAAAATGTATATGCAATCGGTGATTTGGCTTACATGGAGACACCGAAATATCCAAACGGTCATCCGCAGGTGGCGCCGGTGGCCATGCAGCAGGCCGATCTGATCGCAGGTAACCTGAAACTGATTGAACGAAAATCAAGACCTCAAAACCAATATGAATTTGAATACAGAGACAAAGGTTCAATGGCCACAGTAGGGCGAAACCTCGCAGTAGTTGATATTCCAAAACCGAAACTTCATTTCGGAGGTTTTTTTGCCTGGATGATTTGGATGGGACTGCACCTGATGCTGATTTTGGGGGTGAAGAACCGTTTCTTCGTTTTTTGCAACTGGCTGTATAATTACATCACCTACGACCAGAACCTGCGGCTGATATTTAAGGAATTCAATAAGGAAAAGCCTGAAGCTCACTGAGTATTTTTTTCGCCCTTGATTTAAACGCAGCAGATTCATAATCCCAGCGCTCCTCAATGATTGTTTTCAGTTCCTGTCTGATCTTCGGGTATTTTTTGGAAAGATTTTGGAGAAGGGTAAGCGAAAAGGCCTTGACAGCAGGTTTTTCAGCAGGAGAGATGATGTAGTCAAAACATATATTCATTACTTCTCCGTGAAATTTTTCAGGAATATCCATATCCTGCAGCAGGCGTACCGTATTTCTTTTCACTGCATCATGCAGCCTTTTTTTTGAGAGATTCTTTAACAGGCGGCTGAAATGTTTTTGTATCAGCTGCGGATGAGAGATGGCAGCATAACTTAATGGCCAGGCCGCTCTTTGCACAACCCGGTATTCATCGCTTAAAAAAAACCGGAAAAGCTCGTCAAACCGCTGCTGGTTATTTCCAATCCATTTTACGATGCGGCTGCAATTGGTTTTGGAATGTTCGGCCAGTATTATATCACGCAGGTTCATTTACCCGGTTCAAAATGGGTGCCCACCAGCACCATTTCACCGTTGGTGAGCTGGTTGCTTTTTACTTTCACAATATGACTCACCAGCGATGCGGCTTTTGGGATATTGGGCAGTTTAATGGTCTCCACATCGCCGGGTTCAATATTCTGGATGGGGTAATAATCATTTCTCAATTCTTTACCATCTGCAGCAAGTACAGTCACTTCCACTATGGCTTTCTGAAATGTTATATCGGCCAGTTTATTTTTTATAGTCATTGTGGCATTGACGATACCGCTTCCTGAGGCCGGGGCAGTGTAAACCGGAGTCGAAACAAGGTATATGTCAATTTTTGACAGTATTTCATTGGAGCCTGGTTTCAAAGAGGTGCTGTCGGGCTTTGGAACCGTAGCTGCAGCCGGCTTATCATCCGCTATTTCTTTTTCAGCTGTTCTTTCGGGTGCAGATTCATTCTTTTCTGTTCCATCGGAATCAGCTTTTGTTTCTGCACCACCACAAGAGACAAACAGAAAAATGCTTACAAATATCAGCATGGAAAACATGAGGCGCTTCATAGCTTATATATTAATATATGCAAGCTACTTTACCTTAGGCTGGCAGCAATACCCGCAATCCGCAATTATTATTCCTATAATTTATATTATGTTAAGTAAATGATTCCTTGAAAAAGCCACACTTAAGCGGCTTTCTCTCTGAACGAATTCATTTACCAGGCAGATAAGTCTATTTTATCGTATCATAAGTATCATTCCACTTCTTCTCCTCTGCTGCATATTTGGCCTGGTCGGCCGGTTTTCCTTTTGCCTGTATTTTCTTAAAGGCGAATATATCGGCCAGGTAGTTGGCGGCTTTCTTGTATTGCTGTTTATCCCGCAAAGTCATATTGGTTTTGCCGGCAAATATGGCAGCAGCTTTTTCATAAGGGTCCCGTGCAGCTTCCAGCGCTTCACCATATTGTTTATCCAGCAGGTCTCTTTTGGCCACATCTTCTTTTGAATTGGGTTGTCCAGGTTTTGTGCGGGTCTTCATATCGGCGGCATGAGCAGTCCTTGCCTCGTTTACTTTAACAGCCTTACTGATGAAGTGATCGCCGAGGAATAAATAAGGCAGTTCAGAACCGGGTTTTGCGGCAGCGGATTTCAAAAAAGCATTTACCATTTTAGGCTCCAGTTCAGCAGCATTGGACGGCATCGGATCGCCTTCTTTTGGGTTCAACGTATCGTAAATGATTTCACCCAGCACCTGGTTGGCTTTATAGTTGTCAGGGTCAGTTGCAAGCACCTCTTCCACTGCCTTTACTTTTTCGGCAAAGGATTCAACAAGGCCTACGGCAAAATCAACCTTATCGTAAGTGAAATAATCACTTTTGGGAAACAGCTCTTGTCCCAGAGCTTTGTATTTTTCAAAAGCGGTCATATTTTTTTTACCAAAATAATAATTGACCAGGAAACGATAGATGCTTTCAAACTCAGCTCCGGGAATTCTGGCATCTGCCAGACGGCCATAATAAAGAGCTGCCGCATCATCATTCTTGCTTTCGGCAGCTGTTACACCCGCCAGTACCAGTACATTGGTATCAAGCGGGGCGGTGATGATTTTCTTTGAAATAAGCAGATCAGACATTTCGACTGCTTTTTTCAGTTTATCAAAACCCTTCTGCCAGCTTTTCTTTGAGTAATCCCCATAGCCGCTTGAATAAAAGAAGGAATAAAGGTTAATCGGACCGTTTTGATAAATAGGATCGCTTATCAATGACATTGCCTGATCCATTTCTTTGTACTTTTTAAAAGCCGCCTCTGCATCAGTAGCTAACTGTTCACCGGCAGGTGTTGCTTTGTTAGCATTATCCATAGACAGGGCAGCATAAATAGCCGTTTTCAGCATATACGCCTCGGCCTTACTGATGAATTTGGCATTGCCCATATTTTTATCCAGTTCTTCTTTGGCTTTTTGGTACTGGCCCAGGGTAAGCATGGTTTTTATTGGGTCATAGCTCTGTGCCCCGGCCAATGAAGCAGCAAAACATACCAGTGTATGGAAAAGGATTCGTTTCATTTCTATTTGTTTTTGTTATTAACTGTCGGTAGATGGGTTTTCAGCCGGTTCGGTTGCGTTCTCACCGTTGCCGTTCTGCCCCTGGTCATCCAGACGGGTGATGGCAGCAATTTCGTCGCCTTCATCTAATTTTATCAGCTTCACTCCCTGTGTGGCCCTTCCCTGCTCGCTGATGCCGCTTACCGGCATCCGTATCGTAACACCGCTTTTGCAGGTGATCATCAGGTCTTCTGTTTCTGCCACATCCAGTATGCCAACGAGGCTCCCGGTTTTTTCAGTTACGTTGATGGTCTTCACTCCTTTTCCGCCCCTGTTGGTGAACCGGTATTCATCAACCGGCGTTCTTTTGCCAAAACCCTTTTCACTCACCACCAGCACCGTTCTTGATGCTTTGTCGGCAGGAGTTACACAAATCATTCCCACCACTTCATCGCCTGCTTCTTCTGCTTCAATACCCGCTACCCCGATGGCCCCGCGGCCGGTAGCCCTTACTTTTTCTTCGGAGAAGCGGATCGCCCTGCCACTTTTCACTGCCATCATTATTTCGCTGCTGCCGTCAGTCAGCTTTGCATCAAACAATTCATCCCCTTCCACAATGGTGATGGCATTCACACCAGTTTGTCTCGGCCGGCTGAAATCCTCCAGTGTAGTTTTCTTGATGATCCCTTTCCGGGTACAAAGTACAATATTATGCCTGCCTACAAATGCTGAGTCCTTCAGGTCCTTTACATCAATGATGGTCTTCACCTTATCATCGGGAGGCAGCTGTATCAGGTTTTGTATTGCCCTGCCTTTACCGGTTTTTTCCCCTTCGGGGATTTCCCAGATGTTCAGCCAGTAGCACCTGCCCTTTTCGGTAAAGATGAGCATGGTGTGGTGGGTGGATGCCACGAAAAGATGCTCGATATAATCTTCATCCCTTGTTCGTCCGCCGATCACTCCTCTGCCCCCTCTTCGCTGCGCCCGGTATTCACCTGCCGGCGTACGTTTGATATACCCCAGGTGTGAAATGGTGATCACCACATCTTCTTCCTTGATGAGGTCTTTTATTTTTACTTCATCATCGAGGTAAGTGATTTCGGTTTTGCGTTCATCCCCGAACTTATCCCTGATCTCCAGCAGTTCTTTCTTGATGAGTTCAAACCGCATCCCCTCATTGGCGAGCAACTCGTTCAGGTGAGCAATCAATCTCATCAGTTCATCATACTCGTCTTTTATCTTTTCCCTTTCCATGCCGGTAAGCCGCTGCAGGCGCAACTCCAGGATGGCTTTCGCCTGTATCTCATCCAGTCCCCATCCTGCATTCACTAAATTGTCTTTGGCAATATCCGGCGTGGCGGAATTGCGTATCAATGCAATCACTTCATCGAGATGGTCCAGTGCAATCAGGTAGCCTTTCAGTATATGGGCCTTCTTTTCTGCTTCCTTTAATTCATATTTTGCCCTGCGTACCACCACTTCATGCCTGAACTCGACAAACTCGCTGATAAGTTCTTTCAGGTTGAGGGTTTTTGGTCTCCCTTTTACGATGGCAACATTGTTGATGCCATAGGAAGTCTGTAAGTCGGTAAGTTTATAAAGCTGGTTGACAATGACATTGGCTATGGCATCCCTTTTCAGATCAACCACCACCCTTGTCCCTTCCTTGTTATTTGATTCATTATTTACATGAGAAATTCCCTCGATCACTTTTTCATTCACCAGTTCACCAATACGGTTAGTCAGCGCATCCCGGTTTACCTGGTACGGCACTTCTGTGATGATGATCTGTTCCCGTCCGCTGGCTTTTGCTTCCACTGTTAATTTTCCCCTCACCACTACCTTGCCCCGGCCAAGGTGCATGGCGGCTTTTACCCCCTCCATACCATAAATGATTCCCCCGGTTGGAAAATCAGGCGCCTTGATATGTTGCATCAGTTCATCAATGCTGATATTACGGTTGTCAATAAAAGCCACACAACCATCTATCACTTCACTCAGGTTATGCGGCATCATATTGGTGGCCATACCGACAGCGATACCACTGGAGCCATTGATCAGTAACTGTGGTACCCGGGTGGGCAGTACAGTGGGTTCTTTTTCCGAATCATCAAAGTTGAGCTGGAAATCCACCGTGTCCTTCTCTATATCATCCAGCATGTGTTCGGTCAGTCTTTCCAGCCGGGCTTCTGTATAACGCATGGCCGCCGGGCCATCACCATCCTGGTTACCAAAATTTCCCTGCCCGTCGATGAGGGTATAACGCATACTCCATTCCTGCGCCATCCTCACCATGGCATCATATACGGCGGTATCGCCATGCGGATGGTACTTACCCAGTACCTCACCCACAATCCGGGCCGACTTCTTATAGGGCTTGTTATAATGAATCCCCAATTCATTCATCGCATGGAGGATGCGGCGATGAACAGGTTTCAGCCCATCCCTCACATCGGGCAGGGCCCGGCCTACGATGACCGACATTGAATAATCAATGTAAGCGGTCTTCATCTGTTCCTCAATATTTACGGGAATAATCCGGTTGCTGTCGTTGGTTTCCTGGGGCTCAAACTGCTCTTCCATCGTTTGTTTTCCTTCTTCTTTTTAATTGATTTTTACACCCGGAAAAAGGCTGAAAAAAGATGCATTTTCAGGGCTTGCAAATCTACCTTTTACAGGGCTGAAAACCTGATAAAAACAGGTGTTTTTTAAGGTCTTTTTTCCAGACCTGTGGAAGATTTTCTGACTGGAACCCCGGCGTTTTTTATAACAAGCTTTTTAGAGATAACGGCATAAATTTTTCGTTATAAATCAGCCCACAATCCACAATCAGCCTGCAATGACCTACATCCTTCTCCGGAACAACAAAGAAAGAGGCCCCCTCAGTCTTGCAGATCTAAGGCAAGCGGGGCTGAAACCGGATGATCTTGTCTGGGTGGAAGGCCAGAGTGTTTGCTGGCTCAGCCCGGGTGAGATAAGTGAGCTGAAATCCCTTGTTGTAGCAGCCGGGAAGCAATCAACTGAAAATTACCAGGCTGGTAACTCCGGGATTTCATCAAACAGCTATATGCCACAGGAAGAAAGCATCCATGTATCACTACCTGAGAACGGACTGGCCAATGTTCAAAAAAAAACGGAGTTGACAAGTTATGAGCCCGTCCCGGAAAATGATTCTTTTGATCAGCAGCAATCCCCGGGCAGCAATGGGAACCAAACTGTAATAACTGAAACCAAATACTCAAGACCACTGGATGAGATAAAGGAAATGTATGTGAAAAGCCTTGAATTGCGGACAAACAAAAAAGGTTTTAGCCTGCAAATCCCGCCACAACTAAGGAAGGCCGGGTTGTATGCGGCGCTTATTGCAGCCGGAATATTGGCCGGATCTCTGCTCAAAAATTCAGGGGATAAAAAAAGTGATGTTTTTTCCCGGGCGAAAGATATACAGCCGGCAACGGCCCGGCAGACTGCACCGGCAGTACTTCCTCCGCAGGATAGTACGGTTATAAACAATAATGCTGTTGTTATGTCAGAAGACCCTGTTACTGAAGCAAGGGAAACCCTGCAGGAGAAAATAACTGACAAAGCCCGGCAACAACAGACAGACAAAATAAAGCAGGAGGCCGGACCAGCTCCCGCAAAAAATGCAGCATTGGCGAAAACTGAAGAAAAAGATAAAAGAGCTGCTGACAAGGAAAAAGAAACAAAAATAGTTTCAACGGATGAGCTGATATCCTATGTTTCTGTAAAAAGCAATGATTACGATGTTGGTTCCTTTGGGGGTATTAAAAACCTGCAGTTAACTGTAACCAATACTTCTAAATACACCCTGGACCATGTTACCGTTGAACTGAGATATTTAAAGCCCAGGGATGAATTCTTAAAAGCAGAAACCATCTCCTTTCGTTCTGTGCCTCCTGATGGTTCCCAAACAGTGGCGGTTAACAAAAGCAACCGGGGGGTAAAAGTGTCTTTTAAAGTTATCGGTGTTCAATCAAAAGAGATCAGCGGCAACACGGCCGGCTTATAGTCAGGCATCAGCATCCACAAATCACCTGTACAGAGTTAGTAAAATATCCCCGGGTTTTCACTCCCTTTTTCTGCTTTTTTCGGGTTAATTTTCCGCTTTATTAACCGGGCTTTACATGAAGATGATCTTATTATTTGGCGCTGGAAAGTCGGCTACCGTTTTAATTGATTATTTGCTGGAGCATGCTATCACAGAAAACTGGCAAATAACCGTACTGGATGCCGACCTCAAAATGGTACAATCCAAAGTGAACCATTCACAGCGGGCCACTGCTGTTTCATTTGATATTGCCCATGCAGATGAAAGGGCAAAGTATATACAGCATGCCGACATAGTTATCTCACTGCTCCCCCCTGCCCTGCATATACTGGTTGCAAAGGACTGTGTACAGTATCATAAACACCTGCTTACGGCTTCTTATGCAGATGATGAAATCAGGAAACTGGAACCCGCCATCAGCAAGAACAGGATTTTAATTTTGTGCGAAATGGGTCTCGATCCGGGCATTGATCATATGAGTGCCATGCAACTGATTGATGGTATCCGCAGCAGGGGCGGAATCATTACTTCTTTTAAATCGCATTGCGGCGGGCTGGTGGCTCCTGAGAGTGATGACAACCCCTGGCATTATAAAATCAGTTGGAACCCGAGGAACATCATCATGGCCGGGAAGGGAGGTGCACATTTCAGAGAGGATGGTGAAGAAAAAAGATTATCGTACAAAGAACTATTTACAGGGGACAGGCTGGTTGAAATTCCGGGTCTCGGTTACCTGGGATGGTATCCTAACCGGGATTCACTCGGTTATACCGGTTTGTATGGCTTGAATGATACGCAAACATTCATCCGTACCACGCTGAGGCATCCCGACTTCATGTACGGATGGAAAAATATTATTGACCTGAAGCTGACCGATGAAACAGCACAATACGAGACGAATGGTAAAGCATTGCAGCAGGTATTTAAAGAGCATATGGATAAAAACGGTTTTGGGGAATGGCTGAACCAGAAACTGTCTGAACGGTTTGAAGAAACCAGGGGCATGCTGGAAAACCTGATGAAACTGATGGAAGCAGAAAATGAAGCCGAGCAGGAAGGTGAAAAGTTGCCGGAATCCTTTATGGCGGCTGACGATAAGGGCAACCTGCAGGAGATAGAAATTGATGAAGTGAAGAACAGGGCTGCCGGTTTGCTGGCACATAAAATGCATGAAGCAAACCTTACTTTAAAGCAACTTTTCTTTTTAGGGCTTGATGATGATGAAACGATGGTGGATAAAGGATTGTGCAGCGCAGCTGATATCCTGCAGGTTGCTGTGGAGAAAAAACTCAGCCTGCGGCCTTATGATAAGGATATGATTGTGATGCTGCATGAAATTGAGTATGAGGCCGGAGGTGAGAAGTCGGAAGTCAGAAGCTTCCTTATTGTGAAAGGTGACAATAGTTTGCGTACTGCTATGGCGAAAACGGTGGGCCTCCCGCTGGGTATTGCTGCCAAACTGATACTGAACGGAAAAATAAAACTGACAGGGCTGCATATCCCTACTTCAAAAGAAATATACGAGCCGGTGCTGAAAGAGCTGGAGACCTATCAAATACAATTTCAGGAATCAGCTACAACGCTTTAAGCAAACTCCGGAGTGCTGCTACTCCTTCGGTTGCCGGCTTTTCAATCAATGTCAGGTTGGCAGAAGATGACATATAAGGTATTTTCCTGTCAATGACATAAACAGGAATTCCCTGTTGTGTATAGTTGACCAGACCCGCTGCAGGGTAAACTACCAGGGAAGTACCAACGACCACAAAAATATCAGCACTGTTTACAATGGGTATCGCTTCTTCAATTTTTGGAACAGGTTCTTCAAACCATACAATATGCGGGCGGAACTGAAACCCGTCTTCCGCCAGGTCACCCAGTTGTATGTCACCTCTTATTTCTTTAATAATTGTTTCATCCTTTTCACTCCGCATCTTGAAAATCTCACCGTGCAGGTGCAATACGTTGGTGGAACCTCCCCGCTCATGCAAGTCATCTATGTTCTGGGTGATGATAATGACATCAAAATCTTTTTCCAGCTCTGCCAGCCGGCAATGTGCAGCATTGGGCTTTGCATCTGCCACATTTTTTCTTCTTTCGTTGTAAAACTTCAGCACCAGCTCCGGGTTTTTTCTCCATGCCCTGGGGGTGGCCACTTCGGTCACATCATATCCTTCCCATAGCCCGTCGCTGTCACGGAAAGTCCGCAAACCACTTTCTGCGCTGATACCGGCGCCACTCAGAACAACTAATTTCCTTTTTGACATGCTCAAATTTAGGGAAGGTTAATTGGTTAAATAGTTAATTGGTCAACTGGTTCATAAAGAAGCGAGTTTGCCAAAGGGGACCACTCCCTAATTAACCAATCAACTAATTAACTAACTTAATTCTTTGCCAATGAAGTGGCCGCTTGTACCAACTGGATGAATTCTGCCCTGTACCCGTTATCGTCAGCACCTTTGGCAGATCTGGCAAGACTGACCACCTGGTTGTAACTGCCCTGCTGCTTGTAGTCTGAATTCCTGAGCAGCATACCAAATTCCGCAACGGCAGCTGAAAACCGGAAATTATCAGAAGTGCTTATCACGGCAATATGATTATCCATAACGGGATGTGTAATTAATTTACTTAGATCTTCATCTGGTTTTTTGTAGCGGAGTTTGATCATCATTATTTCACCAGTACTACTGACGACTTTTTTCTCATTGCTCTGATATTTCAGCGGGTCAACTGATTTACTGAACTCATCCTTCACCCCCACCGGTATCACTTCATACAAGGCTGTTACGGTGTGGCCGCTTCCCAGTTCACCGGCATCTTTTGTGTCATCATTAAAATCTTCGGCAGCCAGCATCCTGTTTTCATACCCGATTAACCGGTAAGCCTGCACTTTTGCCGGGTTGAACTCAATCTGGATCTTCACGTCGTCGGCGATCGGGAACATGGTCGAGGCGAGCTCCTCGTTCAAAACCTTGCGCGCCTCCAGCAGCGAGTCGATCTATGCCGCCGCGCCGTTGC
>JBQTHS010000021.1:0-29168 GCA_052389635.1 Bacteroidota bacterium | reverse complement strand
AAGATTGACGACCTTCAGGAGATCATCCAACTTTGTAAGAATGCGAACCTGGGAATTCCTTTACAGTATGTCAATATGAGGAGCTGATGGCTGAACAAACCTGCTTTTAGTTCCCTTTTCTGTTAATAAGCTGGTGGATAAGGGGTGCATATCAAAGCAGCAAAATATTTGGAAACCGCTGTATCAGTAAATTATATTTGACTTACAACTGCACGGAGTTTTAGCAATAAAATGAAGTGCTGGAGATGAGGAAGCCCCTCAAAAGGCGGAAACAACTCCAGGAGAGACAGAAGCCCCTCAAAAGGCGGAAGTAGCTCCCGAAAGCGTCGGGTAAACGGAAAGAAGGCGAAAGCCGGAAATAAGTTCACTTGGCGCTTTCATCTTTTCGGATTTTTCTCTTCAATAAGATTTGGCTGAAAGCCTTTCCTGGCCTATCTTCGCCGCCCAAAAATTATCTCTTTATCTGTATGGCAAAATCTCCCGCAAATGGCGGGACAAGCTGTGCAGCCCGCCTCTGCTTAGACAGAGCTACGGCGGGCAGGCTTTAAAAATCATAGCGTTATGAAAAAAGGAATCCACCCGGATAAATACCGGATAGTTGTTTTCAAAGACATGAGTAACGGCCACAGCTTCCTGAGCCGCTCCACGGCTGAGTCCAGGGAAATGGTGAAATGGGAGGACGGCCTGGAATACCCGCTGGTGAAACTTGAAATTTCCAACACTTCTCACCCCTTCTTTACCGGCAAAAACATGCTGGTGGATACAGCAGGCCGTATTGATAAGTTCAAAAAGAAATACGCCAAAAAAGCGGAATAATATTAAATTGTAGCAGTTCTTCTGATGGCAAGGGATTGTCATTCCGAGCCTGGCGAAGAATTGTTTTTCATGGCTATACTTCAAACCCTCCCGATTCTTCGGGAGGGTTGTTTATTTATGTACCGTCTCAGTCTGTAACTTTCTGCTTACCATACAGAGACTACAGCAAAAAAAGAATCTCTTTATTTGGCTTTTGTCGTGAAAATTTCTTTGATAAGATTATGGCAATATCTTTCTTCCAAAGTTGTATGTCCATATACAACACATCAGGGAAAATATCAATTGAGGCCCGGTTAAATTGTTTATTGGAGAACCTGCTACAGTAGCCTGGCCTTGTTTCTCCCATCAATACTCTGAATTTCCTCGTCCTTTAATCCTGAAGAATCAATAACAGTTTTAGTGCAGGACCTGCAGTTCATTCCTTTTTGCACCGGGGCCGTTTCCTTGCATCTCTCATGGCAGGGAGTTAATATACTTAGCTGAAATGATTGTTTCATTGACATCTGAAAGATAAAAGACTTTGATTATTTTTGAGAACCTGCATGTTAAAATGAACAAGATCATCTTCACCGAAGAATTTTGCCAGCCGGAGAACCTGCACCCCTTTACGCTGACGAGGCAGATACAGGACATACGGGTGGGCATACTCAGCATCCGCCAGAAATGGGAACGGATGCTGGGCCTGCCTTCGTACGATAAAAAAGAAGATGACTACAAGGACCTCGAACGTTCCGTGAACATTGATGAGGCCATCGGCAACGGGGTGTGCTATATGATACACGGCAATGTGCTGCCCAGCTCCAAATTAGTAAAAGCGGTGAAGAGACTGAAGGATGGAGAATTCATTGCCACTGCATCGGGCAATGGCGTTGTTTATCGCATTACTAAAAACGAAATAGCAGACCGGCACAAGATAAAAGTGGGCCGGGCGGTGACGCTGAAGGTACGCAAGGACTCCGCGGGAGGCCCCGCCGGAGAGGCAGTGCAGACAATACAATACCCGTGGGACATCTTTCAACTGAACGACCGGGCCATCCGCCAGGATTTTGAATTGCTGACGGCAGGAAGAAAATCGCAAAAGATTTCGAAAACCAACCGGGTGGCAAAACCGGGCCAGGTGTTCCTGGAAAAAGGGGCGAAGATGGAGCATTGCATCATCAATGCATCGGCAGGGCCGGTATATATCGGTAAAAATGCTGAAGTGATGGAGGGCTGCACCGTCCGCGGGCCGTTTGCCATGGGACAGGGCAGTTGCCTGAAGATGGGAGCAAAAGTATATGGCGCCACTACGCTGGGGCCGGGCTGTGTGGTGGGCGGAGAGGTAAAGAACTCGGTGCTGTTTGGCTACAGCAATAAGGCACATGATGGCTACCTGGGCGACTCGGTGATAGGCGAATGGTGCAACTTAGGGGCCGGCACTACGAACAGCAACCTGAAGAACAATGCCAGCGAAGTGCGGATATGGACGCCGCAGGGCCAGATGAATGCGGGCATGAAATGCGGGGTGCTGATGGGAGATTATTCAAGAACAGCAGTGAATACTGCAATTAATACAGGGACAGTTATTGGGGTGTGCTGCAATGTTTTTGGCATGGGATTGACGCCGAAATACATTCCCAGCTTTAGCTGGGGCAGCGAAGGGCTGAAGAGATATGAATTTGATAAGGCCTTACTGGATATAGAGGACTGGAAACGGCTAAAGAGCCGGAAGTTGGGCGATGACGAGAAGAGTATTTTGAAATATATCTTTGAGAAGTTTTAAAGGCACAAGGAGCAAGGCCCTCGCCTTTGTTAAAGCTTTGGCAGGTGGGCAAAGAACCGAATTTCGCTGAGCAGGCAAGAATCAAATAACACCATATTATGAGAAAGCAAATAGCTGCGGCCAACTGGAAAATGAACATGACCTTTCAGCAGGGAGAAAGATTATTGGATGATATACTTGGCGCTGAAATAGCACTGGGGGTACATCAGCAAACCATTTTTGCTGTGCCTTATCCCTATCTGCTGATGGCGAGGAGCGAGGTGGAAGTGGAATATAACTATGAAGTGGCGGCGCAAAACTGCCATCATAAAAAAAGCGGGGCTTATACCGGTGAAGTATCGGCAGAGATGCTGCACTCGATGAATATCAATTACTGCATCACCGGTCACAGTGAGAGAAGAGAATATAACGGGGAAACCAATGCCATGCTGGCTGATAAAGTGAACCTGTGCCTGGAGCATTTTATCACCCCCATATTCTGCTGCGGAGAACCGTTAAGTATCCGTGAGGCGGGCACAGAAAATGAATTTGTGGCAGTGCAACTGAAAGAATCCCTGTTTCACTTACCGCCCGATAAGATAAAAACACTCATCATTGCCTATGAGCCTGTCTGGGCCATCGGCACAGGCAAGACTGCCAGCGCAGAACAGGCACAAGAAATGCATAAACATTTACGTTCTGTAATAGCCACACAGTATGGCGCTGCGGTAGCTGATGAAATCCCAATACTCTACGGCGGGAGTGTGAAGGCTAATAATGCGAAAGAACTGTTCAGTTGCCCGGATGTGGACGGCGGGCTGGTGGGAGGCGCTTCGCTGGTGGCGGCTGATTTTGTTGAGATCATTAAGGCGCTTAAGTGAGTCAGGAGTCAGGAGTCAGGAGTCAGGAGTCAGGAGTGCCTTATCAGTAATACCTAATTCCTAATTAACCATATCAGCTCCATTTCACATAGTGTTGCAGCGGAAAAACCAGGTGCTTCTCAGTTTCCTGAAGATAAGGGCTGTGGTGAATGGCCGGGATATCTACCCCTTGCCAAATACAAGACCGGTGATTATTCCTGTGTCTGAAAACAACCCGAGGATTGTGATTACTGACGGCTACCACATCACCAGGCCGCTGAAATTAGTTTACCAGGATCTGCACACTTATTGTTTCAGGGTGGTTTGCGCTATCAGCGATGTGCAACTGGCAGTGGGGTTTATCCTGCTTGCGGCGCTGTACCTTGGCGGTCTGTATTCAGGTATGCTGGTATTAAAAGTCTTCAGTTTCTTTCCGCTGGTTTACCTGCTGCTGTTTTACTACATGAACCGGAAAGATTTTATCAAACTCATTCCTGTATTGAACTAAGCAGAAGTAATGAAGGCAGGCCGGGGAAGGGGCACCTCATCATAGTCATTGAGCATATCCAGTTTCAGGATGGTTTTTGTCTTGTCATGATTGGGCTCATACATCATTTTGAATTTGGCCCCCCATATTATCTCTGCGCTCACAAATGAAGTTCTTGCTACGACCGTATTGGAAAAAACCGAATCAAAAGCTTTCACAAACACCATGATCTCAATATCAGTGGTTACAATATCTTCTTTGGTAAGCCCATAGAAAGGACTCTTGTCGTCAACCGGGTGAACAATGGTCCAGCTAAGTGCCAGCCCGGTGATCTTTGATATTTCGAGCGGGAGGTCAAAAAACTTATCTGTTAGTTTTCCGTTCTCTTCCGTGGTGATGGCCATAGTAACTCTTACCTCCACTTCTGAGAGGCTGTTGTTTTTAAAAGGCGCCAGGCGAAACATCAGCGCTGTGCCGTCGCGGTAGGGTGCAATGAGTACTTTATCGCTGAACCGGATAAAAGCCTGCGGCCGGGAAAAGCGGCCATAGAACAGACCCGTTGCGATAGCAAAGCTCAGTAACCCAAGAAATGCCTCGAAAGTGGAGACAGCGCTGGCGGCAAAACCCACCGGGCTGATGCGGCCATAGCCCACAGTGGTAAATGTCTGTGCGCTGAAGAAAAAGACTTCGGTAAAATTTTTCAGGGGCGAGCCTGCCTTAACACCTGCCAAATGATCAATCCCTATCAGGTAGTAGATACCGGCGAAGACCAGGTTTACACTGATATAAATGAGAAAAAGGAGTAAAAGAAATTTTCCTCTTTTCATGCCCAGCATGGTGTGGTACCAGCTGTAGCGGTCCAAAATACCCACCCCCCGTTTTATTACATTGGGCCGCCCATCCCGGTTGATAAAGCGGCCACCGGTGCTGCTGCTGTTGGTGCCAAAGCCGGTATTGTTTTCTGCCCGGAGGTTGCGGAGCCTTTTCAGTAATGCCATAAACAAAAGTATTACTTATCCGATACCTGCTAAACCGGCACAGGCAGATTTTGTTCACAGCAAAGCCAGGCTTACTTTTAATGTATAATGTCCCGAAAAAAAATACTCTGGCTCTGCAGCTGGTATCCCAATAAACAGGAGCCATTTAACGGCGACTTCATCCAGCGGCATGCCCGTGCCGCAGCGCTGTATAACGATATACATGTCATACATCTTGCGGTCTGCACTCCGGGCAAGACAATGGCTAAAGAAACAGCCATTCATAAAGAAGGAGACCTGACGGAGCAAATCATTTATTATAAAAAGAAAGCTACGCCGTGGGGCCGGTTCAGGGCACACTACCGCTGGTTGTTTCTTTACCGGCAGGTTTTGCGCAACTATATTCTTCAACATGGGAAGCCTGACCTGCTGCATGTGCAGGTGCCCGTTAAAGCCGGCATCTTCGGTGTATGGATGAAAAAAAAATACGGGATTCCTTATGTAGTTACAGAGCACTGGGGTATTTATAATGATACAGTGCCGGACAGTTTTGAAAACAGGAGCCGGGCTTTTAAGTTTTATACCCGGCAAATTTTCAGCAAGGCAGCTAAGTTTATTTCAGTGAGCAGCTATTTGGGTGAGGGGGTAAACAGGCTTGTGCTTAAGAAGGAGTACGAAGTGATTCCGAATGTAACAGATACGGGCCTGTTTTTTTATACTGAAAAACAAGTGTCTCCTTTCCGTTTCATCCATGTGTCCAATATGGTGGCACTGAAGAATGCGGAAGGGATACTACGGGCTTTTTCAAAACTATACATGCAACACAATACTGCAGAGATGGTAATGCTGGGAGATACGGGCCCCTCAATCAGGGAGTATGCCGCTTCCCTTCAACTGCCGGACGGAGCCATTACTTTCAGAGGTGAAGTTCCCTATGAACAAGTGGCCAAAGAAATGCAGCGGGCTGATTGTTTCGTGCTGTTCAGCAATATCGAGAACTCACCCTGTGTTATTGGCGAGGCGTTGTGCTGCGGGCTACCGGTGATTGCCAGCAATGCGGGCGGGATACCCGAACTGGTTGACAACAACAATAGTTTATTAGTAGAACCAAAGGATGAAGATCAATTAACAGATGCTATGATGCAGGTGATAAATACCTATCCAAAATTTGACAGGAAAGCGATTGCTGTAAAAGCAGCGCTGCGATTCAGCTATGAGACAGTTGGAAAACAGTTTGCTTCAGCTTATGAATCAATACTAAAAGGCAACTAACCTTTCAGCTTATTCACCAGCGCAATATATTCCTGCATGGCGTCTTGCTGAGATTTGCCTTTCAACTCCGTCCATGCTTCATATTTGGCTTTGTTTACAAAATCAAAAGGGTTGGAGGGCGGCTCCGTGTTTACATCACCGATGCTTCCCTGCTTGTATAGCGAATAAAGTTGCAGCAGTACATCGTTCGATGGTTTTTCAGTAAGACTTTTGCTGTCAACGGCGGCCTGTTCAAATTGTTCTTTTAGTTCCATAGTTATAGTTGTATAGTGTTAGCTTCTGCGGGCATTGTCAATAAAGGCTGACTGCACTTCGCTTTTGCGTTCTATCATCCGGAAAAAATCATCCAGGTAATTCGTCATATTCCGGCGGGCCCTTTCATTCAGTGGGGTAAAGTTGCTGATGATGGAAAGTATGGCAGTCTTCTTACTGCGGAACAGGTCAAGCGCCGCCTGCAGCTCTTCCATCGTCCTTGGGAAACCCCTGTAAACTCTCTCTGTTACTTTTTCTGTCCCGATTATTTCATTGGGCACCGCATAGCTGGCATCCACCAGGCCGCAATAATCAAAATCATAGGGGATTGCATAAGGGGGAAGTGCCGGGTTCTCTTTGCTGAAAACAATTTCGATATTATGCTCATTGGGCACCGCCCAGTCGGTGTTACCGATCATATACTGGAAAATGGCCACCAGGGTCATATTTTCCCGGTGAGTTGCGTCGGTAAGAAACTGTCCATGTGTTTTTTTATGGCAGCCATTCCGGCGGGCCATGTCGCCGTCATCTTCCAGCATAAATGTATATTGACTGAAAGGCTTGATGCGGCCACGGGTATCATTATAAGTGGTTTTGATAAGCCGGACACGGAAACTTTTATCCGTAAGCTGGTTATAGAGTTTGTAAACCAGGAATTCTTTCAGCAGTAATTCTTCATCTCCTGTGGCAGCGCCGCAGGCAATTACTAATTTCAGCTTGCCAAGGGATGATAATCTGGGCGAACTGACATTGCGGAACTGCATCATGATAGGAGGGATGCGGCAATAGCCCCGACGGAATTTTCCTCTTGGCCCTACCTGAATGGCTTCATCAATCACATCGCCATCAGGAAATTTCATTTTCACCGTGGCGGGCTGAAACACATCCTGTCCTTTTTCACTCTGAAGCGCCCTGATGTCTGTGCTCAGCTCCATTTCAATCAGTTGATCGTCGGCAAAAAACTTCAGGCTGTCCACCCGCTGGGCGGAAGTTTGCAGTGCAGCAGGAAAAAAAGCTAAAATGAGAAATAAGAAGGATCGAAAATATTTCATAACAGAGTCTGTTAGTGGCATATAAGCAAAATGAAAATACGACAAATTCATTACCTGTCTGCACTTTGCCTATTTCATTTCAGCAGCTCTTCGATTACCTTGCCCACATTTCCGTTTGGCGCCTGTATCTTCAACAAGGCAGCGAGTGTTGGCGCTATATCCGTCATATAAATTTCACGGTTGGTTTTCCCTTTTTTAATTCCCCAGCCATACCACAGTAAGGGAATATGAGCATCATAGGGATTCCACAGGCCGTGGGTGGTCCCGGTATTGCTCCATGCATCAATATAGCCAGGTTTTAAAATCAATTGAATGTCACCCCCTCTTTTCCGGTAATAGCCATTGTTGAGCATGGTACGAATGGTGACGGGCAGGGGTGTTTCATTCAGGTCATCTATTGCAAAGACCCCGGCAATGCCCGGTTCATACTGCAGCCTTTTTATCAGCCATTCAGTTATTTTTTCTATGTCCAGCTTTGCTGAATCAACGGCCGGGTGGTTCAGGTGCAACTGGTAATTGTCGTCGGAAACAATCACAGTATTGATTTTATATTTTTCAGCAAGTTCCTTATTCAGCTTATTTAACAGTGTGCCCATCATCACCCGGCCCCCGGGCAGTTTATTTTCAATGCTGAATTCAGGAATATGCGCCACCCCATGATCAGCAGAAAGAAATACAGTGTATTGTCCTTTGCCCACTTTCAGATCAAGAAAATCAAAGAAACTGCCTAATTCCTTATCAAGACGCAGAAAACCATCTTCGGATTCGATGGAGTTGGGGCCAAATGAATGCCCGATATAATCCGGCGAAGAAAAACTGATGGCGAGGAAGTCAGTGATGTTATCAGCGCCCAATTGTTCTGCCAGCAGGGCTGCTTTGGCAAATTCCGCTGTCAGCGTATTTCCCATCGGGGTAGTGGAAATTTTCCCGTAATCTTTTCCTGAGAATTGTTTCAGGTCGTAGGGAAATGTATTGCCGAATGGTTTGGCCTCGTACACTTTTGCATCGGCAGTGCTTTGCTGATAAGAAGCGGCAGGGTACAGCAGGTTCCATCCCTGCTGGTAATATTTATCCACCAGTTTCTGTTTATTAAAGTCATTCACCCATTTTGGGAGTTCATTCATGTAGTAAGTGGAAGTTATCCAGTTGCCGGTTGTACTCTCATACCAGTAAGCTGCATTGGCGCTGTGTCCTGCTGCAAGAATCCCGCCCCTGTCCTTTATCGCCACTCCGATCACTTTACTTTTAAAATTACTGGCCAGCCTCATCTCATCGCAGATGGTGGTTACAAGCATGTTTCCTGGGCTCTGTTGCCCCCAGGTGGAGCTACTGCCCACCGTATTCACCGTTTTATCTTCGGTGCAATAGACTGAACGCATTTGTTCTCTGTCCCACCAGATATTACCCGTAATGCCGCTGATAGCCGGTACAGCACCGGTATAAATGCAACTGTGACCGCAGGCGGTAACGGTGGGGGCATAGGGTATCAGGGTGTTCTCACAACTAAAACCCTGACTGAGCATCCGCTTAAAACCTCCGCTGGGGGCATAGCGGTCATAATAGCGGTAGAGGTAATCCCAGCGCATCTGATCTACCACCAGGCCCACCACTAATTTGGGACGGGGCAAAGCCTGCTGGGCATGGATGAACACAGACAGGAGAAAGAAAGTGAGGAATATAAACAGTCTTTGCATGAAAATTTGTTTGGGCAAAAGTAAGGGTTTGAAGATTTAGGAATTGTCACCATTTCCTGATGAGAATACCGGGGAAGAGGCTGCATTAGTGAATGGAACATAACCTCAGGTTTTCAACCTGCTGTATGCAACAGCAGTGAGCATACATAAGCCGCCCACTACCCACCACAACACATCAAACCCGGCATGCTCTGCTAATTGTGCACCGCCCACCGGCCCCAGCGTTTGTGCAGCCGACCATGCCATAGTATAAAGCGCTGCATATTGCCCCCGGTTGGATGCCTGTGTGCGGGCTATCCAGTAGGTGTTCATAAATGGCAGGGCAAATATTTCCCCGAATGTCACCAGGCAGATCATACCGAGGGCCAGCAGCGGCCCCATGCCGGGCAGGTTCAGCATAAGAAATGAAAGACCGGTGATAAACACACCGGCAATGATGTATGTCAAACTGCTGCGTTTCCCTTCTAGTTTATACACCAATACCATTTCCACCAGGGCAATGATGATGCCATTGGTCGCCATTATAAAGCCTATGTATGGCTCAGAAAGATGAGCTTCTTTTTTGAAATATAGCGGCAGGTTATTGAACATCTGAAAGAAGCAGGCTGCAAAAAGCATGGTTATGATGATGAAACTGATATAGCCTTTGTCTTTATAAGCAGAAACGGCCGGTGTCATTGTTGTACCTGCATGCTGAACGAGTTTAAAATTCACCGGTTTCAGCAACAACCACATCAGCAATGCCGCTGCGATGTTTGTGAATCCATCAACCCAAAACAGCAGTTCATAATCAATATGCGCCAGGAAACCGCCGAGGCCGCTGCCCACCGCCCAGCCGAGATTGATGGCGAGCCGGTTCAGTGCATACGATCTTGTCCCGTTTTCTTCCTTGCTGTAAAATGCAATGGCGGTGGAATTGGCCGGGCGGAATGCTTCGTTGACAAAACTGAGGAGGAAGGTAAACAAACAGATAAGCGGATAAGTTTTCATCTGGCCCAGCAGCATAAAGAGTATCCCGCCTCCAATCAATGTGATCAGTTGCACCGGGTAAAAACCGATTCTGTCTGTAAGCCTGCCGCCCAGCCAGGCGCCGCAAAAGGCTCCGGCACCAAACAATCCTACTACCATGCCTGCCTTGCCAATAGAGAAACCCATTTCATCGGTACTGGTGAGATATAATGACATGAAGGGCATCACCATGGTGCCGCTCCGGTTGATCAGCATAATCAATGAAAGCAACCAGGTCTCTTTGGAGAGGCCGGAGTAAGCATTCCGGTATGTTTTTGCTGTGGCATGGAGCATAACAGGAAGCAAATTTACCGGATTGAGAACAGAAGCAGGCACAGCCCGGCAATTTGCAGGGATGGTATAACCGGTGTTTGAACTCCGGGAATTTTATTTATATTCCGTTTTTAAAATTTTACCAATATGAAGAAAATATTTGTTTTGACTGGCATGGCAGCAGCCGTACTGGTATTGACTAATTGTGATCCCACTAAAAAAGTAGCTGCCGCTCCTGTTCCTAAAATGACATATGAAACTAACCTGCAGACGCTGATTGCAGGCACTTGTTCTCCCTGTCATATCCCGGCCAAAGGGGGCAACAAGAAGGCTTACGACAACTATTCCAATGTAAAGACTGATATTGATGAAATCATCCGGCGCATCGAACTGAACCCGGGTGAGAAAGGTTTTATGCCTTTCAAGAAAACCGTCAAACTGAGCGACAGCACCATCAACCTGTTCAAACAATGGAGGACGGACGGTGTGCTGGAGAAATAAGGAAATTGCCTGCAGTAGGAATCAGTTCTTCAGAAGCAGGTCATACAGTTCTCTTGTCCATTGTGTTTTGAAAAGGGCAAAAGAATAGTCGTTTGCTTCCACCGGCAGTTCCAGCAGCAGGCGGTCGGCAAACCTTGAAACATACTGGTTCTCATTTATTTTTTTCCAGTCATAATTTTCCTGGCCCAGCAGGTTGTTTAAGTATTTTTTATAACAGGAATCACAGCGGGCCACGGTCCGCTGATAATTGCATTGGCCGGTAGTCTTGTCGAAACCATAAATAAAGCTGGCAGGTTGCGCTGCGGGATCATTCACTGCCAGCACCAGTGTGCTGTCTGTTTCAGTAAGCACCGGCTTAATGGCCTTATTGTCCAGCATATAGGCTTCCAGTTCCTTTTTTACTTCGCTTTTGGATTTGTCAAAATATTTCTGTGAAAAGGCAATCGCCGGAAAATATAAGAGAAGGATGAAAATGATGTGCCGCATGTTTTTCTTTTTATAAGGGCAAGACGGGCAAAGATAAGTGCCGGTTGCTACAAATCTTTCTGCATTACCCAAAATTCAAAGGGAACGGTGGCAGCGCCATATACACTGTCTTCAAAAAGCTGCACTTCACCGGTTTTGTAGTAGCCTTTGCGTTCATACCAGGCTATCAGCTCATGCCGGATAGAGACGACCCGCATGAAAATGGCAGGACAGCCTTGCTGTTTTGCATATTCTTCCGCTGCCGCCATCAGTAATTTGCCTGTGCCTTTGGCCTGCAGGGCGGGGGATACACTCAACATGCCGAGATAGAGTTTTCCATTTCGTTTTTCAAGAAACACACAGCCTTCGATCTGGTGATTCTCATTGCAATACTTCAGGAAAACGGCGCCGTGTTTTTCCATCATCTCTTTCAGTTGTGCTTCATCGGTCCGTATTTCACCACGTATCATATCTGCTTCGGTGGTCCATCCTTGTTTGGATGCCTCGCCGCGGTAGGCGCTGTTGAGCAGGGTTACTAATGCGGGGATGTCAGCAATAGCTGCAATGGAAACAGGCATGGGAAAAGACCGCACAGCGCAGGCGGTGCGGTTGTTTACATCTGTGCCGGATTTCTTTTTCAGAAAACCCGGCACAGTAAAAAAATAAGATCGGGTTTAGTTTCCTACCGGTTTGGCGGCCTCGCTTTCTTTCTTCTTTTGATCAATCATCTCCCGGTATTTGATCTGCTGTTCGGGAGTAAGCAGCTCCATAAATTTTGCTTCCTTTTCTTTTTTCAGTTCCATCTTCTTTGCCTTCTGTGCGTCTTTATCCAGATCAGTGGCCTGCAGGGCGGCATCAATCTTTTCTTTGTACTCCTTGTTCAGGGCATCCCATTTGGCGGTTTGCTCATCGGTAAGTTTTAATTCCTCTTTTATCTTTTTCTGCCACTCAGAATAGTCTTTCTGCTTGTCTTTTTCCTTGTCTTTTGTTTCCTGGGAAAAGGCCGGCCCGGCTGCAAGGGCGGCAAAGGCTGATAACAGCAATAGTTTTTTCATGATGATGCGTTTTAGGAAGTGAATTAAGGAGTTTGTTTTCTGCTTAAAGTTCCGGAAAAATTGAGCCGGTTGTGTCACCGCTCACATATTTTTTCAGGGCGCTTATCAACGACAGGGGCCTTTCCGGGAAATTCCGGCCTAAAAATCATGGGTAGGCTGCCGGTTCCAGTTCCAGCACCACATGCAGGTGGTGCAGCAAATGCTTTACATAGTCAGCCGCCAGCCATTCAAGGCTATGCAGGGCCTCCGTTTGGCAGGTACGCTGATACATTGCCTCAGGTGTAGCATTTAAAATGTGACAAACCTGTTTGTTCAGCAGGTACCAGAGATCAATGATGTCTTTTGTTTCCCATTGCTGGTAATTATTTATAGCCACCCATTTATCCTGGTTGTATTTGATAAAAGGATTTTCCTCGTATTGCGCTTTTACAAAGCGGCGGATATTGGTTTGCGCCGAATCAATCAGGTGACCGAGTATTTCTTTCTTGCTCCATTTGTGGGGGGCGGGTTTTGCTGAATATCCTTCTTCAGAGATTTTTTGAAGAGCAGGGAGGTGCTGGTTGATGAGTTGTTCAAGTTGGGAGGCGGTTTGTTTCATAAATGGAAAAAATTAATAAGGCGCTTTCTCCGGATTTCTTCTGTTATCCCAAATAGTCAATATAAAAATATCCGTTTCTGTTTCCTCATAAAAGATCAGGTAATCCCTGATCAGTTTTACCCGTACATTTTCAACAGTAGTCCGGCGTCCAATATTCGGGTGTGACGCAATTAAGGCGATGGCCTTTTTGAAAAGCAGGTTAAGCTTTATACTGTACGCTGTGGATTGATTGTGCTCCTTCCAGTAGTGGAGTATTTCTCTTTTGTCGAAATGCGCCCTTCGGGTCCAGGTTATTCGTTTAGCCATTCATCTGCTTCTTTATCAGCCTGTTCGTTGGAAAGTAACTTGTCATCCTTTACCTGTTGCCGGGCTTCATCAATGGCTTTTTTTTGGGGGGGTGTAACCTGGTAAACTGTTTCAGGCTCCTGTAATTGAAAAAGATTGGAGAGTTCCTCCAGGACAGCAGGGTCATCGGTGGCTCGGAGTTTATCCATCAGTTTCTCTTTCAAGGTAGGGTCAGGCATTAGATGTTTTTCTTAAAGGTACAAAGTTTATTTTTTATTTTGAGAGATATTGGGCGCCGGCCCCGGTTCATGTCCTCACGGACCGGGATGCAGGATATAAACAACTGCGACCCGATAGCTATCGGGTCCCGCCGTGAGATTCATTTTATTCGTGTAAGCTGCCGGCAGAGACATCGCCTTGAAAGGAAACGGACACTCTGCTAGGGAAAAACAGGCTACGCAGCAGGGCATAGTTATTTTATTGGGTTGAAGGGGAATGGTTGGCCACGGATTGCACGGATTAACACGGAAGAAAACGGCTTTTGCAAAGCCGGGCTGAGTTAGAAACTCAGCCGAATTATCCTATGTTTTTATATTTATTACGGACAGAAGACTCAGGAGAACGGGACTGGAAGTACAATCAATGGCCTTCGCTCATCGTAAATTTATTCCGCCCTTTCAGGGCTCTGATGAAGATACTTCATCCCCGTAATTCCAGCGATGGGCTTCACCTATCGGTATTATTTATCGCCCCTTCGGGACTCAGAGCCCTGAAAGGGCGATGCTATTCTAAAAAACCGGGGTTATTTTCTTGCTGCAATGATACAGCCGAGAAAAGGAAGGGCATAACCGTTATCAACTTTAAACTGTTCCATCCCCTGCTCAACAGCTGCTTTAATATTTCCGAGAACTTCAGCTGATTGCTGTCGAAGGAATGCAGCATTCCTGACACCCGCATTTAATTCTGCATCGAATAAAAAACCTGCAGAAGGAACCAACCAGTTGACAAGCCTGGTTTCATAATGCAGGCTTTGGGAATCAAAACCTGCCTGACTTAGAAGCATGCTGCTGTTTTCCCTGTTTTCAAAATAATCATAAGGCGGGGCAGCCGGCATGGGAACATTCATATCTGCATATTTTTCTTTGGCATCATTCATTACTTTGGATGCCGGACTCCTCGCAGCACTTGCCCAAACAGTAAATGCAAACTTCCCCCCATTTCGTAATACCCGATATGCTTCTTTCATGGCTTGTAACGGCCGGGGTATATGAAGCATACCAAAGTTCATGACTACTGCATCAAACATAGTATCCCCGAACTGAAGTTCCTGGGCATCTCCTTCGTGAAATTCAATATAGGGATAGAATGATTTTGCCAGTTTGATCATTTCGGGAGAAAAATCAATTCCAACCGGGAATGCCTTTCTTTCATGAATTTTTTTGGAAACAATACCGGGACCACATGCCACATCCAATACTTTCATCTCTTTTTTTACACCTGCAGCATTGAGCAAGGGGTCAATAAACTGCTGAGTAAGATTGGCCCAATTATCAAGATACTTGCCGGCTACCCGCTGCCATCCCTCGTATTCAAGCTTTGAAAAGTCGTTGTTTTGGATTGACATGACCTCTTTAAACAGATTCAGGTTCAAATCTACTAATCTGAAGGAAAAACTATACATAATTACATTTGGTTGGGCAGGCAAATCAAATCTGATAGCTTTGGGCTGGCCCCTTTTCCCTACCTTTGCAAATCCTGAAAATGAGGCATTAAGCACATGAAGAACATCCGCAATTTCTGCATCATCGCACATATAGACCATGGCAAATCCACCCTGGCTGACCGCCTGCTGCAAAGCACCGGCACCATCAGCGACCGGGAAATGATGGACCAGGTGCTGGACGATATGGACCTCGAAAGGGAGAAGGGCATTACCATTAAGAGCCATGCTATCCAGATCAATTACAAACATAAGAAGACATCCGCCTCCGCCAAGGCTACGGCGGACGAAGAGGAATACATACTTAATCTGATTGACACCCCCGGCCATGTGGACTTTAGCTACGAGGTAAGCCGGGCACTGGCCGCCTGCGAGGGCTGCCTGCTTTTAGTGGACGCAACGCAGGGCATACAGGCCCAGACTATCAGCAATTTATACTTGGCAATTGATAATGATCTTGAGATCATCCCCATCGTCAATAAAATTGATATGGACGGGGCAATGATCGAAGAAGTGGAAGATCAGATTGTTGACCTGATCGGCTGCAAACGGGAAGACATCCTGCATGCAAGCGGTCGAACTGGCATGGGGGTTGATAAAATATTAGAGGCGATTGTACAGCGAATTTCCGCTCCCGGGGGAAACCCCGAAGCTCCGCTACAGGCCCTGATTTTTGATTCTGTTTTTAATTCTTTCCGCGGCATCATCGTTTACTACCGCATACTGAACGGTTCGATAAAGAAAGGCGACCTCGTAAAATTTGTAAGCACCGGGCAGGAGTACGGGGCTGATGAAGTAGGCATCCTGAAACTGAAGATGACGGAGAAACCCGAAGTGGGCTGTGGCGATGTGGGCTATATCATCACCGGAATAAAAAATGCCAAAGAAGTGCATGTGGGTGATACCATTACGGTGGCGAGCAATCCCGACCCGCAGATGATACAGGGTTTTGAAGAAGTAAAGCCGATGGTATTTGCCGGTATCTTCCCGGTAAACACAGATGATTTTGAAGAGCTGCGGGACTGTATGGACAAACTGCAACTGAACGACGCCTCACTGACCTACGAACTGGAAACATCGCAGGCCCTTGGTTTTGGTTTCCGCTGCGGTTTTCTTGGTATGCTGCACATGGAAATCATCCAGGAAAGGCTGGAGAGAGAATTCAACCAGACCGTTATCACCACTGTGCCCAACGTAAGTTTTATTGCTTACACCACGAAGGGAGAGAAGGTGACAGTGAACAACCCGACCGAATTTCCCGACCCCGTAAAAACAGAGCGGATTGAAGAGCCTTTTATTAAAGCGCAGATCATCACTAAACCGGAGTATATCGGCAACATCATGACCCTCTGCCTCGGCAAGCGGGGCATATTGATGAACCAGAGCTACCTTACACAAACAAGGGTGGAACTGATTTTTGAAATGCCTCTGACAGAAATTGTATTTGATTTTTACGATAAACTTAAATCGCAAACAAGAGGCTATGCTTCGTTTGACTATCACCCCATCGGCTACCGTGACAGCGATATAGTGAAGATGGACATTTTATTGAACGGCGATAAGGTGGATGCCTTATCAGCTTTGATACACCGCAGCCGTTCACAGGATTTTGGCAGAAAACTTTGTGAGAAACTGAAAGAACTTGTACCGCGGCAGCAATTTCAGATCGCCATACAGGCTGCTATTGGCGCTAAGGTGGTGGCAAGAGAAAATATTTCAGCGATGAGGAAGGATGTGACAGCCAAATGTTATGGTGGCGACATCAGCCGTAAACGCAAACTGTTAGAGAAACAAAAAGAAGGTAAAAAGCGGATGCGGCAGATAGGGAATGTAGAGGTGCCACAGGAGGCGTTCCTGGCGGTGCTGAAGCTGGACGATTGAGTGAGTCGGGAGTCGTGAGTCAGTAGTTAAGAAAACCGGGGCATCAAAGTGATGCCTTTTTTGTTGGGGATTGACGTATTTTAGATTATTAAACAACCCAATGAGTTCGGCTGAGTTTTACGACAATTTTATTTCTTACCAGGTACAGTCAGGAATTAACGACCGGATATTTGGTCTGTATAAAAGACTGTGCAGAACAGGTCTTAGTACCGATTCGAATGTGCTGGAAATTGGCTGTGGTATCGGTACACTCACTTATTTATTGCTGAAGAAGATAAGAACAGGCAAGATTGAGTCAGTGGATATCAGTCCCAAATCCATTGCGTTTGCCCAACAGCATTTAAAAGCAGCCAACCTTACTTTTCATACAGCAGATATTCTCGGTTTTGAACCGCAGTATAAATTATTTGACAGGATATTGCTGTTTGATGTGCTGGAGCATATTCCGCTGGAGCAGCATCAGCAGGTTTTTCAACGCATCAGCCGGTGGATGAATGATGAAAGTTTGCTGCTGATAAATATTCCCAACCCGGCTTATATTCTTTTTGACCAAAAAAATAATCCTGCTGCATTGCAGGAAACAGACCAGCCGGTTTATATCGCCCCGCTTTCTGCGGCACTTGCTTCTGCATCAATAGACATTGTTTCGGTTGAAACTTACAGTGTTTGGGTGAAAGAAGATTACCAGTTCATCGTGTTGCGTAAAAGACGGCCATTTGAAGAAAAGCTGCTGAGTACTAAGAGAAATTTATTTCAGAAAGGCATCCTATGGATAAAGCGAAGATGGAGAAAGTTGCGGTATCCCTATCCCTCCAAACAATAATCACTTGTTTTTACTGAACAACTCCGCCCACATTGCATACACCTTACCCCGGTAAAAAGACTGAACAGCTTTCAGCGCATTATCGCCCATCTGCTTTTGCATGGCTTTATTATTTACCAGCGTTGTTATAGCTGCAACCATCTCCTGAATATTTTCTTTTTCAACCAACAAACCGGTTTCCTGATGACGGATGATATGCCGGGGGCCTGTATCACAGTCAAAAGCGATGCACGGCAAGCCATTACTCATGGCTTCCAGCAGCGCCAGCGGGAAGCATTCGTTGCGGGAGGTCATAACCAGTACGGCAGCCCTGCGGTAATCTTCTGTGATATCGGGTTTATCGGCCGGCTGGTAAATGAGTTGCCCGGATAAATTTTCTTTTTGAATAAAATCAAGAAAAATATCTTTTTGTTCTCCATAGCCTGTTACCTTCCATTTCAGTTCTGGATTAGCAGGAAGGATGATTTTTGCAACCTGCATCAGCAGGTCAACTCCTTTAATAAGATTGAAACGGGTAACGCTGATTAGTTCAAAGTCTTTTTCAGGGTTTGTTTCACTGACTTGCGGTGGGGAAATATTATTGGGGTTTACTGTCGCCCTTTCATTGATGGCCCGGTAATACTGTTGTTCATCTTTATTCTGGCAAATCACAGTATCGAGCTGTTTATAGGTTCTGCGTACAAGCGCCTTCCAGAATGTATTCAGTTGCTGCGCTCCGTAATGATGGTGTTCCCATGAGTAAACCCGGCAATACTTTTTTGCACCGGCCAGTATAGCGCCGGCGGCAAAAGGATATTCAGAACAGATGAGATAATCAGGCTGCAACTGCTTTACCAGCCGTTTCATTTTCCGGATGTCCCTCCACAGCCATAACTTTCTGCTGATAAAATTTCCTTTTTCCGTAATACCGAAGTTTACAGGCTGGTGAACAATATGAACTGCCGGGTGAACGGGGTAATAGGTTTCGGCCGTTTGGTCCAGCACCAGCAGGGTAACCCTGTGCCCTTTTTCTGCAAAAAGACCGGCGGTGGTGATCATGGCTTTTTCGTATCCACCGGGTACATGCAGGTAGGAGCAGGCGATAACGATATGGGTTTTTGTTGACAAGAATTATATTTTCTCAGCAAGCTTAAAAAGAAAACGTTTCAGCCTTGTGCGGAGCCGTAGTTTGTGTTTTAGTCTATAAGTTACTGTATCATATTTACCAGGAGAGAAATTATCCAGGTTTTTCAACAAATTAAAACCATTTTCAGCAAGGGCACTTATATATTCATCCAAATAGGGCCTCAATAAAACGTCATTTCTATTCAGGATGTTTATAATGGTGTCTTTAGCAAAATGAATGAATACGGGTTCAAATTGCCTGTTGATGAGCAGCTTCCCCTCCACCATTTCCCTTTTGCAGGTTTGGATATTCCAGGAAGCCAGGTTGCAGCCCTGGTGTTTAAGAATATGTACATTTTCAAACTGTACGGGCAGCATATCTAAATATTTCTGATCATCATAGATGCCGAGGTCAGATCTTTTTTCTGTTTTGTAGTGGCACATACCGGCCCACCAGTGGATGGCGGGCAATCCTTTTTGGCTGGCGGCGACAAAACCGGCGTTGAAAAGGCCGTTACGGAGTACTGACATCACACTGTCTTCACTGCTGATAATGTCAAGATCGGCCCAATGAGGGGTAAGCAGGACAGCGTATGAGTCAAGCAAGTCAAACAAAAAATCAAACTTGTTTACAAAATACAGGTCGGGATCGGCAAAAATCACTTTTTCATATCCTTGTTGCAGCAGGTACCCAACCAGGACGGGTTTCAATGCCCAACGAAAAACATCAGGATTGGTGTGGGCATATTTTTTTTCTATTTCTTTATAAAATTCAGCTTCACGAAGCTGGTTGAGCGAAATAAGTGTAAAATATTGTTCAGATGAAAAATTATGTTCGCCAATAACGAGAACATGGAGCCCTGTGCCGGGGTTATTCTTTTGAATGGAAGCGCAAAGAACTCTGGCGACAGGCAGGTAATCAGCTGTTATTATTGTACAGATAGTTATCATCAGCTTTTATTTACTTTTTTAGCCACGACAACGTAGTTGATTGTGCTGACAGGGTTGTAATCTTTTTTATCCAGCCATCTGAATATTGAATTTGTCAACACTATAAACCTAAGCCGGAAAAACATAAACCGGAGGACCCGGAAAAGAAAAGTTTTTTTGGATGAAAACTCAAATGAATGCACTAAAGCCTGGCCCGCAGTAGCCCATGCCCCTCCGTTCTCAAGTGTTTCAATAACGGTAAATCCTGACTGATTCAGCAATTTTTCAAACCCGAATTTTGTAAACCTAAAAAAGTCATGCGGCTCGCCATGTACCGGCCAGTACAGGGGGCCTGAAATAATAATTTTACCTTCGTCCGTCAACAACCGGTAACTTTCCTTAAGAAGCGCTTCCTTTTCAAACACATGTTCAATCACCTGGGTGCAAAACACAGTATCAATGCTTTTATCCGGTAACGGTATTTTTTCAGCATCACAAATAATATCAACTGTATTCAGGCTGGTTTGGTTAACATCACAGCCGGTATAGCCGGTTACCTGTTTGTTCTCATTAAACAATTTTTGATAAGGCTTATAACCACAGCCTATATCCAGCACCTTTCCCTTTGCATGTTTCTCTGCCGAGCAGGCAATGGCTTTATACAGGTAATGATGAACAAGAAATGAAGTACTCCTCTTGCTTACTTTTTCTGCATCTTTCAGTACCGGGTCAATATTAATGCTCATAGTTCTTTTTTGAACGAAAAAGACCAGGGAATTTCTTTACAAAGTGCCAGCCTGCATGAAAAGGGGTTCGCAACACCCTTTTATATGAAATTAATATCTCCTCTTTCTTCTCAAAATGTTCCGGATGAACGAGTGGCAGCAGTGTTCTTGCATGGGCGGTTATGGACGGGTATCTTTCTTTTACTTCGTCTTTCACAAAGAACAAAAGATTTTGCCGGTAACAGGTATCAATCTTTTTATTCAGCCATATCTTTTCCCTGATGCAGTCATACGCTGAAAAGCCATATCTCCTGAAAATATCCGCCCAATAGCCCGGATATTGCTCATTGATATGTAAAACACCGCCTTGCCCGGGAATAGCCGCAGAAAAAAGAATTACATCAGCATGCCTGCAAAGCGATTCAATAAAGATACCGGCTGAACCAGGGTTGATATGCTCTGCCACCTCCAGCGACATGACAAGGTCAAATTTTTTGGGAAGTGAAATTCCTTTTTCAAGATTTGCTGCCCGAAACCTGTCTTTTTCAATCAGCAACCGGCTGGCATCAACATACTCTCCGTCAACACCCCAAATATCATTCACACCGTACTTTTGCCAAACTGAAAGCCAGTTGCCGGCGCCACAACCAATATCAAGCACAGACATGGGCGAAGTGAATTGCAGAACAACCGGAATTACCTCGGTGGCGGATTGCAAAGAACCTTTGCTGATCTCATTGAAATAAGCCTGGCTGTATGTTCCGGATGGCATAGGGGTAAAGATACCCAATGAAGCTTAAAAAGGGAAAGACGGGAATTACATCAGTTATCGTAGTTCACCGGCGGCCTGTTGCCGTCTTTGGTCTTGTTCTTATTTGATTTTTCCTGCAGTTTCTTTTCATCCCTGTTTCCCTTGGGGTCCAGCAGGGGTTCGCCTACCGGGGCCTGGCCATCCTGCAGCTTAAAGGTGAAAACCTTGTCAATATGCACCCATTTGCCGTTCTCCCATTTAAAACCTTCCTGGTCGCCATCGGGCACAAAAGTAAATGGCAGTTCCGGCTGGTCTGTTTCGGAAATAAGATGGTCCACCAGTATCATTTCCAGGTCGGGAATATAATTGACCAGCACCCTTGCCCCTTTTTTATACTCGATGCCAAAACGGTATTTTGGTTTTTTGGGGATGCTGTCTTTATCATAATTGAAAAAAGGTCCGCCGAAAACAGGTTCATTTTTGTCGTTGAACGTAAGCACCTCTATCCATTTCATACTGCTTTGTGCGCCGTTGGGATCCCAGCCGAAAAGGGTGTAATAGTTCTTGCCTTTATGCTGTGTCCTGATGATGTTGTAATATACAGCGCCGATCCAGTTGCCCCGGTTGCGGACGGAATCCTCCGGTTTGTTGGTAAATTCAGACACATCATGCAAAGGCAGCAGTTTCAGCGAACCATCTGCTGTTTTGAACTGTACAGCGCCCCGTTGCCGGTGATAATAATCATTATAACTGATGCTCCAGGAAAAAAGGCGGAAGCTGGTATCGGGAGCATAGAGTTTGGATATCCCCAGCAGGGAATCGAAGGGGTAGTAGAAAGAATTTTTTATCTGCAGTGCCCTTACTAATGTTTTGGTGAAGATACTGTCGGACACCATACGATCTTCGGTAAGACTGTCGGTGTTCAGGTACATGGAATACTCTTTTAGTGTATCTTCTTTGGCCCTTAATTTTTTGAGGTCGGCCCCATTGATCTTCTGGCTGAATGCCGGAAGGCTGACGAATGCAAAACTTGCTATGCAAAAGATGTTTTTCAACAAGTGAGTATTTGAATTTCAATGCAAATTTACTGGCTTACAGATGGCTGTAACGCCAAAAGGGTTGTAAAATTTTGCACCCGGTCATAAACTATCCGCAAAATCGGGCAGAGAGGGGAACCGCAGGTCAATATCGGGGTGTGGGAATGCTGTATCCGGGTTGGTGGTGGCCGCAAAAACACTGTACATACTTGCATTGCGGGCAAAGAGCATATCGCTGAGTTTGTTGCCAATCATCATGGACCGGGAGAGATCAATACCCGGAAAATCCCGCCGGGCATGAAAAGCCATGCCGGGGTTAGGCTTACGGTCAGGGTGCTTGTTATCGGTGCTGCTGCAATAGTAAATCTTATCAATCCGGCCGCCGGCTGTTTCAATTTCTGCCTGCATCCGTTCATGAATGTCCTTTAAGCCAGCTTCTGTCATCAGCCCCCGGCCCACACCCCGCTGGTTGCTGACGACGACGACTTTCCCGAATTTGCTACTGATTTTATGAAAGGTTTCTTTTACACCATCATAAAAGCGAAATTCATCCCAGTTCAGGATATAGCCGTCTTTCTTTTCATGGTTGATAACACCGTCCCGGTCAATGAAGATGGTCCAGTTTCTGTCAATGGCGGATAAATCCAAAGCTGGTTTTGTCAGTTCCTGCTGTGCCCGGTTGTAATCTTCCGGTATGCCGATGTCAATAAAGTATTCATCCTGCACCAGTCCGTACACCCGGCGCAGATTATAATACTTTTCCAGGTAGTCTTTTTCAAAAGAGAATTTGAAAGGAAATTCCTTATCAAGAAATTTGGAAACATTCAGCAGGTACACTCCGGCATTGATATTACCTGCCGGGTAGAATTGTTTTTCTTTAAAACTGCTCACCAGGTGGTCACCATTTGTTTCCACCACACCATAGCGGTCAAAATTTTCCATTGGCTTCAGCAGCAAGGTACATTCAGCCATGTTATGGTTATGAAACATAGCTGCTTCATGCAGGCCGGCTTTGAACAGTGAGTCGCCGTTTACCACCAGTACATCATGTTCTGCAGCTTTTGTACAGGCCAGCTGTATAGCGCCTCCTGTTCCGAGAGGTTCATTTTCAACAGGGCATTGAAAATTAAGCGTCGGGAATTGAGCATCCAGGTACTCTTCAATGACTTCATGCCTGTACCCGATTGAAAAAATAAATTTTTCAATTCCTTCACTTCGCAGATAATTGATAACATGAAAAAGAAAAGGACGACCCGCTACAGGCGCCATGCACTTCGGCAAACCAGGGATTGTATCTCTCAATCTTGTTCCAAGTCCGCCTGCCAGTATGATCGCCTCTTTAATCATGAGAGTTTTCTAAGCCCCTTCAGGGGTTTGGGGTGAAATATTTTTCTTCCACCAGCTGACAAATGATATGACCGACGGTGATATGGGATTCCTGTATGCGTGGAGTATCTTTTGACGGGATATTGATAAGGTAATCAGAAATATCTTTCATTTTTCCGCCGCTTTCCCCGGTAAAGGCCACTGTTATCATTTCTTTTCCTTTTGCCACTTCAAAAGCTTTGAGGATGTTGGATGAATTGCCGGATGTGGAGAGACCAACCAGCACATCGCCTTTTTGGCCGATGCCATCAATCATTCTTGCATAAACCACATCATAGCCATAATCATTGGCCACAGCAGTTAAATAAGAGGTGTTGCAGTGCAGTGCTTCAGCGGGCAATGCTTTCCTGTCAGTATAAAAACGGCCCGAGAATTCGGCCGCTAGGTGCTGTGCATCGGCAGCGCTGCCGCCATTGCCGCAGAAATAAACCCGGTTGCCTTTTTTAAAGGCGTTAGTTATTACATCAACTACTTTTCCAATTGTTAAGAGCAGTGTTTCATTGTTCAAAACCTGCTGCTTTGTATCAATTGAAGCCTGAATTATATTCCTGATCTTGTCCATAATACCCAATTAACAAATTAACTAATCCACTAAACAGTCCATGTCTTCAGCCCATGCTCCACAAACTGGTAATTGCGGGTGTAACCGCCAAATTTTTCCAGTCGTTGGGTTACTGTATATTTTGCATTACCCGGGCAATAAAAGATCATAAAACCTCCACCGCCGGCTCCGGATATTTTACCGCCTGTTGCTCCTGCTGTTTTGGCGGTATCGTATATTTCTTCCATCAGCGGGTTGCTGATTCCTTCTGCCATTTTTCTTTTTTGCTGAAAGCCAAAATCCAGTATTTCGCCTATTTCATTCAGCCGGCCTTTCAGCAGCGCTTCTTTCATCATCTGGGCCTGTTGTTTCAGCTGGTGCATGGCTTCAATGGATTTCTTTTTTTTATCAGTTACGTTCCTGCTTTGCTTCTTGATAATTTCAGCCGACTCCCGGCTGGTGGAAGTGTAGTACAATACCAGGTTGTTTTCCAGTTCAAACAGGTGTTGTTGTTTTATCCGGAGCGGGTTAACTATCACTTTATCATCTGCATAAAACTCCATAAAGTTTACGCCGCCAAAAGTGGCAGCGTACTGGTCTTGCTTTCCCCCGGCCAGTCCCAGGTCGTTTCTTTCAATATCATAGGCATAGTGTGCCATGTCATACTCACCCAGCGGCAACCGCAGCATTTCGGTGAATGCCCCGATGATGGCCACCACCAGTGTGGACGAAGTACCCAATCCGGAACCCGCAGGTGCATCCACAAAAGTGGATAAGCGGAAACCCTGTTCTTTTATGCCATAGTCTTTTTGAATACGGTGATAAACGCCTTTCAGCAGGTCAAGTGTTCCATCAGGGGTTAATTCAGTGCCCCGGTCAAATTCCTGTTTCTCGTTTATGTCTATTGCTTCAAGTGTGATCTTGTTGTCGTTATTGGATTCAATAGTGGCATTTGCATACAACGAAATCGTAGCATTGAGAATAGCGCCGCCATATAAATCGCTATAAGGGCTTACATCGGTGCCGCCGCCGGCCAGGCCAATTCTTAGAGGGGCTTTACTTCTGTATATCATTTGCTAAATGAGAAATAGCGCTGACCATGCCGGCCCAGCTGTACTTTTGTTTCTCATTGCGAAGATGCGGAATAAAATATTCTTCTCCTAATTGGTAAAACTGCAGGATGCCTTCTGCAATGGCTGCCGGATCAGGTTCTGCCACCAGCCCAACTTTTTTATCAGGTACCAGCGATGGCAGTCCGCCCACATTCGTCACCAACATCGGCTTTTCAAAATGATAGGCGAGGGGTGTGACACCGCTTTGCGTGGCATTGCGGTAAGGCTGTATCACTGCATCTGCTGCACACAGGTAATATTTTACTTCACTGTCAGGAATAAAATCAGTCCGGAGGATAAGCTGGTCTTTTATTCCAAGTTTTTCGATCTGTTCCCGATAGGGCTTTTCGTCTTCATAGAACTCACCGGCGACCAAAAGTTTCAGGTTTAATGTTTCAGGTTTAATGTTCTTTAAGTACGAGATGGCTTCAAAGAGCAGGTCAAGTCCTTTATACTTGCGGATAAAACCAAAGAACAGAATGATCTTTTCATTTTCCGGAAGGCCAAGATGCTTTCTTGCATCAGCTTTTAAAATGATGGCCCCGAAATTATCATATAACGGATGTGAAACCAGCTTTGCCGGTTTTGTCCGCAGGATCCTGTGTATTTTCTGAAACAACCGAAGGTCTTCCATCACTTTTTCACTCATGGTGATAAAAGCATCACAGCTTTTCAGGAAATACCGGGTAAAGAGCCGGTCGCCAAACCGCTTTTCATGCGGCAATACATTGTCGGCAATGCAAATGATCTTTGTGTGTTTGTTCTTTCTTACTCTCCTCAATATGGTTCCCAGCGCCGGTCCCATAAAGGGAAGCCAGAACCGCACCACAATAATATCAAACCTTTCTTTTTTGAGCCGGTTACCAATCTTTATCCAGTTAAAGGGATTGATGGAGTTAATGACAGAATGAATGCTGAGGTTTTCAGGAGCAGGTTCGTTGCTGTACTGCGTTTTACCGGGAAAAAGAAATGAAGGGTATTGCAATGAAAAGGAGTAAATGGAACAATCATGTCCCTCATCCTTGAATTGTTTGGCCAGCCGCTGGTTGAATGTGGCCAATCCGCCCCGCAGGGGATGGGCGGGCCCTATGATGGCCACGTTAGCCATTATAAACCGGTTTTCTTTTCTACCAGGTAGGAATTCCTGGCAGGTGAATTCCTGGAAACAAGTTCTCCGATAAACCCTGCGAGGAAGAGTTGCATGCCTATGATCAATGAAGTAAGTGACAGATAAAAACCCGGCTTATTGGTAAGGCTGAAATCCTTCATCATGAATTTGGATATGATGAGATAAATGGCAATACCCAAACCCAGCAGAAAGAACAATGTGCCCCACAGACCGAAAAAGTGCATCGGCCTTTTGGAAAACTTGCCAACAAATGTTATTGAAAGCAAGTCAAGAAACCCATTGACAAATCTTCTCCACCCGAATTTCGATTTGCCATATTTCCTTGCCCGGTGCTCCACCACTTTCTCCCCAATCTTTTTGAAGCCCGCCCACTTGGCCAGCACGGGAATATAACGATGCATCTCGCCATATACTTCTATTCCTTTAACGGTTCTGTTTTTATAAGCTTTCAGCCCGCAGTTAAAGTCGTGCAGCCTGATACCGGAAACTCTTCTTGTAACAGCATTGAAAAATTTAGAAGGGATATTTTTAGTAAAAGTGTTGTCGTGGCGTTTCTTTTTCCAGCCGCTTACCATATCATAACCTTCCCCCGAAATCATCCTCCGCAATTCAGGTATTTCATCAGGGCTGTCCTGCAGATCGGCATCCATGGTAATCACTACATCGCCGGTGGCGGCACGGAAAGCCTCATTCAGTCCGGCTGATTTGCCATAGTTGCGCTGGAACTTGAGGCCTTTGATATTTGAATTTTTGGCCCGCAGACCTTCAATCACTTCCCATGAATTATCACTGCTGCCATCGTCCACAAAAATGACTTCATAGCTGTAATGGTTTTCATTCATCACTTTTTCGATCCATGCCGTAAGTTCCGGCAGTGATTCGGCTTCGTCAATCAGTGGTATTACGATGGACAGGTCCATTAGCTATTTTCTCTTTGTTAGCAGTGCAGACATGGCGGCGGTGATGCCTGCTCCGATTATCAAATATCCGAAAATTGCTCTTGAAATCAGGCTTACGGCATATTGTTTTTTAAAAGCGGCAACGTCATTTTCAATATCCAACGGCATTTTATCTTTAGATACAGTCAGTTGCTTTTTAAGTTTAGCAGCCATTTCTTCTTTGAATTCCGGGTGCATATAGTTGAATAGCCAATAGAAAAAGGTGATACATAACGTGACGATGATAAAACACCTGAAGCCCTGGCTGAAAAGGTCGGTAAATTTTCCGGTAAAAGATGCAGACTGCCGGTAAGCCAGCAATGTCCATGTGATGCCCAGCCCGTATATGCCATATACGATGTATTGCAGGCTGCTGCCTGATTCTCTATTTGTTTTAAAAGCAACCAGGAAAACCGCCACCATTATAACAGCCGTGATAAGTCCTTTGAGAGCAGGGGATATCCGTATTGACATCTGCAGGTTAATTTATAACAACATTATTGTTATTGATGATCCCAATCACCCTTCCGGTAAGCTCCCTGCCTATGAAGGCTGAGTTCTTTGATTTTGACCGGATGTCGGCAGTTGTGCATATCCATTTTTTTACCGGGTCAAATAAGGTAAGGGAAGCGGCAGCACCTTCTTGAATCATCGCTTCTTTCAGTCCGAATAATTTCCGGGGATTGAAAGATAACAGCCCGGTCAGTCTCTCCGTTTTTATGCCCGGCACAGCCGTGTTCATCACAGCAAAAGCCGTTTCAAGGCCAATCATACCATATTTGGCATATTCAAACTCCATCACTTTACTGTCATATTCATGCGGCAGATGATGGGATGCTATACAGTCAACAGTGCCGTCTTCCACTGCTTTTTTCAATGCCTCCCGTTCATCTTTAGAACGAAGCGGAGGGTTTACTTTCAGGTTGGTATCGTAGCCGGTCAAATCCTCATCGCAAAAGAAAAGATGGTATGGGGTGACAGAGCAACTAACGGCGGTGCCGCCATCTTTTCCCCTTTTGATATATTCTAATGATTTTTTTGTGCTCACACCGGTGAAATGCAGTTTTGATCCGGCATAGCGGGCCAGTTTGATATCTCTTGCTACGATCAGTTCTTCGGCCATGGCCGGTTTGCCCGGTAATCCTAACTGAGTGGAAGTAATGCCTTCATTCATCAGCCCATGCGGGTTGATGGTCTTGTCATCGGGCAGTTGTATTAAGATGCCATCAAATGCTTTTACATATTGCAGCGCTTTTACAAGTAGCCCCGCAGACTGCACACAGTTGAGCCCATCGCCAAAAGCAGCCGCACCACTGGCTTTCATATCATACATTTCAGCCAGTTCTTGTCCTTCAGTATTTTTTGTTATAGCGCCGATAGGATGAATGTTCACCGGCAGTGACCTGCTTTTCTGCCTGATGTATTCCACCCCTGCTTTATCATGGATGACGGGCCTGGTATTGGGGATGACCAATACATCTGTAAAACCACCGGCAGCGGCTGCGGCGGCGCCGGTCTCCAGTGTTTCCTTGAATTCATAGCCCGGGTCGGCAAAATTGGCGAAGACATCCACCCATCCCGGTGAGACATGCAGGTTTTCAGCAGCTATTTCCCGGTCGGTTTTTTTATTCAGCTTTGTTCCGAGCTGGCTGATGTTACCGTTTTCAATAAAAATATAAGTTGTCTGTCCGTTGAAATGGGAGAGTGGGTCAACGATGCGTGCCTGCATAATGATTAGCATCATTAAGGGGCGAA
>JBQTHS010000020.1:0-4180 GCA_052389635.1 Bacteroidota bacterium | reverse complement strand
TTGTTTGTAATATTAATCGTAGCACTGCTCGTGTTATATACAGTGGTGCCCAAATCAACCGTATCACTATATCCCGGGCTTGAAAGAGTTGTAGTGTTAACCGAAATCTTTGCTCTCTCATTTGCGGGATAAAAATTTATCCATTCAGGGCTTCCCGTAGCCCCTCTTGAAATCAGAACCTGCCCATCAGTTCCTTGATCGCCATTCAGTTTCAGTTTTCCGGCAATATTTACATCTCCCGTAACATTAAGCGTATCATCAATCTTCGCCCCGCCACCCACATGTAAAAAAGCAGATGGGTTTGTATTGTTAATACCCACTCTTCTGTCACCTCTTACAAAAAGTGCAGAAAACAAAGTAGTTCGAAAATCCAATGAACTGTTCGCTGCAATTGCATCCAGTGTGCTCGCAACAGAAAAAGTATTGCCCACACTTTCTTTGGTAAACAAAATACGGCTGCCGGTACCGGATGAGCTGTCAAACAAAGTAAGTGCCGGAGAAGTATTCGTGTTGCGGTGATTAATTTGCAGTTTGGCTGCAGGTGTATTGGTGCCAATGCCCACATTTTGCGCTTTAGTTTGTAAAACTACAAGGCAAATAAATAAAACGGTTGCTATTTTTTTCATACAGAAAAAATTTTTTAGATTATAAAACTATTCTGTATGCCGATGTAATGCTATCCCGCAATCCGGTGTTTTTTCTACCCCAAACGGGGGATGCAGCAGGCGATTAAGGAAGAGGGTAGCTTAACAGCAGTCCGGTACCGCTGCCGGGGAGGCTGTCAATTTTTAATGTGGCGTTCATTTCCCCGGCCCTTGCCCGCATATTGCGCAGGCCGTTGCCGGATAAAGACAAAGAAGGTTCATGCAATTCCTTATTTACGTTAAACCCAACGCCATTGTCTTTTACCAGCAACTGAAGGGTGTTGTTATTTTTTGAAATAGTAACAGAAAGTTCCTTTGCGCCGGAATATTTGATGGCGTTGTTTACTGCTTCTTTAAAGATGAGATAAAAATTTTTCCGCTTTTCCATATCCAGCTGCAGCGACAGGATGGAAGGATCATACTTCAAAACAAACTGTATCCCTCTTGCCGTCGTCAGCGGTTTGGCAAAGGACTCCATCCGCTGAATGATTTTTTCCATATTGTCATTGCCGGGATTGATGGCCCAGACTATATCGTTCATCTCCGCCATCATTTCGGTTGAAGTTTCACTGATGCGGCTCAGCACTTCCTGCATCTCAGTTTTATTATCCTGCTCTCCCTGCACCTGCGCCACTTTGCTGAAAACCGAAATACTGCTGAGGGTGGAACCTACATGATCATGCAGGTCCTGGCTGATGGTGAGCCGGTCTTTCAATATTTTTTGTTCAGTTTTCATTTTACTGATGCGGCGATAGCGGTAAAAGCCATAAGCACTTACTAAAAAAATAAGTGCAACGCCGGCATAAGCAAAAAGTTTTTGCTGTTTTTGCTTTGCAGCTACTGCCGATTTCAATTTGTTTTCAGATTCCAGTAATTTTAATTGCTGCTCATTTTTTTCAAATTCAAATTGCAGTTTATAATTTTCTGAACGGGCGGTCTGATTTTCTGCATCAATACTGTCACGGTACAAAATATATTTCTTCATATTCTGAAAGGCGCTGCTGAAGTTTCCCTGTATGCTGTCTATGATGGACAAATGCCTGTAAGCAGCAGAAATTTCGCTTTTGAGTTGAACTTTTTTCGCCACTTTTAAAAATACTTCAAAGCTGTTTTTCGCATCTTTCAGCCTGCCCAGCCCGGTATATGCTATCCCCATTAACTGATAATTTTCAAACACATAAATCTCTAAATCTTCAGGCCCTTCCCTGATAGCTATGGTAAAATACTCTATGGCCTTTTTGTTTTTATTGTCCGCATACTGTTTATTATTATTTGCTTTCGCAGAATCAGCCTGGAGCATACTTACCCTGCCTATCAGGCGGTAGCTCCAGCTATCACCCCAAACGGGGGCGCCTGGCAACTGATAGTGTTTCAATGCCACCTGAAACTGCTGTAATGCCGCCGAATATTTCTCTTGCCTAAGATAAATCTCGCCGATAGTATTACAGTTTTGTGCATAGGCAAATTTGTTTGCTATTTCGTTGTTTACTTTTTGTGCCGCCATCAGGTGTTCCAGTGCTTTATCCAATTCATTGTTTTGAATAAAACCTGAGGCCAGAAGTTGACGGGCATAGGCTATTAGTCTTTTATCGCCGGCCTGTTCAGATAATTTAAAAGACCGGTAGTATTCCTGCAGAGCTCTTTCAGTATTTGCGAAATTGTTATAACAGCCTCCTAATATCATGTGCTGGGCAGCTTGTTTTGGGATATTATCCAACTCTTTCCATAAAGTAAGCGAAGACTGAGCCATTTTCGCCGCTTCATAATAATTGCCGAGATTATATGAGGCCCTTGCCACCCCCTCCAGGTAAAGTGCAATTGTTTCCTTATCCCCCGATTGCCGGGCAGGTTGTTCAGCCAAAGAATCATAGCGAAGCATCTCCAGATAGTTTTGCCTGAACCTGCTGAGGTGTGCATAGTTGATATATGAACGGGCAATTCCTTTCTGAAAGTTCAATTGCAAGGCAAGCTGTAGTACTTCGTTTAAATACTCTTTTACCGCCGTACTGTCATTTTGGGTAAGTAACCGGCTTATCAGGCTGTTCAGGTTATTGACCCGGTTAGTATCTCTGTTAGATTGCCTGACCAGTTGCAGCAAACTATCTGTCTGCCTGTCCTGCGGAAAAACACGACAGGGCAAATAAAACAAGAATAATATTGAAAGAAATATGCGATTCAATATTTGAGTTATTCCCGAAACTAATTTAAAGAAATTAAAGTATAACTTATTTTCGGGTGACTTTGAAGCTGTCACGGGAAGAAGTGCTGTAAATGTCTTTTGTACCCGGCATTTTTGAGAGAACTGCCGATGCAACCCGATAGTTGATCTCATCAGCGGTTCTGCCAAGCAGCCAGTATCTCCTCCGCATGCGCCTTGTTCTTTGGCTTGGTAAAAATTTTCAGGATAGTTCCTTTTTCATCAATTATAAATGTAGTGCGGAGTATGCCCATATATTCCCGGCCAAAGAGTTTCTTCATTTCATGCACACCATACAGATTTGTTATTTTATTTTCCGGGTCTGTAGTCAATGTAAAGGGCAATTTGTATTTCTGTTCAAACTTTTTTTGCTTCGCTTCTGTATCGGGGCTTACTCCCAATACTTCAAAACCATTTTTCTTCAGCAACCCATAGTTATCCCGCAGGTTGCAGCTTTCAATAGTGCAGGTAGGCGAACCAGCTTCGGAGTAGAAGTACAAAACGAGTTTCTTTCCTTTATAATCTGATAAAGAAACTTTCTTCCCGTTCTGGTCTTTACCGGTAAATGCAGGAGCTTTATCGCCTTCTTTGAGAGTGATCATAATTTAATTTACTTGTGTCTTGGTCTGTGTACCTTCTGCCTTCTTGCTTGTGTCTTTCTCCTCCTTATTTCTTCTTCTTTTTAACTGTCTTTTTGGCTTTTTCATTTGCTTTTTTCATTATTTTTTTCTTTAGTGGCGGAGCTGTGTAAGGAAACCGTTTAATCCACCATTCCCTGATAGTTTTGTTTCCCGCCAAATCTTCAACAGTTACATTCAGCTTATGCACACCATAGGGGCATTTTTCATCAAATTTATAAACCCAGTTGCGGCTTTTATCGTTGGTAAATCGCAGCCAGCGGCCCCGGCTTAATGAATCTTCACCGCAGTGATACCCGGATGTATCCGCTGTACAGGTATATAATACCGCCCGGAAAGATTTTACGCCATAATTATCTGTTGGGGTAAAATTAATCCTGGTGGCGGCGCTGAGGTTAATGGTATCGGCTTTCCCCAAATCATTTATCTGCGGAGGTATGACGTCTGCTATAATCTGAAATGCGCCAAACTCACCAAATTTTGCCGACAACCACTGTTCCTGCCACACTGCTTTGCGGATACTGCTCCCTTTCCGGTCACTTTGCTGTATCAGCAGCTTATCCTGCCACTCTGCCGGCACTTGTTTTTTCAATTTTATCCGTACTATCGCATCTTCATGGAGGGGCACAGAAGCATCACCTGCATGGTGTATATCAGAAAAAGAATAAGGCGACACAGCGCTGGTGACAAAATAAACCGGT
>JBQTHS010000019.1:0-17120 GCA_052389635.1 Bacteroidota bacterium | reverse complement strand
TATCACAACGAACACAAAGAAGGCACAACGGACACAAAGACTATTAATATTAAAGGCTATTTGCGTTGTGCTCTTAGTGTTTTCTTAGTGTTCGTTGTGTTCCAAAACACTTTTGAGACAGCCTCTTAAATTCATTCTGACTATAATTTTCTTAAAGCAGGGCCCGGTATGACAAACTCCGAAAACAGGGCTATTTGCCCTGCGCTTTTTTCTCGTTCTGCTCCACCATTTCCAGGAATTCTTTTGTAGCAGCAACTGAAGAAGGCTTGCCGTTGGTGGCATCGTCTTTACCCTCCTTGTTTCCGTCTTCCTGTTTTTTCTCCAGCCAGTTCACATAGTTTTTCAGTGCGGCAATAATGCAGCGGGAAATTTCCTGCTGGCCTTCTTTACTGTTCAGGTAAGCTTCTTCTTCCGGGTTGCTGATAAAGCCGGTTTCAATCAGCACACTGGGCATAGCTGTGGCCTGCAGCACCCAGATACCGACCCCCCGTTGGCGCACATCCCTGTCCACACGGCCCACTTTCACAAATTCATCCTGCACCATACCGGCAAAAGTGGCGCTGCGTTTAAAATATTGTTTGGTCTTCAGCAATGCCATGGCAACAAACTCGGGAGAGTTTACATCAACAGCACCGTATTTTTCTTTATAATCTTCCTCCTGCAGCATGGCGGCGTTTTCCCGTACGGCCAGTTCCTTGTCCTCGGTCTTATGGGCACCCCAGATATAGGTTTCCGTTCCTCTCGCCTTGCTGGGTTCTGTCCAGTAGCGGTACTGAGGAGCATCTTTTGTTTTCTTCTTCCTGTTTTTACCCTTGCCCACATAGTAGGTCACTTTTTTATAGCCCACTATCTCTGAACGGCGCTGGCCCGGGGCTGCATTCACATGGATGCAGATGAAAATATCGCCTTTGTTCTCATTGGCAATTTCGGCCCGGCGGTAGAGGGAGGTAATTTTTTCCGTAGGCCTTGTTTCCACCACTTTTATTTCAGGAAACTCCCGGTTAATGTCCTGTACTAATATTTTGGACACATCGAGGCATATTTCATCCTCCCATGAGTAAGCGCCTTTGGCGCCATTATGTCCTCCGTTTGCCATGATGCCGTGCCCGGCATCTACAATGATGGTGCGGATAACGGTCTGTTTCTTTTTATCCCTTTTTGCATCGTCACCTGTAAAAGAAAAAACAGTGATGCACAAAGAGGCGGCAAGAATGGCAGGGAAGGTTCGTTTGATCATGCTTTGTTTATTAGTTAACCAGGCTGGTCCACCGGACTCCTTTCGGAGCGGAATATAAATCAGATAATGATATGGGTTTGCAATGTTGTATTACCCTGAAATTTTAGGGCTCATTTCACAAATTGTTTTGGGTCACTTCACAGCAACTGGCTTTATAATGAATTACATTTGCCCGATACCTGATGAAGCAACTGTACAAATTTAGGCCATTTTATTTTTTTTACGGACTGCTGGCTGCGGCATTAATTTATGCACCAACGTGGAAAACTGCCGCTGCGGGTATGCAATCCCCGGATTTTCGCAAGCCTTTAACATCACAGGGCGATACCACCCGGCCCATTTTAAAGACAGACAGCCTGCGCAAAGGCGTTGCTTTTTTTCCTGATACAACAAAGATCCCCGGCATTGATACATCCGGTACTTCACCCAGGGTGGATACTTTTTCGCTGAAGATATCAAAAGACTCATTGGATGCGCCGGTAAAATATGCGGCGGCTGATTCGGCCGTGGTGCTCATCAAAGACAAAAAAATACTGCTGTACGGAAAAACAAAGACGGAATACAAGGACATTACCCTTACAGCGCCGCAGGTGGAACTGGACCAGCAGTCGCAGGTGGTAACGGCGGTGAATGCAAAAGACAGCGCCGGTGTGGTGACGGAAGTGGCGCATTTCAAAAGCGGCGATAATGAATTTACCAGCGATACCATCCGTTATAACTTTAAAACTCAGATCGGCCTTACTAAAAATACCTACACACAGCAGGGTGAGTTTCTCGTTATTGGCCAGGTGGCCAAAAAAGTGAGTGAGAATGTCACTTTTGTAAAGAAGGCCCGGTTTACCACCTGCATGCTGGACGATCCGCATTTTGCATTCGCCACACCGCAAATGAAAGTGATCAATAAGAAATTAGCCGTATCAGGCCCGGCGCATATCGAGTTTGAAGGCGTGCCGGTACCTATTTACCTGCCTTTTGGTTTCTACCCGCTGAGCCAGGGCAGGCATTCAGGCTTTCTGCCCCCGCGGTTTGCTGCGTATGAACAACTGGGCCTTGCGCTGGAGGGCATCGGCTACTACAAAGTGCTGAGTGATTACTGGGATGTGAAAGCATATGGCAATATCTATTCCTATGGCGGTTGGACAGCCAACATCAACCCCACCTACCGCAAGCGGTACCGGTACAACGGCGATTTTCAATTATCTTTTCAATCCAGTAAGCTCAATTTCAAAGGTGACCCGGATTTTTCAAAAACAAGAACGTTCACCATCAACTGGCGGCATGCCGTGGATGCAAAGGCGAGGCCCGGCACTAATTTCTCCGTGAATGTGAATGCTGGTTCCACCAAGTTCAACCGGTTTGTGACAAACAACCCCAACCTGAATTTTCAGAACCAGTTGTATTCTTCCATCGCTTACTCCAAATCATGGCCGGGCAAACCGTACAACCTTACCCTCAGCGCCAACCATAACCAGAACAGCCAGAGCAGGCTGGTGAATGTGAACCTGCCGGATGCAGGTTTCTCGGTGAGCACCCTGTATCCCTTCCAGGGGAAAAATTCAACGGGCACTAATAAATGGTATGAAAAGTTAGGCATGGCCTATAACGGCACATTGCGCAACCAGTTTTCTTTTTATGACTCAGCATTCAAACTGAAAGAGCTGATTGATACCCTGCAGTGGGGCGCCCAGCATAATTTCCCCATCACACTTGCGCTGCCGCCCATACTCGGCGGAGCTGTGATTGTATCACCCGGTGTTTCTTATTCTCAGGTGTGGGTGGCGCAGAAATTCCGCCGCAAATGGAATACGGCCACTCAAAAATCAGACACCGTCATCACCAAAGGTTTCTTCACCGATCACCAGGTGGCTTTCTCACTCAGCTTCAACACGGCACTGTTCGGTACTTTTTCATTTAAGAAATCAAGGATATATGCCATCCGGCATGTCATACGGCCTTCTGTCAGCTTTAATTATAAACCGGATCTTTCTAAAAAACATTATTACACCGATACCATTTCACCCGGCTTTGCTTACCGCTTCTCTGAGTTCCAGGGCGCTTTGTATCCCGGGTATTCCGAAGGAAAGACAGGGGGCATCAGTTTCCAGCTCGATAATAACCTGGAGATGAAATGGCGTTCCAAAAAAGACACCGGCGAGAATGCCATCAAGAGAATAAGGCTGATTGACGGATTTGGATTTTCAGGAGGCTATAACTTCCTGCGGGATTCCCTGAAGCTGGACCTGTTCAATATCTATTTCCGCACCACCCTCTTTGAAAAGATAAATATCACGGCCAATACTGTGCTGGATCCTTACCAGACCAACCAGTACGGTGTGGACATTGATAAATATGCATGGGAAGGCGGCAAGTTCAAATTAGGAAGGCTTACCTACGGAAGCGTTTCGGTGAGCACCAATTTCCAGAGCAAACCAAAAGATGCAAAAAAAGAAGAACAAAGGAAGAAAGAAGCGCAGCAACGGCTTGGCGATCCCGGCCTTATTGCAGAACAGGAGCAGTTGCTGAACTATATGCAGCAGAATCCTTCGGAGTTTGTGGACTTCAATATTCCCTGGCGGGTGAGCCTCGGGTATTCTCTTTCCTTCACCAACCGGCTGAAGACAGACCTGAGCAGGTTCGAAAAAGATTTTACTTCAAACATGAACTTCAACGGAAGCTTCAACCTTACCCCCAAGTGGAATTTTTCGGTAAACGGCTATTATGATTTTGACAGCAAACAGCTACAGATGTTCCAGATGGGTATATCCCGGGAAATGCACTGCTGGCAACTGACCATTGATGTGACGCCGGTGGGCCTCTACCGTTCATTCAGTTTCTCCATCAGCCCCAAGGCATCGGTGCTGCAGGACCTGCGGATCAACCGGACCCGGTCCTTTCCGAATTTTTAAGAGAAAATTCCAGGAACCGAAGAAACAAGATCCAAATAAATTAAAAGTACGGCAGTCCCGCAGATCGTAGTTTCATTAATAAGCGCCAAATAAATTACTAAACCAGGCCTGGATGAGAGTGCCGGGTTTAGTTTTTTTAATTTTCTCTCTATTTATTTGGTTCTTGTCATTTGTTTCTTGGTTCTTTTCTTAGTGCTGGTGCGTTACATAATACGTTTTCATCATTTCGAATACTTCTTCCTTCAGCGCTTCAGTGTTTTTTGTCCCAGTTTCCACAGGGGGTAAAAAATGCATCTCTAATTTATGCGGCCAGAACCAGAAGGCCCTGTCTGCAGGCAGAACTTTTTTTGTATTGAAGATGACAGCAGGTATGATGGCTGTTCCTGTTTCCACCGCCAGCCGGAAAGCGCCACTGTGAAATTTTTTTAATGGTTCATTGGTCCTGTTCCGGGTGCCTTCGGGATAAACGGACATATGCATACCTTTCTTAAGCACTGCTTTCATTTTATCATAACTTCTGCGGCGGCTCTCTTCATTCTTCCTGTTCACCAGCACGGCGCCTTTTATATAGTAAATGCCGAACAACGGCACTTTTACAAATGATGATTTGGCGATGGTTTTGTTCGGGCCGGGTATATAAGGGCAGGAGAGAGGGATATCCATCATCGAATTATGATTGCAGGTAACGATGTATGCTTTTCCCTTCTGAAAATTTTCTCTTCCTTTTATCCGGATGGGGCAGCCAACGACGGGCAGCCAAACATTCATCCAGAGCCGGGCTATGCGGATAAAAATATCCTGTCCCTTCGGATCGGGTATCAGCCAGCAGAGCATAGATGGAATGAATACAAGAAGAAAAAGAATAATAAAACTCAGCATGGCCCAAAGGGCCAGCAATCTTGCCAGTATGTTTTTCAGAAAGACCATTTACAGCGTCCAGTCAATGGGGTCAATTCCCTTCGATGCAAGGTATTCATTGGTTTTGGAAAAATGCCGGCAGCCGAAAAAACCGGCGCTGGCTGATAGTGGTGAAGGGTGTGCTGCTTTCAGCACCAGGTGTTTGCTTTCATCAATGAGCACTCTTTTTTCCTGGGCAAATTTGCCCCATAGTAAAAAGACCACATTTGTTTTCAGTGCTGATATCTTTTTTATCACCGTATCGGTGAATTGCGCCCAGCCTATTTTGGAATGGCTCATCGGCTCAGCAGCACGGACCGTCAACGAGGCGTTCAACAAGAACACCCCCTGTTTCGCCCAATTGGTCAGGTTGCCGTGGTTGGGAATGTGGAAACCAATATCCTCATGCAGTTCTTTATACATATTTATTAGTGATGGGGGTGGCGGCACGCCGTTTTGTACGGAGAAACAAAGACCATGCGCCTGGCCGGGGCCATGATAGGGGTCCTGCCCCAGTATCACCACTTTAATGTTGTCAATGGGGGTGGTATCAAAGGCATTGAAGATATATGAGCCGGGAGGATAGATGGTTTTGCCCTGCGATTTTTCAGTTTTGATATGTAAGGCGATCTGCTGAAAATAGGACTGGGAAAATTCAGTTTTCAGTACTTCTTTCCACGAGGCTTCTATTTTGACTTCCATAAAATAGGTGATGGTCTGTTGTTGATGGTTTGAAGTTAAGTAAAATGAAAAACCCTTCACTTCAGAAGGGTTTTGTGACCCGGATTGGATTCAAACCAATGACCCCAAACTTAGAAGGTTTGTGCTCTATTCAGCTGAGCTACCGGGCCTTTTTCGTGCCGCAAAGATAGCCGAAATAAAGATTGGAGAGAAGTATAAAGATTGTTTCCTATTATCTATTGCCCATTGCCTATTTCACTTCCGGCATCCGGAACCCCTCCAGGAAAACGTTCACCCGCTGCTCCGGCAGTTCTTTTTTACTGAAGGCATACATCACCCCGATGAATTTTCCATCCGTCCATGCCTTCACTTTCCAGTTGTTCTTTTCTTTGTCTTCCCAGTAATCGAGTATGCCACGGGTATCCGCATTTTTATTCAGGCGGTGGCCCTTGCCATAGCCGGCCGCTTTTGTGATGGCAAAACTCTGTTTCAGGTAATCAAGGTAAGCGACCAGCAGGTCTTCGGCCATGGTGAGGTCTGCCGGCGGGTTGATGAGCCGCACACAAATGCTTCCGTAGGTTACTTCCTCTTTCACACACTCGCCGGCATACACGGTGGATGAATCCCGGCTTTTGGATTCATCAAATTTCATATCGCAGAAACTGTAAAGTGAACAACCCGAACTGCTGATGGGGATCTTCTTTAGTCCCTGTGAGAAAAGGGCTGCGGTTGGCAGCATCGCTGCAATGAGGAATAAGATACAGCTGTATAGTTTCATAGGTTCAGTTTTTCTTGTCTTTCATTCCGGGGAAACGCAGGCCTTCGAGAAAGATGCCGGTCTTTTTATCCGGCAACTCTTTTGCACTGTGCACATGCAGCACACAGATAAAATTTCCGTCGGTCCATGCTTTTATTTTCCATTTATTATTGTCCGCATCTTCCCAGCTGTCAAATATGCCACGGGTATTATCATCCTTATTCAGCTTATGTCCTTTATCATAACCCTTGCCTTTTACAATGCCATAGTCCAGTTTTAGAAAATCCAGAATAGTAATGATGCTGTCTTCAGCCGCATCAAGGCTGGCAATGGCTTTCTTCAGTCTGATGCAATAGATGCCCCAGGTTACCCCGTCTTTTTCGCAGTCATCGGCAAACACGGTGGAGCCGTCATCCAGATCATAAGCATCAAAGCGGCCGGGCAGGCAGTACACCTGCACGGTGCAGCCGGTGGTGCTGATGGCAACTTTTTGCGGGTCCTGGGCGGTGGCGTTTAAAAAAGAAAAAAGCAGCAGGCAGGATAACAGCAACCGGTTCATGAAAAAGATTTCAGTAAAGATAAACCCATTGGCGGATTGGTTGCACCGGGTATTTTCAAATAAAAAGAACCAAGAAGCCAAATAACAAGAACCAAATAAATTACAGAACCAAGCCTGGATGAGAGTGCCGGTCTTAGTTTTTCTTTTTTTAATTTTCTCTCTTTTTATTTGGTTCTTGTTTCTTGTATACTGGAATTTTCCCGCTCGTGAAGCAAATCCGTAAATTGCGCCCATGAGCCAATTCAACTACGGCGCAGACCAACTGACCGCCGGGAAAGCGATTGCGATTGCCAACGGACAACTAAAAGCAGTACTGAACAAGGAAACCGTTGTCCGCATCCATGCCTCGCAGCAGCAGGTGCAGCAGATTGTGGCAGCAGGCAAAACGGTGTATGGGGTGAACACCGGTTTCGGCATCCTCGCCAATACGGCTATATCAGCAGAAGATACCGCAACACTTCAATACAAAATTTTGCAAAGCCACAGCGTTGGCGTTGGCGACCCGATAACGATGGAACTGGCCAAACTGATGCTCATCACCAAAGTACATGCACTGACCAAAGGCTACAGCGGGGTGCAGTTGTCAACGGTGGAACGCATCATCTGGCATATTGAAAACGATGTGATACCCGTGGTGCCGGAAAAGGGGAGTGTGGGGGCAAGCGGGGATTTAGCGCCACTGGCACATTTGTTTTTGCCATTAATAGGGCTGGGTAAAGTTTTTTATAATAACCAGCAACAAGAAACCAGCAATGTTCTCAAACAGTTTTCATTAAAACCGATTCAGCTCGGCCCCAAAGAAGGACTTGCACTTATCAACGGTACACAATTCATCTTATCATTTGCAGTAAAGGCCGTGCAGCGGATGCACAACTGTCTTGAAGCTGCTGATATCATCGGGGCCATGAGCCTGGAGTCATTGACAGGCACCAAAGCCCCTTTTGATGAACGCTTACATGAACTACGCCCTTTCGAAGGAAATAAATTGGTGGCGCAGCGGCTCCGATTGCTGCTGAAAGATTCCGCCATCATGCAAAGCCATGTGGACTGCGGCCGGGTGCAGGACCCATATTCGCTCCGCTGCATGCCGCAGGTGCATGGCGCATCCCGCAATGCATGGCTGCACTTAAAGGAATTAACGGAGATAGAATTGAACGCCGTTACCGATAACCCCATCATCCTTTCTGCTGATGATACCATCAGCGGCGGCAATTTTCACGGCCAGCCGCTGGCATTGCCATTAGACTATTGTTGTTTCGCTGCTTCTGAACTGGGGAACATTTCCGACCGCCGTTGTTATTTATTATTAGAAGGCAAATGGGGCCTGCCGATGCTGCTGATGAAAGATGTGGGATTGAACTCCGGCTTTATGATCCCGCAATACACCACGGCTGCTTTGGTTTCAGAAAACAAAACATTGTGTTTTCCTTCCAGCGCCGACAGCATTCCAACTTCATTGGGACAGGAAGACCATGTGAGCATGGGCAGTATCAGCGGCCGCAAACTGAGCCGGGTGATGGATAACCTCGAATACATCATGGCCATTGAGTTGTTGTCGGCCTGCCAGGCCATTGAATTCCGCCGCCCGCTGAAGAGCTCGGAACTGTTAGAGTTTGCCCATGATCATGTGCGGGAATTTGTGAGCTTTGCAGCAGAGGACAGAATATTTGCCGATGATATCAATAAGGTGGCGGGGATTATCAAGGATTTCAGTTTCGTAGATGAGGTGAATGAGTTTGCGGCAAGCAAAGGGATAAACCTGAATGAGGGGTTTGAAGGATTTAAATGAATTTCACGCAAAGTCGCTGAGACGCAAAAGTAAATTCCTGCTGTATTATAGCGTCTTTGCGTCTTGGCGAGAGAAAAAATAATGATATGAGCACCATGACAAAATCAAAATACGATCCCATCAAATACAAAACCCCCACAGGAACTAAACTCTCCTGCAAAGGCTGGATACAGGAAGCCGCATTAAGGATGCTGCTGAACAACCTGAACCCCGAAGTAGCAGAACGCCCCGATGACCTGATAGTTTACGGCGGTCGTGGAAAAGCCGCCCGCAACTTTGAAGCGCTGGACAATATCATCAAAGCGCTGAAACTGCTGGAGAATGACGAGTCACTGCTTATCCAATCCGGCAAGCCCGTTGGTATTCTTAAAACACATAAAGATGCGCCAAGGGTTTTAATCAGCAATTCCCAACTCGTCCCCAACTGGGCCAACTGGAAACATTTTGACCAGCTGGAACAAAAAGGACTGATGATGTACGGGCAGATGACGGCAGGATCATGGATATACATCGGCAGCCAGGGAATTGTGCAGGGAACCTATGAGACTTACGCCGCGATAGCAGATAAACACTTCGGCCCCCCTGCCCCCCGCAAGGGGGTTCACAAAGACTCTGGGCGTTCAGAAGGCGGCTCACTGAAAGGAACACTCAATGTTACGGCGGGTCTCGGTGGGATGGGTGGCGCACAGCCATTGGCAATAACAATGAACGAAGGCGTGGCATTGATCGCAGAAGTGGAAGAATGGCGTATAGACAAACGCATTGAAACAAAATATCTCGATGAGAAATACACTGATATTGACGAAGCCATCGACAAGGCACAAGTGTACAAGGCACAAGGCGCAAGCAGGAGCATTGGGGTTTTATGTAATGCCGTTCATCTCTTACAAAGATTAGTGGAAAGAAATATCATTCCTGATACATTGACCGATCAGACCAGCGCCCATGACCCGCTGATTGGTTATATCCCTCACACCCTGACCAACGAGCAGGCCAATATACTCCGCCAGCAAAACCCCGCCGAATACCTCGAACGCAGTTACGAGAGTATGTACCTGCATGTGCAACAGATGCTGCAACTGATGGACAAAGGCGCTATCACCTTCGACTATGGCAATAATATCCGGGCAAGAGCAGAAGAGTTCGAAGTCAGGAGTCGGGAGTCGGGAGTCGGGAGCCATGGCTCACAGCTCACAGCTCAAAGCTATCGGCCTGGCCGCTGCTTCGACTTTAAAGGGTTTGTACCGGATTACATCCGTCCCCTCTTCTGCGAAGGCAAGGGCCCCTTTCGCTGGGCGGCGTTGAGTGGCGACCCGAATGATATAGCTGTGACCGATGAAGTGATCATGAATATGTTCCCCCGCAACAAAGGCATGATACGCTGGATGAAGATGGCGAAAGAAAAAATCGCCTTCCAGGGATTGCCGGCAAGAATTTGCTGGTTAGGACAGGGCGAAAGAGAAAAAGCAGGCCTCGCTTTTAATGAACTGGTACGAACCGGCAAGGTAAAAGCTCCCATTGTTATCGGCCGTGACCATCTGGATACAGGCTCGGTAGCCAGACCCTACCGGGAGACCGTAGCCATGCTCGTTGGAATCGATGCCGTGGCCGACTGGCCTATCTTAAATGCACTGGTAAATACCGCCGGCGGGGCCAGCTGGGTTTCCCTGCACCATGGTGGCGGGGTGGGGATGGGGTATAGCATACATGCGGGGATGGTGATCGTTGCGGATGGTACGGATGATGCGGAAGCAAGACTGAAAAGAGTGTTGTGGAATGACCCGGGAATGGGAGTGATAAGACATGCGGACGCCGGCTACGATCTCGCCAAGGGAACCGCAAAGGCTAATAATTTAGATATTGCTGATAGAATAGGTTAGCCTGCGGAAGTCCCGCCTCAGCGGGGCGGATGCGGGGTATGAGATTGCGATGGACACTTTAAGGGAGAATGGGTTGAATTTTGACGAAAGATTGAGATAAAAGTTCAAAAAATAATTTTCCCAAAACTTGGTAAATAAAATAATTTCCCTAATTTTGGGAAATGAAAGTTCTTTTAAATTGTAAAAAACAGATTCAAAGCCGTAATTATGTTTAGATGATTATACAGTTTAATAATGCGTATCTCCAAAAAATATTTGAAGGTAAGCAGACGACAGGAAAGCCAAGATACAGTCAGGATGTTATCCTGAAATTTAAAAAGACGGTTTTGATGCTTCAGAATACCGGGAGCATCAAAGAGCTGAGAAAATTCAGAGGACTGAACTTTGAAGCCCTGAAAGGCGATTACAAAGGTTATTATTCAGTCAGAGTTGATTTACAGTACAGATTGATTTTAAGAGTTGAAAAGGATTCAGTGGTGATTACAGACGTATTGATAATAGAAGATTTGACAAATCATTATCAATAATAAAAGTAAGATGAAGTGATTACGGCAGATTATATAATCGGGTTCACCTGCCGTAATTATCCGAACACACAAACACAAATCGTATTAATATTATGTCTAATTACAAAATTGTTAACTCCCGTGGCAAAGAAATCTTTACTGATGTAACCCTGCATCCCGGGGAAATCTTGCAAATGGAGTTAGCAGCCAGAAATATTAAGAAAACTGAATTTGCAGAACTTTTGGGAATGAAGGCAGGGCATTTCAGCGAGTTATTACATGGCAAAAGACATGTAAGCGCCGCTACTGCACTTAAACTCCAAAAGCTTTTAGATATTCCTGCAGAATACTGGATGAGGGTTCAGGTTTATCATGACTTATTTGTGGAAAGGAGCAAAGACCTGAAAGCCGCATAATTTGAAAAGATTTTGAAATTTTAATCCCTTTAATCCCTCCGCCTTACTTCGTGTCCATAGCCCAAAAGAGGTATTAGGTGCTTAGGTCATATAGTATATATTGCTTTCAGGGTTGACGACGAGTCCCTGCGGAGACTCGTCTCGGAAGAAAAAACGCAGCGAAGGTGCTTGAAGATATTGTAGCATCCGTACATAAGGTAGAACGAAACCCCGAATAGTATAACGCTGATAAGTACAAATTCAATAACGATGGCAGCTACCGGGCTTTTGAAAAACACAAATTCAGAATTGCCTACCGTTTTACTGACAGAACAATCAGGGTATTGCGGGTTCGTCATACCAGGATGGAGCCAAAGAAATACTGATTCTTTCCACCCTGTCAGATGTTCCCTTAAGTAATGCTGCATGAGGACACGCAACCCGGCTGCAGACGGTTAAGGTAATTAATCCGTATGGGTTGGTATAATAGGTTTGAACCGGGTGTGATCTGCTCCGCTGTTACGGATATAAGCAAAACAAACATTTCAATTTTAAGAAAACTTTTCATCACAATCTCCCGCTATCTGCGTTAACGGGAAAACAACTACCATGCACAAGCCGCTCCACCTGCTTGCAGCACTCTGCTGCACATTAGCATCCTATGCACAAAAAACAGATACACTGGTGCTCTTTTACAAACCTGACCAGTACAGCCTCTCCAAACCGGACCAACAAAAGCTTGACAGCTTCCTGCTCCGCAATTGGGACCGCATTGTCATCAATGGCTATACCGATGAAACAGAGAGTGATGAGTATAATATTGAGCTGTCAAAAAAGCGGTCAGGAGAAGTGCATAAATACTTCCTCCAAAAAAACTACCCGCTCAATTATATGAGCAGCCAGTCGTTTGGCGAGTCGAGGCCGCAGGCCGACAACAGTTCTGATAATGGCCGGGCGCTGAACCGCCGTACGGAGATTATCGGTGTCCGCTTCTTCAGGGCCAGTGTAAAACCCGCTGCCCCGGCCACTGATCTTATGCTGCCTGTTACCAAAATACTGGACAATGGTTTTATCATCACCTATCGCCCGGGACTGCTGCCGCAATACATGGCCGAAAATTTTGAAGCCGGGTCCGGTTCTGATTTTCGGCTCATCACCAACACCATGCAAATGCGGCAGAATAATTTGTACAACAATACAACCAATGGCGAGATACTTTCTTCGGTGCTCATTATCTGCGGGCAAAGAATGGATCCCTGCAACCTCGACTCGGCCATCCTTATTAAAGTGCCTTTGCCGGCGGGAATTAAATGCCCCATATCAAAAGTAAAGTTCTTTAATGCCGTGGCTGAAAGGGGAAAGCTGATATGGCAGGAAGAAACAAGACTGCTGACACCCGACACCATCAACGGCATGCCCTATATCGGCGTTTGGATGAATAATTTCTGCGGCTGCATCAATTTTGATTTTAAGATAGACCCTGGTTGTTTTGACATTGACAGCACCCGGGTGTTTTATACCAACGGCACTATTAAAAACCTTACCACCGAGCTGCAGGGGCTGAACAGTGTGTATATGCCGGGGAAACTGAACGACTCCACTCACAGTGTTGTTTACCTGAAAAACCAACTGAATGGGGCGCCTGTCAGTTTTGCGTTGTATAAAGACAAAAAGCGCATAAAAGGTTATAAAGATAAACGAATAACTGATTTCCCGTACGATGAGGCCAGCAGCAGCTATTGGCTCAGTTCAGGCAGCAAGCAGTTTTATTTTCCCCGCCTCGATGTGTGGGATGTGGTGCTGACTGTAAACGGCGACCGCTACCGGGTGCCGGAAGAAAAAAACAGGTTTAATTTCACTTACCTGCAATACAAAACCGACAGCATACTGGTTGATTTCACCATTACCGGATCGAAACGCCGGGAAACGGTTTACCGGAACCTGCCGCTCTCATCACTCCCTTATGATGAAGCCAAAGGATATTATGTGATTGATAAAATGTTTTTGAAAGAACTCAACCAGAAAACCTCGGTGGCGGGAAGGTAAAATGCCGGTAAGGCAAACTTATCTTTGTGTCCCCGCTGATAAATTAACCCTGCAATGAGGTAATTTCGCCGGATGGGAAAATCGCCGTTGACCAAAGACAGCCAGTTTACCGTAGGCGAAGAAAAAGTGCTGAACTATGTAATGGCTGTATTCTTTCTTGCCCTTTTCCTGTACGGGTTGATTGATGCCATCAATCGCAACTTCAGGAACATAGATTACCAGAGTTATGTTTTTGCACTGGCCATTGCGCCGGCGATTTACTGCATTTACCGGGCGCAGAACAAAAGAGTGTATATCCGGGTAAACAAAAAAGGGATTTACCAGGACGAAAAATTAGTAACCGGCTGGAACGATCTGCTGAATGCACATCTTGCACAAAAAGAAAAAAGCAGTTTTTTCAATATCCGTGACAATTTTATCCTGGTGCTGGAATACCGGAAAGCCGGAACCAAAGAAGGTATCCGGCGCAAAATACCGCTGACCAATACCCAGAACAAGTCAGAAGAAGATGTGCTGAATGCTGTAAAGTTTTTCTGGAATGAATTCAGAAGGGATACGAATATGCGGAGCTGAATGGCCCCTGCAAAACCGGTGGCCATCAGAAGTCTGCAACGGCAGACCCATGCAACAAGTATATCTTTTTACTGAGCGATGGCCGGGCCTCCGTCACAGTTGCCTATTGCATCTACATGAGCGAGATGTGCAAGGACTGCATGGATGCTTACTGTGATGGAGTGAGAACTTCCGTTTCCCTCACGGTGGCAAATAGTGACTTTATCGCCTGTGTTTGCCGATGCAGTTACTCTTCCGGTGTACCACAAACTGAAAAGAACAACCCCGGCGAAAGCGATGACGATTTTTTTCATATTGACGGATTTGAATGGTTCAAGTAATTTGCCTGACTTGTATTTACTGATTGACCGGTATGTAAATCAGAGATTTTTTTTATGCCCCGGAAACCAAAAAAAGAATCGCTCCGGTGCCGCAGCTTTATCTCCACTTAAACGCAAAATACTTGCAGGGTTTCTCCGATGCATTGGCAATGCCATGCATCTTGCCGCTTTCGGCAATAAACAGGTCGCCGGCGCTGCCTTTATAATCTTTACCATCAATGGTCATTTCCACATCGCCTTCTGTCACTAATATTATTTCTGTATCCACATGCTGGTGCAGGGCATGGCTGGGCCTTTTTGTCATTAGTGCAGTGATGTGCATCTCATAGTTGGCACATATGGCCGTGGGCCGGTCAAAATATTTGCTGGTACCCTTACCGTCTTTTTCTGTGTAAGCCACTGTATCTGCATTTATCATCAGCGTACCACCGGCTTTTTTGCTGCGTTCCATATCCACCGGTTGGCGGGAGCGGAACATCAGCACATAATAACTAACAGGGCCATCACCGGTGTTTTCAAAGGCCTGCATTTCATGCGGCGGTATCAGCAGCACAGAACCGGGACCGAGTTCGGCGGTTTTATCGCCAACGGTACATTTTAATTTACCCTCCTTAATGATAATGACCTCTTCAATACTGTCCTGTGCATGGGGCGGACGGGGAGCGGCGCCTTTTTCCTGTGTCGTTGCATGTATTTCGAAATAAGAGAATTCAGCCGTAGTTCCTTCGGCGATCTTAAGGTTTTCCCGTTGCTTGTCTTTTTTCACCGGTAATTCATTCCAGTGAAACACACCGGAAGTTACCGGCTGCAGTTGGGCAAATGCAGACATACATAAAAGTTGAAACAGAATGGGAAAAATGATTTTCATGGCAGATGATATAAACGGTCGTTTATTTTTTGCTGATCCGGTACATATTCCCCCCGTCCGTCACTGCATACAGCATTCCGTTCAGGTAGGCTATATCCCTGAACCGTTCGTTCTTATCTGTCAGCAGTTTTTCTTCTCCCGCCACTTTATTATTCACTATCACCAGCCGGCAGATATGTTCGCTGCTAAGGCCGCCGATGAAAAGATTGTTTTTCCATTCGGGAACAGCATCACCTTTATAAAAAGCCATACCGCTGGGGGAGAGTACCGGGTCCCAGTAATAAAGCGGTTGTTCCATACCGGCTTTCTGCTGTATGCCATCGCCGATGGTGCTGCCGCTGTATTCAATACCGTAAGTGATGGTGGGCCAGCCATAATTTTTTCCGGGCCTGATAATATTCAGTTCATCACCGCCGCGGGGGCCAAATTCATTTTCCCATAATTCACCGGTTACCGGGTGAATGTCCAGTCCCTGCGCATTGCGGATACCATAGGCGTATATCTGCGGAATGGCGCCCTGTTGATTGATGAAGGGATTGCCGGGAGCCGGTTTACCCTCTTTGGTCATTTTAAAAATCTTTCCCAAACCTGAACTGAGCAATTGTGCCTGCGGCCTGCCTTGCAAAATGGATCGTTCGCCGGTGCTAACAAACAGGTGGCCGTTTTTATCAAATATCAGCCGGGAGCCAAAATGCAGTGAGCTTCTTAACGCAGGCGTGGCCCTGAAGATGACCACAGGGTTATCAATATTGCCAGCGGACTCATTCATTTGCCCTTTGGCTACGGCCATCAGGTTACCCCCCTCATATTTTTCTGAGTACGACCAGTAAATGGTTTTGTTTTTAATGAAATCAGGGTCAAATGCCATATCCAGCATCCCGCCCTGCCCGCCGTCTTCCACTTTCGGGAAACCGGTTATCTTTTTTATCAGTGCCCCATTGGCATCATGTATCTGCATGTAGCCGCTTTTCTCCGTGATGAGCAGGCGGCCATCGGACATGGGCACAACAGCCCAGGGCCTGTTCAGGGCATCACTTATCTTTTCCACTTTGTAAGGCGTTTTGGTTTTAACGCCTGCAATTCTTGTTTGCCCTGCAAATGCGGGTCTGTAATCGGTATTGGCCCCTTTGGTTTCCACCGGGGGAAGCCGGGTGGTATCGCCATCATCGCCACCCGGCGACGAAACATTTTTATTGGCGCAGCCGGATGTATAAACTAAAAACAGTACTGCAGTGAAAATGAAGGAGGCTTTTGTCTTCATAAACCTTATTGATTGAGTTGTAAAAATAACGGAACAAACCTGACAAAGATTGCTTTCATGACCGGTCGGGATAATTTTCATGTTACCTTTGAAATGAGGCTGAACAATATGAAAAAAATTCTCACCGCCTGTGTATTTGCCTGCCTGCTGAATACATTATACAGCCAGGAGCTGAGCCAGGTTTGTTTCTCCGGCGACAGTACGGTTTCATATCTTTCGCTGCTTACCGACAGGGAAGTGCAGATACGGATATCCGAAGATGGCCGGGTGCTGGAGTGGGGGGTGGAGGTACAGTCATTCCGGAGCAGTAATTACTATGCCCGCCGATTGCAGCCCTATGCAGGCCGGGTGGAATATTACGGGGCCGATGCTGACTCTGTTTCCCGGGGTAAAGTCAGGAGTATCGCCTCTTCGTTCATTACTTATTACGGCGCTACTGAAGCCG
>JBQTHS010000018.1:0-32386 GCA_052389635.1 Bacteroidota bacterium | reverse complement strand
ATGCAAACGGCTCCGAAAAAAGTAGTGAACAGCTGGGCTATGTACGACTGGGCCAGTTCTGCGTATAATCTTGTCATCACTTCCACTATTTTTCCTACTTACTTTGATGCGATAGCGGTGGACAATGCGGATGTTTCAAAAACATCTGTCACTTTTTTAGGAAGACAATTTGAGAACTCCGCACTTTATAATTATGCCATAGCCCTGGCGATGTTGATTGTGGCCTTTATGTCGCCGCTGCTTTCCTCGATCGCCGATTATAAAGGCAATAAGAAAAAATTCCTCAATTTCTACCTCACATTAGGAAGTATCGCCTGCGCCTCCATGTATTTTTTTGAACAGGATACGCTGACGCTGGGTGTTACCGCCATTATCATCGCCTGTGTGGGTTTCTGGGGTGCCCAGGTCTTTTATAATTCCTATCTTCCCGAAATAGCAGCCGTGGAAGACCGTGACCGGGTCAGCGCCAAAGGATTCGCCTATGGCTATGTAGGGAGTGTGCTATTACAGATCGTTTGTTTTGTATTTGTAATGATGCCGGAAAAATTTGGTATCACGAAAGATAAGGCGGCGCAACTATCATTTTTACTCGTGGGTATCTGGTGGTGGGGTTTTGGACAATTTTCCCTGCGTCGCTTACCCAATTCTGTCCCTGCCGGGAGCGGTGATCTCCGGCATAATATCATTTCAAAGGGATACAATGAATTAAGAAAAGTCTGGACACAGGTAAGGCAAATGCCAAAGCTGAAACGGTTCCTGCTTTCTTTTTTCTTTTACAATATGGGTGTACAAACGGTAATGCTGGTAGCCGCCATTTATGGAAAAGGAGAACTGGAAATTCCAACTGACAACCTGATTATCGCTATCCTGATCATCCAGCTGATCGCTATTCCGGGCGCCTTTACAATTTCACGGCTGTCCTCCCGGATCGGTAATATCAAAACGCTGATGTGGCTGGTAGTGATCTGGATCGGGGTCTGTTTTATTGCATACAGTCTTCCCAAAGGCGGTATCTATGAATTCTATGCGCTGGGTGCCGCCGTTGGATTTATCATGGGAGGAATACAATCACTGAGCCGTTCCACCCATGCCAAACTGATCCCGGCCGATACAAGGGATACGGTATCTTTTTTCAGCTTCTATGATGTCACAGAAAAGATCGCAGCCGTAGTGGGAATATTCAGTTTCGGGTTAATAACGGAGCTGACCGGCTCACAAAGAAGCTCCACGCTGGCGCTTGCCATTTTCTTTGTCATCGGTCTGTGTTTATTGTTCTATACCAACGATGCAAAAGAAAGGAGAACATGAAGTTGTATTCGATAAATACCGGTTATTTTAAACTGGACGGCGGCGCCATGTTTGGTGTGGTGCCAAAAAGCATCTGGAATAAGATAAACCCGGCCGATGAGAATAATTTATGCTCCTGGGCATTACGGTGCCTGCTGATTGAAGACGGCAACCGGCTGATTCTGGTGGATAATGGCAATGGTGATAAACAGGATGCCAAATTCTTCAGTCATTATTATTTGCATGGTGATGACACATTAGATAAATCGCTGGCAAAACATGGCTTTCACCGGGATGATATTACAGATGCATTTCTTACCCACCTGCATTTCGATCACTGCGGCGGCAGTATTGTAAGGGAAGGAGAAAAATTAGTCCCTGCGTTTAGAAATGCAACGTACTGGAGTAATAAAGAACACTGGGACTGGGCAGTAAATCCCAATGAAAGGGAGAAAGCTTCTTTTTTGAAAGAAAATATTCTGCCCATTGAAGAAAGCGGGAAGCTGCAATTCGTACATGTAACTGGCAGCGCAGATGGGAAATTGGGCGAAAGTTCTTTTACTGAAAATATATCCGTTCGGTTTGTAAGCGGCCATACAGAAAGTATGATGCTGCCGCAAATAAAATACAAAGGCAGGACTATTGTTTTTATGGCTGACCTGCTGCCATCGGCCGGACATATACCATTGCCGTATGTGATGGCTTATGATATGTTTCCGCTTACCACACTCAATGAAAAAAAATCTTTTTTGAAAGAAGCTGTTGAGGGAGATTATATACTTTTCTTTGAGCATGACCCGGTGCATGAATGCTGCAACCTCCGGCAAACGGAAAGAGGCATCCGGCCAAAAGATTTTTTCAGGCTGGATGAAATTTAATTTTCTGCCTTGATTATTTTTCTCATCCGCAAGATGAGCAGGCTGCCGATAATGGCCGGCAATATCAGGTTGATAAACCAGATACCGGCAGTGGCAAATGTCATTCCCAGTTCATTGGCGCTGTAAAGACCCACAATGGCCGTCACCACTTTCCCCCGCTGCGCCAGTTCGGCAATGGCAATGGTGGGAATAATAGCCATCACCAGAAACGATACACTGATGGTCCAGAAAACCTGCGGGACGGATAAATGCACATCAAACAATACAAAAAGCAGGTAATACTGTATGATAAAAACGGCGAAGCGCAACAGCGATAATAATAGCAGTTTCAGCAGCAGCGAAGCATGAAATTCTTCCAATGCCTCTATTAAGTAAGCAAAGCGTTTGCTGCCGGGCAGGCGATCCGCCCATTTTACAATCCATGACAGGCGAAAATAAAAAAGCAGTGTTATTACCAGTGCAGCCATCACCCCATACAATATTACACTCATCCACATCGGGCTGATGAGCTGTTTCGCTTCAATCTCATTTTTCAATATAAACAACCCCACACAGCCCGCCAGCAGTGTGATGATAAGCTGGCTGATGCTGCCAACGATAGTGATGGAAATCGTTTTCAACCGGTTACCCTCGTTCATGTACAGCACCCTTCCAAGGTATTCGCCGATGCGGTTGGGAGTACTGACCGAAAAAGAAACACCGGACAGCACTGCCTGCAGCGCCCTGAAAAAACTGACCTGCTGCACCGGCTTCACCGCTAATTTCCATTTAAAAGCTTCAATACCCCAGTTCACAAACATCAGCACTATTACGGCAATCAAATTCCATATCAGCGGGCTGCTGAAAGATTCCCTGATGCGGAGCCATGCCTGTTCCAGTCCCGGTTGCTTTTGTATCTGCCGGTAAATGGACCATGTCAACCACAGGAACAGCAATGGCCCGAGGAAGTAATTGATGAAGTTTTTGCTGGTTCGGTTCAGCTTCATTAATCTTGTAATGTTGTAAAAATACATTGCCGCCTGCAAAAGCCTGACAAAATCATATTGGGAATTGATCCCGGTACCATCGTGATGGGCTATGGCCTTATCCGTATTACCGGCAATAAAGTGTCGTTGCTTGAACTGGGTGTACTCAAACCCGGAAACATAAAAGACAGCTATAAAAAACTACAGCTCATTTTTAATACGGTCAGCGGGCTTATTACCAAGTACCAGCCTACTGACTTCGCTATTGAAGCACCATTCTTTGGCAAAAATGTACAGAGCATGCTGAAGCTTGGCCGGGCGCAAGGTGTGGCCATTGCTGCGGCCATGCGGCATGGGCTGGAAGTGACCGAGTACTCACCCAAAAAAGTAAAACAATCCATTACCGGCAATGGCAATGCAGACAAGGAGCAGGTGATGAAGATGCTGCAAACAGTACTTTCATTTAAGGCAAACCCCAAACAATTAGATGCGACAGATGCGCTGGCGGTGGCCCTTTGTCATTACTATCAATGTAATTCTCCGGTTGGGAAAATTGGTAAGGGGGTGAAAGGCTGGGTGGAATTTATTAAGAAGAATCCCGGCCGGATTATGAAAAAATAGCTTACATGTTTGCCAGTATTCTCTCTTTCACTTTCTTCAAACTTTCATCCGATGCCTTTGGTTTGGCTTGTGTAAAATTTAAATCATTCGCTGAGTTGATCGGGATAAGATGAATATGTGCATGCGGCACTTCCAGCCCTATTACGGAAATACCGCATCGGTTGCAGTTAAAAGATTTTTCAATGGCCTTTGCAACCGGCTGTGCAAACAGGAGCATCTCACTCAAATACCCAGCGGGCAGATCAAACAAATTATCTACCTCTGTTTTGGGAACTACCAGCACATGGCCTTCCCGCAACGGAAATATGTCGAGAAAGGCAAAGAACTTTTCGTTCTCGGCAATTTTATAGGAGGGGATTTCCCCGGCGATGATTTTTGAAAAGATAGTCATATCACCAGATATTTTAGATTTCAGATTACTGATTGCAGATTTTATATACCGCCATTTCACCCGGCAAATCTACAATCTCATGATAGCAATAAAAAAAGTTCTGATTAACTCAGAACTTTAGTGCTTTTCAACTTAAGGACACACTTGTACCCTGTGCCCGGCCTCCGCTAAAGCTACGGCTGGCAAGTTTGTATCTTGTGTCTTGCCCTTTATGCAGTTATCTCTTCAATTTTAAATTTCAGCACGCCGGCAGGCGCCTGCACTTCGGCTGTATCTCCCACTGTTTTGCCCAGTATGCCTTTGCCGATGGGTGATGTTACAGAAATTTTTCCGGCTTTCAGGTCTGCTTCTTTTTCGCTTACTATCTTGTACACCACCTGCTTTTGGGTGTTCAGGTTGGTCAGTTTCACTTTTGTCAGTATAGAAACTTTGCTGGTGTCAATCGTTGATTCATCAATTACTCTTATGCTGGCCATGGAACCTTCGAGGGCAGCAATTTTAGCCTCAAGCAATCCCTGCGCCTCTTTGGCGGCATCATATTCTGCATTCTCTTTCAGGTCGCCTTTTTCCCTGGCATCTGCAATGGCCCGGCTGGCGGCGGGACGATCCACCGCTTTCATCCGCTGCAGGTCTGATTTCATCTGATCTAATGTCTCCTTTGTCACATATTGTATGTCGCTCATAGCACCTCCGCTTTTAGGCCGCAGTGATGACACTGACGGCTGCAAAAAAGAAAAAAATAACAACGCCCCAGTTTTTGCTGAAGCGTTGCAGTATTGAAAAACAAAGATAAAAATTATTTCCGGAAATAAAAGCTATGCGCCGCTGATTATTTCTCTTTCATTTCCGCCGGTGGGGTCAATTTTGCCTGTTGCTCCCCCCAGAATGCTATTTTACCATTTTTAATCTGCCAATAGGAATGGCCCCCCACGGAGTCAGTTTTACCTTTTTGATCTGTCGTATAAGACCTGTCCCAAATCAATACCCAATCTTCATTTTTATCATTACTATGAACAGCCATGCAGGCATCAATAGTAATTTTTACAGCGGAGTACATACCCCTGAATTGCTTGCCCATGGATATCAGGCTGTCAGCAGAGCCCATAAATTTGTTCCCGTCGGCAAAATTTACAGCTACCGAATCGGCAAGCATTGCCTTCCCATCATCCATCCGGTTGTCTTCGTATACTTTATAAAAATCCAGCACCAGTTTGGTGTGATTGGGATCGCCCATCTTAAAATCAGCATACTCCGCTTTGTAGGGATATGCAATGTCATCTTTCATGGTTTTTGTTTCCGTTTTGTCACCCCCCGTTTTGTCATCATTTTTCTTTTCATTGTTGCAGGCTGTAATAAGCCCGGAAATAAGAAAGGCAAGCAGTACTTTTTTCATGTTAGTTAATGTTTAAGTTTAAAATATCAATTTGGAGATACAGAATTATAAACTATTGCTGTTTTCAGAAGGAGAATCGGGGGCCGGTTATTATACTTCAATCGGGCGGATAAGATGATGTAAGTTAAGAAAGAAAGCCAATTTGCCAAAGGGAAAATATGGGGTTGTCTTTAAGGTGTATCAGTCTAATCCCAGTTTTTCCAGCAATACTTCAGCCATTTTATAAAATGCCTCGTGGCTGTATCCGGCAATATGCGGGGTGATGATGACATTGGGTTGTTTGAGCAGCCAGTCCAAATGAACCTGTTCTGTTTCAGTGAGTGAATTGATATGCTCGTTTTCCAATACATCCAGCCCGGCTGCGGCTATTTTATTATGCTGAAGGGCCATCACCAGGTCAGGCAGGCTCAGCACCTTTCCCCTTGATGTATTCAGCAGTACCGGCCGCTGCTCCAATGAATCGAAAAAAGTTATGCCGGCCATGTGGTATGTTTCATCCGTAAGCGGCACATGGAAACTGATAACATCCGCATAGCGGCATACCTGCTCCAGGCTGGCCTCCTTAATATAATCCTTGGCAAACCCCGGGTTGTACTTGTCATAAGCAAGCACTGTGACATCAAAAGTTTTCAGCAGCTTTGCAAAACTGCTTCCCGTATTACCAAAGCCGATGATGCCGACTGTTTTGCCGCTGAGTTCGGTGCCCCGGTTTTCATCCCGTTTCCAGATACTCTGTCTCACTTCCTGTTGTGAAGAAGATATTTTGTGCAGCAGGTTCAGCAATAACCCGAGCACATGTTCCGCCACGGCATTGCGGTTGCCTTCCGGACTGCTGAAGCATTTTATTCCCTTGCTTTTGGCATACTCCGTATCCACCAGCTCCATGCCGCTGCCAAGGCGGCCAATCCATTTCAGTAACGGAGCCTTTTGCAAAAGTGCCTTGTCCACTTTAATTCTTGTTGTTACCACCAGGCCCTCGGCTTCATCAATAATATTTTCCAGTTCATCGTAAGTAACTGCGGGCAGATAAAGTACATCCTTTCCGGCCTGCTGCAGGCGGTTCACCAAATATTCATGGGCTTTGGCTGTAATAATTACTTTGCTCATTTCATCTTAAATGTGAGCGCCGCAAACTCCTCTACGCCTAATTGCTCCGCTCTTTTATTAAACAGTTCATCAGTCAGTATCGCTGCTTCAAACAATTTTTTCACTGCATTTCTCAGTGTTTTTCTTCTTTGGTTGAAGGCGGTTTTTACCAGCAGGAAAAAATCTTTTTCATTCCGCAGGAGCATGGGTTCTTTTTTCGGCAGCAGCCTTATCACCCCGCTTTTTACTTTGGGCGGCGGCTGAAAACACTGTTCATGCACATCAAATAAATATTCCACCTCAAAAAAAGCCTGCACCAGCACACTGGTAACGCCATATACTTTACTGCCTTTGCCTGCCGCCACCCGCTGCGCCACTTCTTTCTGAAACATGCCCACCATGCACTTCACATTATCTTTCCACTCCAGAACCCGGAAAAGGATCTGGGTGGAGATATTGTAGGGAAAGTTTCCAACCACGGTAAATTTATCTTTAAAAGGTTTCTCCATGTCCAGGAAACTCTGGTGAACAATCCTGTATTTCAGTTGCGGAAATGTGGTTGCCAGATAGTTTACTTTCTCTTCATCCAGTTCCACTGCTTTGAAGTCAATGTCCCCGATCTCCAGAAGATACTTTGTCAGCGCCCCGCCACCCGGGCCCACTTCCAGCAGCTGCTGAAAAGGGTGCTGTTGCAGTGCTGCGACTATCCTGCGGCTGATATTCTCATCTTTCAGAAAATGCTGACCGAGTGATTTTTTAAGGATGTACACGGATGCAAATGTAGAATGAACAGGGAAGTAAGTGAAAACAAAAAGGGTTGCCCTGTCAGCAACCCTTTTGAAGAATCTGTTATGATATTGCGGTAAATTTATCTGGGCCCCTCACAATCCTGCTGGCAGTAATCAAACTTCATAGCCCATGAACCACCATCGGTAATTTGCTGGCCCTGCCCCCAGGCTGTCTGGGAGAAGATGATCTGTCCGCTTGCATTGTACGCCACAATTTCGGCATGTGCAGCCACGCAGAGACAACCTCCCGGCAAACTACTTTTAGGTATCGTGTATGTAAACTGCTGCACGCCTGTAGTGCCGTGAGTAGTCTGGTAGGGAAACTGGCCAATCCTGGGATTGCCGGAATTATTTGTTGGAATTCCGCTGCAGGCGCCGACATAGAGGTGTGTTTTCTTCAGTTTGTAATTTCCAGTGGCCTGGTAGTGAACATACACATTGGTTTCGTCATTCCATACGGTAACAGAACCTACATCAATTGTCTGACCGGCCAGCAGTGGGGTTTCCACCGGCGTCACACACCCAGGAACGGTATAACCGGCGGGAATGTAATATTGTTCCTGGATTTGCCCGGTTTCCTGGTTTGGATCAATATTTTTCTGGCAGGATAATACGAAGAGAGACAATGCAAGGATAGTAAATAGCTTTTTCATGGTACGGATTTTTAAAGGTTTCGAAATACGTTTTAATATCATTCTGTCCGAAAACTAATTCACCGGTAAGGCTTTTGCAAGAGAAAAAAAACATGAAATTGCACCCCTATTTCTAAGTAATTACCCTGATGATCCGGTGTTCTGCTTCGGGAACTTATTACTATTTCATCACAGTGAATTTCCCTGTCACATTACCCCGCCCGGTGACCAGTATAAAATTATAGTTGCCGGCCGGCCACTGTGATACTTCGCTGATTACAAGGTTGTTTATCCCTGCTGTCAGGCTTTGTTTCCGGGTCAGGAGTATCCGTCCGGCCATATCGGTTATGTGCACCACAGCATTTTGGGATGTTTCAGCAGAATAAATAACTGCATACAGGTTTTCTTTTACCGGGTTTGGCGCTATCAGTATCTCAGGAACGGTATTTTTTCCGAGGAAAACTGTTTTTACTTCAGAGTACTGATCGCCTCCTGTAAGGTTAGTTATCTTAAGCCGGTAGTATGAGCGGCCCTGCAGCGGCTGCACATCATCAAAAACATATTGGTTAATATCAGGCTGACCATTATTGCCCAGTGCCGTTACAAAATCAATTGTTACCCAATTGATCCCGTTCGAACTCCGCTCAATACCAAAACCCGAGAGATTTTGTTCATTGGTGGTCTTCCAGTTCAGCCGCACCGTTGCATCACCTATTACTTGTGCATCAAATGAAATAAGCTGTGCCGACAGCGGAAAGTCGTCCACCAGTACCCGGTAGTCCTCCACTTCACCATTATTATAATATCCGGTGGCATTAGCAGTGGTCATACCGTTGGAAAGAGCTGTCAGTCTTATTCTTAAAAAAGTATAGGAACCATTTGGCAGCGTAGTGGGGGCCGAGGGCCAGTATAAAAAGAATCCCTGAACAGAGGAAGAAGACGGAACCGTGATGGGTGTTATCGCTTCAATGGCATCATATATGCCATTCGCATTGAAATCAAGCCATGCTATCAGCCTGGCGCTTGAACCCCTGTTATTATACACCCTTACATAAGCAAGGTAGTTGCCTGCAGCAGGATTAAAAATAGGAGTGTATAAAAGCCCGTCATTATCATCAGCGCCGTCGCCTGTTGCATCGGCAGATGTGAATTTATTGAATTCCTGATCCCAGGCACTGGAAAAACTGCCGGGCCCAATGTATAGAGCAGTGTCTTTTTCATGCAGAGCCGGGCTAAGTGGAACGGGATCGTAAGATGCAGGGGCATCGCCAAAATCGCTTTTAGGGCGGAAGCCGGTGGCGTCGCCGCAGAAACCTGTCCAGTCCAGCACGGTGGGCCCTGTAATCCTTGTTCTCGGGCCAATGCCTCCCGCCATATTATATACTGCTATTGAGTCATACACCCAGTATCTTGTATTGTTCCAGGTAATGCCTGCCTGCCTCGGGGTGAGACCGCCGGTATAATAGTTATTGACAATAGCCTGTGTTTGCAGGTTGTAATGGGTAAACCTTCTGGCAGCAGCGTTAGGTGAGCCGGCAAAGTCTACCAACAGGCCGTCGGCAATGGTGAAGTCGTTCCAGTCATGCAGCGATGTGCCGGAGCCATTATCTGATGGGGTGGCATATGCCTGGCAGGCTTTGATGGCATTGCCGCCCGGCACATCAAATTCGATACGCCAGATAATGGTTTCCCGGCCGCCATTGTTACCCGGTGTAAGGTTTCCTTCTACGCCAAAATAAAGATCGTTGTCATAAAAAGCGCAGCCTGCCGATTCCACCCCCCGGTTGAAAGTGGGAATGCCCAGTGTATTCACATTCGGCACCAGTACGGATATAGACTCCGTATCAAAATTATATCGCTTGATCGTTTTATTGGTGGAAGGAGTAGCTGTGAAATCGATCACATAATATAGATCATGCTGCAGGTGATCATAAGCAATACCATTGATATATCGCGGTGAGCTGACATCCTGGAAGATCATCCTGGCCTGGCCATTGGCCGTATTGATCAATGAAACAGTATTGGTGTCAGAGGTTCCGATGACATAAGTCGGCTGACCCGTGAAGGGCTGCGATGCAATAAAATAATTATTGGGGAAAGTACCAACCACACAAGCCGTAAAGTCAGACAACCAGAAGTCCCCTGCTGTTCCGCTCATGGCAACGGTTACTGTTTTTACGGGGCCCACAATACTTAAATTCACCGTGGCGAGGTTGGAGGTGTTGGCCTGCAATGCAGCCGGCGCCAGCCCCTGTGCATTAAAAGTGCCTGAACCGGTAATTGTAACAGTACCACCTGCCGGCTTCGTCATAACGATATTCAGCGGCAGTGCCAGGGCATTTACCGCTGTTACATTTACCTGCTGGCTGTTGTCAATATCATACAATGAGAACTGTAAATTATTTACTTCAGCATCAAAAGTGAATGTAATGTTTCCGTTTCCGCTGTATTGCACATCGGCGCCGGTTCCGAAAGACCCTGCTTCACCTGTATGCACTGTATTCTCACCTGAAGTGGTGATGGTGCCCGGATAAACAACTACAACCCTGTTCACCCCAATGGCAAAAGCCTGTGTCTGGCTCATAGCTGCAGTGACGTAGCCCGAATAGTTGCCTGTCGTTACAAGATAGTCCAGGTTATCCCAGTTCAGGTTCGCAGCGCTGCTGCCGATGATGCATTGAGAAAAAGAAGTGGCGTGGCTGACAATTATAATGATAACTGTCAGGATTTTTTGGGTGACCCGTAAGCAGATTTCAAGTAGCTCTCGTTTCATAGGCACACGGATTTGGTAAATGAAAGGTACAAACAGGCCAAAGCCTGTACAAGGTAGATTCGTCAGGAAAAAGAGGGTTTAACGGTTTCACCAATTACTGATTAAAAAAACGGGAAAGATGAAGCCGGAGGAAGTATGAAAAGACCAAACCATTCGTAGTAATGGTAAACCCGTATCGTAATATCCCGTGGAGAAAAATTTATTCGTTGTAAATCAGCGCAATAAAAAAACCCCGGCATTTACAGCCGGGGTTACAGGTAATACCTGTGTGGTAATAACCAGCTACCTATTTTATAACTGATGCTATTGTTTCATCAGTTTAAATGTTTGTATAAAGTCGCCGCTGACAGTTTTCAGGTAATAGATACCGGCAGGAAGATCGTCAAATCCAAACACAGAATAGGTTCCCGATCCCGCTGTGGCGTTGTACTCCTGTTTTCGTAAAAGGGCGCCGCCCGCATTGTACATGGCCACAGCAATCTTTTGATCCCGTGACATGTTATACTGCAGCATGATCATATCCCTGAAAGGATTATTCAATACAGCAATCTTTGTTTTGGAAGTAACACGGATGAATATCACCGAAGAATACGTAAAGGAGCCGTCGTTATCTGCAATTTTCAGCCTGTAATAGTATTCGGATGCCCCGGCGCCCACCGGATCATTGATGGTATAAGTTATTTGTGTGGCACTGTTTAGCGGCAGTTTTGTGGTAACCCGCTGATAGGTGATCCCGTCAACTGATCTTTCCAGTTCATATCTTGCTATATTCTGCTCTTCGGTTACCACCCAGTGCAACTGGTTATATGTACCTATGTTTATACCGGCAAAATCAATCAATTTGGCGGGCAATGTTCCTCCGCTGTACAGGTCAGAGCTGAAAACTCCTTTTCCGTGTGTGGCAGCAATGAGTTTATTATCTGCAGATATCTGCAAATCCATCACAAGAGTGGCATCCCAGAAACCATTGTTATAATCCACCCAGGTCTGCCCCCTGTCGGGACTCACATACACCCCAAAATCACAACCGGCGTAAATTACCTTGGCATTCAGCGGATCGAATACAACAGCATTGAAAGGTACATCCGGCAGACCGGCCCCCCTCGCAGTCCAGGTGGCGCCGCCATCGCCGGTTACGTAAATATGTGAGCTGCCGAAGCCGCCAAGCGCAATGAACACACTATCGTCATTGGTAGGACTGATAGCAAAATCCATTACAAACCTGTCGGGCAGACTGCCCTTGATGCTTGCATAAGGGGTAATGGAGGGATTGGTGGACTTTAAAACATTGGGCTGACCGTTTACCCACAAATAATCATTCGTAGTGTTCTGCGCTATGTTGGAGGTAGAAACGTAAATCTTGTCCCTGTTTGTGGGAGATACTGCCAGGGCAATGGCTGTTTTCCTTTGTTGTTCAATATAATTTGTTGAAGAGGATGCTGAGTTTGACCAGGAACCCGATGCACCTCCTGTTGTTGACCTATGTATATTATCTGTAGCAACATACATATAATTGCCATCTGATTTACTGATAGCAACAGGGGCCATGAAAGCTGTCCTGTCATCTGCCGTAAAGGCCCAGGAAGTAAGAACCGATCCAAAAGCACCTGTTGCACCTGTTGTTGAGCGTCTCACGCCTCTTGCATCGTTGGATGCCAGCACAGTTGTTCCGTTGGGTGCAAAGGCACTGGGGCCGCCATCGCCGCCGAATACAGTGGTCCATGAGGTCCCATCATATCTCACCACGCCATTGTCCTGCAGGCCACCGATCATCACATTGGGGCTTGCTGGGTTTGGATGCACACCGAAGGAAGCATAAAACTGGGTGGCTCTTAGTCCTGTATTCCTGTCTGAAAAAGTGGCGCCGGCGTCATTGCTTACTGAAATTCCACCATCATGAGCTACGTACACCCTGCTGGTCACATTGGGGTCAAACACTATATCATGCACATCGGCATGGCCCGGTGTTGTCACACTTGTTCTGGTGGATGTAGATGATGTATATCTGTACCAGCTTACGCCGCACATCACCAGCTGATCAGTGTTATTAGGATTTACAGCAGCATCATGAGCAAACCAGTGCTGAAAATTACAGTGATTGGAATTGGATTTGGCTGTCCAGGTGGCACCGAAATCAGTGGACTGATACAGTTCATTACCGCTGGTGGTCCCATTCAGGCCTATACTTGCATACAGGTTTGAAGCACCGGTATGTGCAAAGCGGATATATCCCATAAATGATGCGGGCAGTGCCGAAGCAATTTTTACCCAGGTGGGTGAGGCATTCGATCCATTAGTTGTTCTGTAAACCCCTTTATCGAGATTGACCATATTACCTATCCCTACCACCATCTGATCAGTGTTAGACGGGTTGATGGCAACATCGGATACATATATTTTAGATAGTATCTGACTCCAGTTGCTTCCGTTATCTGTTGACCTGTACAACCCGTCCGTAGCGCAGGCATAAATTGTATTGCTGTTACCAGGATGAAATTTCAGCATTTGAATGCCGAATAACTGATCGGAGGTCTTTATCATTACCTGTGACCAGGTTGCGCCGCCATCCGTGCTTTTTAGTATCCCGATACCATAGGTACCCCGGCATTTCCATACATTAAACCCAATATTGGATGTATCCACCCTGTAAACTTCGCCGGTACCGGCGTATATCACATTAGAATTGGACGGGTCAATAAGAATGGAAGAAACACCGAGAACCGGCAGGTTGGTGGTTACAGATGTCCAGCTTGTTCCGGCATTGGTGGATTTCCATATACCGCCGCTGGCTGAGCCCGCCCACAGGTTGTTGGAGTTATTCGGGTCAATGGCAATGCAGAGCATCCTGCCGCCAATACCCGCCACATCGCCGAGTGAGGTCCAGTTGGCAGCAGTTACCCTGGTTGCTTCCTTGCCTTTCTTCTTTTTAATTTCAAGGTATTGTTCCCATGCTGCGGCATACTTGCCGTTCAGGTTACTGGGGTTGGGGTAGCCTTTGGAGTGAAACCACATGGCCAGTTGTTTTTCCGGACCATCTTCTTTCTCTTCCTCTTCCTTGTTTTCTTCAGTAAATGAGTCCTTATTGGCCGCGCCATGCGGTGTTTTTTGCTGCGTGGCAATGCAGGCCACGATGATGGTTATCACTGCTGTAAGCAGGATCGCTGGTTTTTTCATGATAGTGGATTTGGATATTGGTTATTACAAAAATTGTACTATTTCTTTATCATTGACCTATTAGTATTTTTTTGGTGATCGTTTCATTATTCATAAATACCCGAAGCAGGTAAACACCCGATGGCCAATCCGCTTTAACGGGTATGGACAGGTTATTATAACCGCTGGTTACCGCAAGTTTAGAAAAATACAACTGCTTGCCCGTTTCGGTCAATAGTACTATTTCTGCGTCAGTTCTGCTGTTGGCAAGGATGGTTACGTTAGCAATCGTTCTTACCGGGTTAGGTTTTACAGTGATGGTCTCGTCGGGTCTCAGCCTTCTTACAGACCTGGTCTCACTAAACTTACCGGTACCGTTTACGCCTACCAGTTTCAGGCGGTAGTAGGTTGTTCCGTATGTCAGATTATTATCCACAAACTGATATTGCTGTTCACCGGTCTGCCCGTTGCTGCCGGTAATGCCGGCAAAATTCCAGTTCGCCGCATCGCTGCTTTTTTGAATTTCATATCCGCTGAATCCCGGTTGCTCCACACATGACCAGTCCAGTTTTGCAACACTGTTATTTAGAATCGAAGCATTAAAAGAAAGATTGGTGACCGACAACGGGTAATTGTCAACCGGTATCGGGTAATCTTCCACTTCTCCGTTTATAAAATAGCCGGTTGCATGTGCTGAGGTCATCCCGGCGGTTGCGGCCGTGATACGGATCCGCATATAGGTTGTTTGCCCGTTTAGCAACGGGGTGCTGAAACTGGGCCAGTATAACCAGTATAAAACATTATTGGTGCCAGTTGGAATTGTTTGTGCTGCGCAAGCTTCACTGGCGTCGAAAACCCCGTTCCCGTTATAGTCCAGCCAGGCTATCAGTGTGGCATTGGAACCATAATTATTGGTGACATAAGTATATGCAAGGTAATTCCCGGAGCCCTGGGGCAAAAAATTCACATAGCTGTTTCCGTCATCTGAATCATTATTACCGGTAACACCGGTTTTCAGCCATTCTTTTGTCCAGGTGGCGCCAAGCCGGATGGCTTCCGACCTTTCATGCACAGCAGGACTGACTACAACGGGGTCGTAAGTGGCAGGCGCATCACCAAAATCACTCTTGGGCCTGAAGGGGTCCGATCCATCTCCTGCATTGCCCGCCCAAGCCGGAGGAACCGGGTCACCAGGAACCGTTTGCACGACGGGGCGATAAGGCGAGCTGATTACGCCAGCATTGTAAACGTAAACAGAGTCATAGATCATATACATGGTTCCACTCCAGTTTAGTCCGGCTTGGCCAGAGTATTTAACCGTTGAGCTGGGGTTGTTATACCTGGTGGCTACCCCTGTCATCATATCAAAATGGGTATAGGAACTATACGAATAGTTTGCACCTCTTCTGGCCGAATTGTAATTGACGAGTTCTCCGTTTTTGACTAACATATCTGCCCAGTCATGTACAATACCGCCCCCGTCATAGGATGGAGTAGAAAATAGCTGGTATGCGGTGTTAGTGGCAAGATCGATACACCAGACCATTGATTCACGGATGGTGGTACTGCTCTGTCCCCCTTCAACACCCATGTAAAGTTTTCCGTTATAAAATGCGCCTGCGGCGGATTCAACACCCGAGTTAAAAGTAGGTATCCCGAGTGTGGTCCCGATATCCGCTATAACCGTGGAAATGGTCTCTGTATTAAAATCATATTTCTTTAATGCTTTGTTATTGGCATCCAGTGATGAGTTCTCTGAGATGTAATAAAGAAATTTATTCTCGGGGTCATAGGCATATGAATTCATGTAAGTTTTGCTGGCATCCGTAAAAAGCCACCAGCACCTGCCGGTTGCCGGATCCATCATGTAACAGGAGTTGTTATCCGGCGTTACCAGAAAATAATCCGGCTCGTTTTGTGTCGATCCCTGGAAAGGCTGGTTATTATAACCCTGGTGCCAGCTGGTCGGGAATGATCCGGTCACACAGGCACTGATATCTGACAACCAGAATACCGCGTCGGTTCCGATGGTGGTACAGGTAATGGTAATGGTCTTTACAGGGGTCAGGGCTGTTCCTGCCACCGTAATGGTGGCGCTGCCCAGGTTACTGGCATTACCCAATGCAGTACCTGCACCGGCATTGGTCAGGTCGCTTATTACTTTACCGGGCGCACCGGCAACAGTAAGTATGGTGCCGGGCTGTGTAGCCGCAGCGACAACCAAAGGTGCAGCTAAAGGATCGGCTGCGGTGACAGTAATGACCGCTGCCAGATCAATATCATAGAGTGTAAAGGCAGCATTTAGTACCGGTGTATCGAAAGTGATGGTGATGGTTTGCCCGTTCGCTGAAGGGTTATACTGCACGTCATGCCCGGTGTAACCTGCGAGATCGCCGGTATGTGTTGCATTTTCGTTGGTAACAGTACCCCCGGTACCCGGGTTAACTAATGCATTAGAGGAGGTGGCAATGGTAACATAGGTGGTTCCAATACCAAATTTCTGGCTCATTTCCCTTGCATCGCTGATATAGGAAGCGTAGGGACTGGCAGCGGCGCTGTTAAAATAATAATCCAGGTTATCCCAGTTTGTCTGGGCTTGTGTGTAACCAACACCGCACTGGGCATCAGCTCTCCCGGTGAAAAGATGGATACAAACTGCTGATAGGAGAAGCAGGTTGCAGATTTTTTTCATAGTTCAGATTTTGGACATGGTTTTTCAATGGATCAGGATGATGCGCACACTACCACAGTAAACACCATTAGTGCTGCTAATGATATTTCACCTGCTAAAATCAGCGTTTTTACTTAGAAATACAACGCTATCGTAATCTTTCATACCTAATCTGGTAATAATACAGGTGCTAAAAGTAAAACACCTGTTCCTGCTTCGGGTTTTTACTTATTCTCCCTGTCCGGCAAGCCGGAATGCATTATTTTTACCCGTAATTTTAAAGTATGACCCCGAACAAACCGGTAATCGGCATCACCTGCGGCGACCTGAACGGTATAGGTATTGAACTGATCATTAAAACATTTTCAGACAACCGGATACTGGAGCAGTGCACCCCGCTGATATTTGCTTCTAACAAGGCGATCAATTTTTACCGGAAATCGGTGCCCGAAACAAATCTCAGCTACCAGAGCACAAAGGAATACAACCGCATCAATCACAGACAGGTCAATCTCTTCAACTGCTGGGAAGAAGAAGTGTCCATTACTCCCGGGCAACTGAATGAAACAGGCGGTAAATACGGGGTCCTTTCCCTGCAAACGGCTGTAGCAGCGCTGAAACAAAAACATATTGACGGTTTAGTAACGGCCCCCCTCCATAAAAAAAACATACAGTCTGCAGAATTCAGTTTCACCGGTCACACCCCTTATCTCAAAAGCATGTTTGGGGTGCCCGATGTGGTGATGATGCTCTGCGCCGGCAATTTCAGGGTAGCTCTTGTAACCGAACATGTGGCGGTGCATGAAATCACCAAACATACCAGCAAAGAAAAAATAAGCAGCAAACTCCAAATCATCAACCAAAGCCTGCAAAAAGACTTTGGGATTGAAAAGCCCCGCATTGCTGTGCTGGGATTAAACCCCCATGCGGGAGATGAAGGTCTGATAGGGAGTGAGGAGGAAACCATCATCAAACCGGCCATCAGGGAAGCAAAAAATAATAATATGTTGGTCGTGGGGCCTTACAGCGCTGATGCATTTTTTGCCCGCCGCAGCTTTGAAAGGTTTGATGCCGTGCTGGCCATGTACCACGATCAGGGCCTGATTCCTTTTAAAGCATTGGCAACAGGCGAAGGGGTTAACTATACGGCCGGGCTGCCCGCAGTAAGAACATCGCCCGACCATGGTGTGGCGTTTGATATAGCCGGAAAAAATAAGTCCGATATATCTTCTTTTCTCACTGCCCTGTTTGAATGTATTGATATAATCAACCGGAGAAGCGGGTATGATGACAGCCGGAAAAACCCGCTGCGTAAAATGACGCCGTCCATCCTGGCCAATGCAAAAGATGAGATAATTGAAGAGGGATGATAACAGTCTTTATTTAAACACCGAATCCGGCACTCCTTTGTTGATGATGTAGGAAGAATACGATATCTCCACTTTCCCTTTTTTGTTTTTTAACTTGCCGGGAGCTTCTGTTTTTTTATTTCCATCATCATAATCAAAACTCACCCCTTTCGGCAGTTTATAATCTTTGGTATTGAAAGTGAATACAACTTTGTCGGCAAGACCATATTCTGCATATTTTCCATAAGTCATTTCCAGTTCATATGTTCCGTTTTCCCGGGTGGTGGTTTTTGCCTTTCGCACAAGCAGCTGCACTTCATCAATGTAAAGTGTTGACAGGACCACCTCAACATCTTCCTCTTTGGGAAGCAGTTTTATAATGCGGAACCCGCTGCCGCTTTCTTTGCCCGCATCTATCATATCAAAGCCGGCGGTATTGACAAAGATGTTGCTGAGATTGATATTGACCGATCCCCTGGGTACGAACGATATGCCGCTTTCATTGTGGATCCGCAGCTTATCGGGTTTCTTGAAATACACTTTTATTTTAGCCACCGGCGCCTTTATAAAAACAACATTTGTTTTCATGCTGGCTCTGGCTTCATAGTCGTTTACCTGGTCCAGTTTGGTCCTGATTTTCTGAACCAGTTCCCCGGCATTTTGTCCGACGGCATACTGCCGGGCCGGTAAAAGCAGCAGCAGCAACAGGAGTTCTTTTATTTTCATCAGCTCATAATATTTTTTTTCCTGAAATACCAGATAGCCACAGAAAGGAACAGCGCCGAATAAGCCATTAATATCAGTCCGCTTCTGATGATGCCCCGCAAATTTTCAATGGAACCATCCACCGTCACTCCATCATTGCCCTTTACATAAAAAAATCCTTTCCACCCCAGCATGTGGGTGGTAAAAAGGTAAGGCTTTACCGTTTCATCATAAAATGGTATCTGCATCTGTGTTAAAATGGTGAACACAATGATAATGCAAACCGTGGCCACAATCGGCCCGATTGAATTATCCGCAAATGCCGACAACATAAAAGCAAGAGCCGCCACGGTAACCAGCCCGATGGAGGCAAAGACAAATGCAGCCAGGTACCTCCAGAATATATCATATGTGGAAATGATGTTTACCCCAAACTCACGGGGCACAAATAACTGGTTGGTGCCAAACAATAATATGCTGACCAATAAAGAAAGCAGCGCCACCCATATCAGCAACAGGATGGTATAGATACAGGCAGCCGTAAACTTCACCAGCAGTAATTGTGTGCGGCTTACCGGTTTGGTTACCAGCAGCCGCAGCGTTCCCATATTGGCTTCGCCGGAGATCATATCCCCCGCTATCAGCGCTACCAATATCGGCACATGCACCAGCAGCAGGTTCAGCACTATATAGCAGACCATGTAGCCGTTCAGTATCTCGTCGGTGGGCACTTCAAAGGTTTCTTTCAATCCGCTCATCATCAGTCCTGCATATTCTTCACCTCCGAATTTAAGCGCCACCTGGATAAGCAGGATGATAAAGCTGATAACGGCAAAGGCAATATAGGTCCTCGGGCGTTTGAATATTTTATATACCTCTATCTGTAACTGCTTCACCATATAAGATCAATGCGCTGTTAGTGATAAGAACAGGTCTTCCAATGAATGCCGGGACCGTAGCGATATAACATTGATGCCTTTCTCCACCAGTGTGCGGTTCAGCTCCGGGAGAGACTCTTTTTTTATTTCAAGCCAGATGCTGCCGGTACCGTTTGGAACAAGAAAGGCCCCCCATTTTGTTTCTTTAATCAATTGTGCGGATGCTGCATTATCATCCGTTACCAGCTCCACCTGAGTGGCAGCGGGGTTCAGCAGTTCTTCCTTTCTGCCTTCAGCCACTTTGCGCCCTTTATCAATAATGAGCATTGAATCAGCCACCAGTTCAATTTCATGCAGCAGGTGTGATGAGACAAATATTGTTTTCCCTGTTTCTTTACTCAGATAAATAACAAGCCGGCGGATATCGGCTATTCCCTGCGGATCCAGCCCGTTAGTGGGTTCATCGAGGATGATCAGTTGCGGGTCATGCACCAGCGCTATGACTATACCAAGGCGCTGCTTCATCCCCTGTGAATAGGTTTTTACTTTACTGTGAGCTCTTTCAGCAAGGCCCACCATTTCCAGTTGATCCAACAATTTTTTTGTCGTGATTTTTTTCCCGCTCATGGCTGCAAAAATGCGGAGGTTCTCCAGTGCTGTCAGGTATTTGTACAGATCCGGCCGCTCGATGATAGCGCCAACCCGCCTGAGAATTTCTTTGCGGTGCTTCAGCAGGTCCATCCCGAATAATTCAATGCTGCCGTTCCCCGGTTTCACAAGGCTGAGCAGCATCCGGATGGTAGTAGATTTACCTGCACCGTTTTGTCCGAGGAAACCATATACCTGCCCCGCTTCCACCGAAAAAGAAAGGTCATCCACTGCATTGATGTCGCCGAAACTTTTAGAAAGATGCTGAACCCGGATGATAGTCTCCATGCCTGATCATTAACGGTCAAAAGTATTAAACCTTTGCCTGGTTATTTATGTATCCTGTTTGTTTTGAAAATATTTTTCAGCAAACACTTGCATTTTTAAAAGCCGGATAGTAGGTTTGTTTTCTATTCGGAATACCACATATACCCTCGTAAAACTACGATTTACATCTGTACCTGGCCCCACCAATTTCCCTGGTCATGTATGGTTTAACAAGGTAGCTGCTTACAAACGGTATGTCATATAACCGAGACTAACATCCAATATTTCTGTGGGCCGTTTGAATACCCATTCAAAACCCTAAGAAATGATTAAGACTGCTGCTTTTGTAATCATTATTGCCCTGCGGCTGATCTATCAGCCCACAGGGGCACAGCAACTCACCGCTCCTTTTGCAAGCCCCCAACCACCATCCACAGCCAATTGTTCAAAACTCCCGGCTACAATCATAGGTATCAGCAGTATCAGGATCAATAATACGATCCTCCTGAAATGGATCGTTGGTCAACACCAGAATGCCTGGTGTTTTGAAGCGGAAAAGAATACAGCTTACAAACATTTTACTTCAACAACTCTGGTTTCCGGAACCGGTAAAAGTGAAACAGATCAATATCCGTTTTATGAAAAAGCCGGCAACCGGGGGATAAGCTACAGTATCAACCGGCAGATCAGGGATAAAAAGGTCGCGGGCACACCGGTAGTAGCGATCACTCCTACTATATAAATGAAAGGTCATGACGAAAACCGCTAAAAAAATATTAAAGGAAGAATACAACCGCCTGAAAAAAGCGTTTGAAAAAATATTGAAACCGGGTCGGGGGCAGGCGTTGCCGCAATTGGTATTGCAACCGGTCCGCAATCCGCCCTCGCTTAAGCACTAGCGGGCGACCCCAGCTTCGTTCCGAAAGCTTTCGGGCTACAGCGGGTAAAGAAAAAAATTTGAGGGGTGCTGATCGTCCTTAACTTTTCATACACTTAGAGCACCAAGAGAGAACAAGCCCTTTGTCTAAAGGGCTTTCTCATTTACTATACACGTAGAAAAAATTATTTGCCGAGATAAGACTGCAGGTTGGCTACATATCGCTCAAATGCGCTGACCCCCTGCTTTGTTACTTTGCAGACCGTTTGCGGGTAGTTGTCTTTAAACTGTTTGGTCACGTCAATATAGCCGGCATCTTTCAGTTTTTGTATCTGCACACTCAGGTTACCGGCAGTGGCATTTGTCTTTTCCCGCAGGAAAGTGAACTCAGCCTCCTTCACACTGATGAGGAGCGACATGACTGCCAGCCGCAGCTGCGAATGTAATATGGGGTCCAGGTCGTTAAACATTCTCTGCGACCTGCTGTTTTTTGTAATGACGGTATTCTTTTTCCATGATAAGCCCCGGAATGAACCAGGCGGCGATGGCTGACAACGCCGTTAACAGGAGGTCTATTTTAATTGGCGTATAAACCGCCACAATACTGCATGTCCAGCATAAAAGCCCCCCCCAGAGCATCGGTTTGAACTTACAGGCAGCTCCTGTCACAAAAGTTGGTAATCCATACAGGATCAGAAACAAGGGATTGATGAATTCATGGAACTTAAAAGACGACGGGTGACCGGTCAATTCACGGTATTCCTTCGCTACCGGTTCCCAATCCCTGTAAACCAGGTTGATCACATGGATCAGTAAGAAAAGGCAGATACCAAAACCCATCCAGATATAATCCATATAAATATCATCATAGGACTTTACTCTTCTCTCTTTTTTTTCCCGGATGGTAATAAAAACCTGCGGGATGAGGGCTGCCAGCGTAAGCAGGTAAATATCAAACGGAAGCCCGAAGCCGAAATGTATTTCAGCCAGCCGGACCAGCGTACACACGGCTACCACCGCCCCCCACATCATAGCACCGATACCGGTATCATGGTACGAATCTTTGGCCTTGACGATCATGGTGGTGATCAGGTCAAGACTTTCTTTTTGGGTTAACTTCTTTTCTTCGTTCTTCATGGTTCAGCATTTTTTTGTGATTGTTGATACTGTTTCCGCAAGGCATAGCCGGGAATGATCCAGGCAATAATCATGGCCGCAGGCAGCAACAGCAGCTGGTAATCATACGGGATAAAATGCGCCAGTACAGACAGCACCCAGCAGCCTATACCCCCTGTTACAAGAGGCCGGAACCGGAGAAAGATCCCGCTGAGAAAAGTGGGAACACCATACATAGCCAGGAACACCGGTGCAAAGAGTTTATAATGCTGATCACCGCCCGCCCTGCCCACAGAAAAACCGATCAGAAGCATCAGGATGAAGAAACTGATCCAGATAAACCCGATGATTTTATCGGCATAGGTTTTGACCCGTTGCTGTTTTTGCTGCTTTCGGAGGTAAAAAAACTGATAGATGGCGGCAAGCCAGCAGGCAAACCAAACATAATAGTGCTTATCAGTTTGTACAAATTTCAACAGTATAAACTGGACAATACTGCAGGCAAAAACAACCCAGCCCCACAATAAATATAAATGCCCGTTCTCGCTGAATTGGTTTTTTGCCTTTTCGATCATGGACTGAATTACCCGGAGGCTGTCCTGTGGTGAAAAACTTTCTTCCGCCATTATAGAAGTGTTAGAAGTTAGAGAAGCCCTGCTGGCAGGGTTTCGGGAAATATTATTTTAGCTGGGACAGGAAATACGCCACCTGCGACCGGCCCCACTGCGGCTCAATGGAACTGCCGGGTTTGCTGGTCATGAAGATACCGTTGGCTTTTTCAAAAAGCTGCTTTGCTTCTTCCTTACTGCCGCCAAATTGTTCAGGAGTATAGAACTTATCCTGGCCCTCCAGGATATAGACCCTGGGGTTATTCTCATTCAGTGTTTTTGCCTTTTCCAGCGCCTCAGAAGCTTTAGGCCCTTCTGTCATATACCTGGCCATGGCATTGCCCATCAACCGCAGGCTGTGAATCATCTTTATTACACAGTATATCTCAGAATTATCCTTGCTCATTTCTGCGGCTTTGTTAATAAGCTGCTCGGCTTTATCAGCATAAGGATCGGCAATGGCGCTGTTATCGCCAAAGCTTCCGTCCTGCGGCATGGAAAGCATCCCTGCCATCACATTGCAGAATGACGCATAATAATAAGGCAGCCATTGGGTTTTCTCTGCATCGCCGATCCGCTCAAAAGAGTTTGCCAGGTCTTTCCAGGTGTCCGGGGCGTTATTGGAATCCAGCATGACCACTTTGGGTTCCATAGCCTTTACATATTTTTCACTTTGTGCAAATGCTGATATCATCAGGGCAGATGACAGCAGCAGTAATAATCCTTTTTTCATTTTTTATGTTTTTATTTTTAAGAATTTACAAAGATTGAGATTGAGACAGGGCTTGCCCTGTCTGTACAATTATATTCTGAGATTAGTTACTTCGTCGCTCCTGTCCACCCCAAAACTGATGAAAGCGCCGATGAAGACAAACACCCGTGATGTGGGCACAATGGCTTCTTTGCGGTAGCCGTTGTATGAATACTGGTACCCGTATGTTTGTTTCAGATTAAAAATATTACTTACCTGCAGCACATATACTGCAAATGACTTAGGTTTCTCTTTGCCGATAAAGGGCAGGTAGTTAATGGCGAAACTTACATTGTGATACGAAGGAATGGTGCCCCTGTCGGAAAACTTATAATTGGTCCCGTCATACTGTATATTGTAATAAGGCCGGCCGCTGGCAAAATTGTACGCTGCATTCAGGTTCATTTTCCATGGCTGAATAAACTTTTTGGTTACCACTGAAGCAGTGTGTTTAGCCGCAAAATTGGGTGTGATGGCAAAAGGAAAATTCAGGTAATCTCTTTTTGTGTCCAGGAAAGAGTAAGAAATCCAATAATCGAGATTCTTGATCGTTTTCTTATCTCTCCAGAAAAGTTCAATGCCTTTGGCATCACCAAAGCCGTTGTTATTAAGGGCGGCTTCAGTAAAGCCGGACACACCTGTTTTTACCAGGCTCTGGTATTTTTTATAAAATCCTTCGAGGCGGACCGACTGCTGGTTCAGCACTTTCTGGTACTGGATGATATAATGCGTTGCCTTCATAAAGTCCAGCGCATTGGGCGAAGGCAGGTATCTTTTTTCGGGGTCCTGGTAAAAAATTCCATAAGCAACCGATGCCTGGCTCCCTTTGCCCAGTTTGTAAGCCACAGAAGCCCGGGGGGCAATATTGGTTTTGTCAAGGACAGATGAATGCTCGAACCGCAGGCCTGCCTTCACAGCAAGGTCGTTGGTGGCATACAGATCTGTTTCTGCAAAAAGAGATTTAACGTGTTGCTTCAGGCCTGAAGGATATTTTTGTCCGTCGTATGCCGTGTAAACCACTTTGTCATTGCTGAAATTATATTCTGCCCCAAAGCGGAAAGCACTTAGTCCTTTCATCTTTTTTTCAAAAACTGTCTTTGCATTGAAATAGTTCCCCCTGTTATCCAGACCGAAATTTTTAAACTCCAGTCCGCTGAGCACCACATCAGTTTTATTGTTATCCTGCAGCGATGAGCTGATATCGTCATCATTATTGGTATAAGAGGCCCCGATATGTATCCTCCATCTTTTTGGCAGGTTTTCTTTCCAGGAAAGATTATGATAATGGTTTTTATTACCGATGGCAAATCTGTCTAAGTAGCCCAGCGTATCAATACTGTTTGTAGTGAAGGCCAGCCGGTTGCTGCTAAAATAGCCATAGTATTTCAGCATGCCTGTTTTGGATGTTTTGATGCGGAAGTTGGCATCCAGGTTATGATAAGTGGGTACTTTCGAAAAATCCTGCCGCTGTTTGATCAGTGCAAAGGCAAGGCTGAGGTCGGTGTAACCATAGTCAAATCCCCATGAGGCTTTTTCGTTTTTACACAGATGCTGGTAACCTGCATTGGCACTTAGCACAGTAAGGCCGATATTAGCTGATGTCTGTTCGGGCAGGTCTATTGATTCTAATATCAGTGCAGAAGACAATGCTTGCCCGTATAAAGCCGAATACCCGCCGGTGCTGAAAACTGTTCCTTTAAATATAAACGGAGAGAACCGGCTGAACTGTGCAATGTTCGGCACACTGCTGTAAAAGAAATTATTCACCAATGTGCCGTCAATAAATGTTTTGGTTTCGGCGGCTGTGCCTCCTCTGACAAATAACCCTTCACTCTCTCCCACCTGCTGGGCCCCGGGCAATGTTTTCAAAGCCTGTGTGAGATCGCCATTGGCACTGGCGGTCGTTACTATATCAATCGGGTCCAGCACAGCTGCTGCCCTCTTTCTATCACTGGCTTCAAATGAACCTGCCGATAGAACCACGGCAGTCAGCTCGGTAACTTCCTGCTTCAACACTGCATCAACGGTCAGTATACCGCCTTCTAATTTTACCGGCTGTTCGAATGCTTTGTACCCTATACCTGAAATCACTACCAGTTGTGCCCCTTTCTCAGCAGTCTTAAATGAGTATTTGCCTGTTGAGTCAGTAGTGGCGCCATCATAACTGTCTTTAAGGGATATGCTGGCTCCGGCAACTGGGTTGTTCTTATTATCCTTGACAGTACCCTTTATGGTGGTCTGGCTGTTTATGCTGTTCATAAGTGTGGCCGCAACAATCAACAAAAGCAACTGGCGATGTTTCATAAATTCTTCTTTTGAAACACGAACGTAAAGTAGTTTATTTTATAAACCAAATTTATTTTAAATGAAAAAACCGTTCCTGCAATGCAAGAACGGCTTAAACCGTCCGGGAATCTAAACTATCTTATTGTTTTACAATTCTTTGCTGTGCAGTCTCTGTTTCGCAAGTGGCTTTAACTATATACATGCCGGGCGCCAATTTGCATACATTAATTGTTTCGGTCTGGCTGCTGCTGCCGGCTTGTTTGCTGTTTACCAACTGACCGCTAAAGCTGTACACCTGGTAGGCAACCGCTTTATTCTGCCAGGTTGCAGGTATAGTGATGCGAAGTTCATTGATGGCGGGGTTAGGGAAAGCCAGAATAGAAATAGTACTCTCTTTACCCTTGCTGATGCGTATCATTCTTGTTTCAGAGAATTCAGCTTTACCATCCATATCCACTGAACGAAGCCTGTAATAGATTACAGTCGCTGAAGTAATGCCAAGGTTATCAGCAAAACTATAGTTCGTGTTATCGGTGGCATTGCCATAGGCGAACACAAGACCTGCATCTGAGAAATTGGCGCCGTCGAAACTTTTTTCAACAACAAAGTGGCTGACATTGATCTCGGAGGCGGTGGTCCATTTCAGATCCACTCTGCTGTTGTTATTGAGCGTGGCTGTAAAAGAGGCTAATTTAACAGGCAGCGTTAAAGGTACGGTGTAGGTAAAGTTTTTGAACCAAACAGAATACATACGGTTGGTACTGCTGGCAGAACCGGTGGTTGTGCCGCCAAAACGAACCGTTATGCTGTTGGTATTTACGTAACGGTGTGTTGTCATCAATTCGGTTGCTGAAGTGTCAATCCCGGGATAATCGGTGAGTGCTCCCAGGAACTGGAACCCGGTCAGCCAACTCTGGCCGATAGTACCTATTACGGAAGTCACGGTAAGTTGTGTAGGGGTTTCAACCGTATATGATGAACTTCCGTAGAATGCATCCCATTCCTGGAGCGTGTTATTATTTCCGTCAATATCTATGGCTGTGGCAAACGCCTCAGCAATATTCGCATTTACGTTGGTGCCTTTGTTGACGAACCGGATCTCAAATTCCATCCACCAGGTGCTGGGAGAACTCACAGAGCCGCGGTTCAGCTGGGGTTGAAAGGCTTTGCTGAACCCGGTGCTGGTCACATCAATATTTGACAAAGAAACGGATGCAGAAGATCTTCCTGTGATCTTCACCATTGCATCCATAGTGCTGTTAACGTCAGGGAAGCGGTAGACGGCATTGTCCGCACCGGCGGATCCTGAATAAAGTGAGTTGTTCTCAAATTTCAATTCACTGGAAGACTGAGCCTGGGTCAGTACGCTATAAGCGGTTAACGACAGCAGCAGCACAACTTTCAGGATGTTTTGCTTAAAGGGTACAAATGTTTTCATCGCTTTCATGTTAGGGTTAAGATTAATTTTTCAGTTTAATCTTAGGATATCATACTATCGAGGCTATCCTTTGTCAGGCAATGAAAACCGGCTTATAATTTCTGAAACAGACCGGGAAGTAATATCCCGTAATGTGAGGAGTTTGTTTCATGGTCGGATTACGTTGCTTTCTTTAGGATTCGTTCGATTCTGCCACAAACATAATACGCAGTTTTTTTACTTGCAAGTTTCTCGGGAAGTTTTTCGCATCAATTACCGTATTTTCTGTAGTATAAATACGATTGGTATTGAGAATCAATATCAGTTGCAAAGATTTATTCGTAGAATTTCGAATATTACGATAGATAATATCCCAAAAAAAATCCTGCCCGAAGGCAGGATCACTATTGATAATTTTTGGTTACTCTATTTATACTGCGGTATCAATCCATTCGCCAGTTCCACCATTTTTTTAATCCCATCTTCGGGAAGGTTTCCTTTCTTGAACTCAGCCATCACATCAGACAGTTTATTCTCCATTTCCATCAGGAAATGTTCTTCAAAGGCTTTTACATTTTTAACGGCCACGTCTTTCAGCAGGCCATTTGTTCCCAGGTAAATAATGGCCACCTGCTTCTCCACAGTGAAGGGTGAATACTGAGGTTGTTTCAACACTTCCACATTACGGGCGCCTTTATCAATTACATTCTTGGTGGCAGCATCCAGGTCGCCGCCGAACTTGGAAAAAGCTTCCAGCTCACGGTACAGGGCCTGGTCCAGCTTCAGCGTACCAGCCACTTTTTTCATGGATTTTATCTGCGCATTACCGCCCACACGGCTTACCGAGATACCTACATTGATGGCCGGGCGGATACCTGCGTTGAACAGGTTCCCCTCCAGGAATATCTGTCCGTCTGTAATAGATATTACGTTAGTTGGGATGTATGCAGATACGTCGCCTGCCTGTGTTTCAATGATCGGAAGGGCCGTTAAAGAACCCCCACCTTTTACCAGGTGCCGGATACTGTCAGGTACATCGTTCATGTTCTTTGCCACTTTATCATCGCTGATAACTTTTGCAGCCCTTTCCAGCAAACGGCTATGGAGGTAGAATACATCACCAGGATATGCTTCTCGTCCCGGGGGGCGACGCAGCAGTAATGAAACTTCACGGTAAGCTACAGCCTGTTTTGAAAGGTCATCATAGATGATCAACGCCGGTCTTCCGGTATCACGGAAGAACTCACCAATTGCAGCACCCGCAAAGGGTGCATAGAACTGCAACGGCGCAGGATCAGAAGCAGATGCAGCAACGATAATGGAATAATCCATGGCGCCTGCATCCTGCAATGTCTTCATCACACCGGCAATAGTGGATGCTTTCTGGCCAATGGCCACATAAATACAATAAACAGGTTTGCCTGCCTGGTAAAACTCTTTTTGATTAATAATGGTATCAACGCAGATGGCCGTTTTACCAGTCTGCCGGTCACCAATCACCAGTTCCCTTTGGCCACGGCCAATGGGGATCATCGCATCAATCGCCTTGATACCGGTTTGCAATGGCTCCTTTACCGGCTCCCGGAAGATTACACCGGGTGCTTTTCTTTCCAGCGGCATTTCATAACGTTCGCCGCCGATAGGGCCTTTGCCATCAATTGGATCACCCAGTGTATTAACCACACGGCCTACCATTCCCTCTCCCACTTTGATAGAAGCAATCTGACCGGTACGGCGCACTTTAGCTCCTTCCTGGATACCGCCGGTTTCACCCATCAGTACCACACCTACATTATCTTCTTCAAGGTTCAGTGCAATCGCCCTGACTCCGTTTTCAAATTCTACCAGCTCACCATAGCGGACATTTCCCAAACCGTACACACGGGCAATACCATCACCCACCTGTAATACGGTACCTACTTCTTCGAGATCGGCAGTGCCGTTAAAGTTGCTTAACTGCTGGCGAAGTATCGCTGATATTTCATCTGGTTTAATCTCTGGCATACCTTTAATTTATTTTTTTATTCTGACCAACTCCCGGAGAAGTCAAACCCTCCAGGAGTTTGCACTATCTTAGTTTATAAATAAAGTCGTTGTTCTCGAACTGGCGGGCTATCTGCTTCAGGTCGTAAGCGATGCTTGCATCTATTAATTTATCCCCTGCCTGCAGTACAAAACCACCTATCAGCTTCTCATCCACATTTGTTTCCAGTTCTATGTTCTGCATATCACTGGTCTTCTTTACCTGGCTGATAATTTCCTTTTTCACCGAATCACTTACCGGGGCGGCTGTTGTCAGTTTCACTGTATAAATTTTCTTGTACCCTTTATACTGGCTGATGAAGGCAGCGGCAATTTCCGGCAGGTTACTTTCCCTGTGTTTCACAATCAACAGCCTGTTAAATGCTGCAGTGAGTGTATTTACTTTGCCTGCTGTAACCGCTTCCACAATTTTCTCCTTCTTATCGCTGCTGATAACCGGGCTGCGCAATATATTCACAAACTCACGGCTGCCCTTACATACAGTATGCAGCCACTGCATGTCTGCATACACTGCCTCCAGTTGCCCTTTTTCAATGGAAAGGTCAACCAGTGACTTCGCATATCTTGCAGCTAAACGGGGATTTGGCATAATTTATAAGTTTCGGGTTTTGAGCACTTCCGTAGCTCGTAACTCATAGCTTGCAGCTCGCAGTTGTTTCTCAATTCAGTTTTACATCTCCCACCATTCCCTGTATATGGGCTTCCTGCGCAGCTTTATTCTCTAACTCCCTGCGGAGTACTTTCTCACTTACTTCAATCACCAGTTTACCTACCTGGTTTTTTACTTCTGTCAATGCTGCCATTTTTTGTCTATTGATGGCGGCCTGTGCTTCGGTGATTATTTTATTAGCTTCCGTTTTAGCCTGCTCCTTTGCCTCATTTATGATCTTATCTTTTGTTTCCCTTGCTTCTTTCAGCAGTTTACCCCTTTCTTCACGGGCAGTTGCCAGTAAAGCTTCATTCTCACTTTTCAGCTGGGCCATTTCAGCTTTTACTTTTTCTGCGGTAGCCAGGGAGTCGGCAATGGACTGCTCCCTTTGCCTCAATCCTTTTACTATAGCCGGCCAGGCAAATTTGGCAAGTATGAAAAGCACTATGAGAAAGGCCAGCAGGGTCCATATTAATAATCCAAAATTGGGTTTAAGCAGATCCATATACTGATTTGAATGTTTTGAAATTTACTGCATCCTCCGCCCTGTACTTCGGATGCAGTAATGGTTTTTGTTCCTTAGAGAACAGCCAGCAAACCTACAATGATTGCAAACAATGCTGCTCCTTCTACAAGAGCTGCTGTAAGAATCATGTTTGCCCGGATGTCGTTCAACGCTTCCGGCTGACGGGCAATAGCTTCGACAGCTCCTTTACCGATCTGTCCTACACCAACCCCGGCCCCTATTGCTGCCAGGCCTGCGCCGATAGCCCCCCCGGCATTTGAGTTTGCTACATCGCTTAACAAAATCATCATTAAATCCATAATTGTTGATTTATATTGATTATTAAAAAACCTGTTTATACGATTACCGCATCGTCATAGGCTGCAGCCGTGTGCTTATCCTCCTCCTGATGATCATGGGAACCTTCCCTCGCCTGACCGATAAACACCGCTGTCAGCATTGTAAAGATGTAAGCCTGCAGAAATGCCACCAGTATTTCAATGAAATAAATAAATATTGTAAAGCCAATGGCAACCGGCGATGCGGCAATTCCGATCGCCTTGTTCATTCCGGCAAAAATAAATATCAGCGAAATCAGGCAAATGATAATAATGTGCCCTGCTACCATATTAGCAAAAAGACGTATGATCAAAGCCATTGGCTTGACAAAAACGCTAACAAACTCTACAGGAACAAGGATAAATTTTACCCACAGCGGCATACCGGGCGGGTTAAAAATATGCCCCCAATAATGTTTATTGGAACTTGCCAGGATAACTGCAAATGAAATAAGGCCAAGGATCATCGTAAAGGCGATATTGCCTGTTACATTTGCAGTGCCCGGAATAAGCCCAAATATGTTGTTGATAAGAATAAAAAAGAAAACAGTAAGCAGATAGGGCAGGTATTTTGTATAACTGTGCCCGAGATTTGGTTTAGCCACATCGTCTTTAATAAAAACTATAATAGGTTCGATAAAGCCCTGTACGCCCTTGGGAGCGGTGGTAACCCCTTCTCCTTGTTTATAAAGTTTTGCTATTCTTATCATGATCCATACAAAAATGATCAGGGCCAGCAGCATTTGAACAATATTCCGGGTAAGTGAAATGTCGTATACCGAGACAGAACTGTCTATTTCCCCTTTTTCATTTACCGCAACTATTTGCTGAGCACTGTATTTTTTTGGATCGAGTCCTCTATGGGCAATGGTTTCATCGGTTAAAATAGCGTATCCTTTATGTTCTTCATGTCCATGTTTGAATTTTGAAGACATAAAAATATCCAGCCCTCTTTGCGGAGAATAAACTATAACCGGGAGGGGAATACTAACCGGATGTTCTTTTCCATCCTTGCCTCTGATATCTAAAAAATGAAATTCATGTGCATCAAGAACATGTCCAAAAATGATTTCCTTAGCATTGAATCCCTCCTTTTTACGGGCGGAATCCCCTTCACCACCACCCGCAAATGCGGAAACTGAAAAAAAACAGAAAATTATGCTGAAAGCCGCTACTGTAAAGGATTTGAAACGCAGTACTACCATACCATCCCGAAATTTGGCGCAAAGATAAGGGTGCGGGGGATGAAAAAGGGTGCTGTATCAAAGGAATTTGGAGATTTTCTTGCCCTGAAAATCAAACCCCGTGGAA